>JBBAAJ010000207.1:0-2509 GCA_041658365.1 Candidatus Peribacteraceae bacterium | reverse complement strand
GTCGCTTGCCGTGTCTCCGGACGGGAAGATTGCTGTGTCCGGAGGGAACGGCCAGAAGATCGTCGCAGTGGAGATCGCAAGCGGGCAGGTGCTCTGGGAGAAGAACAATTTAGCGGGAAATGTAAACAAGATTGAGTTTCCGGATAGCGAGACGGTTTTGGCGCAGGTGGATTACGGCGCGATACAGCGCATCAATGCGAGGACGGGGGCGATGAGCACTGCCTTCCCGGAGGCGGGAGACGCCGTGTGGCTCTTTGATTCGGATCAGAAGGGGGAGAAGACGGTGGTCGGGGGACCGAAGGCGGAGCTCTATGACAAGACAGGGAAGAAGATACGTGATTTTCAGGGGATTCCTGCGGGACATGGAGACGTAGCGATCAGCCCTGATGGAAGCAGGGTGGGACTTGGGGGAACGGATGGAACGTTGGTGATTTTGGACAGTGAGACGGGGAAGGAGATCGCCAGAGGAAATGTGGGGAGATGGGTGGGGAAGATAAAGTTCCTCACGAAGGACATCGTGGTGACGTTCTCATCCGATGGGCTCGTGAAGCGGAACATCGAGGGGAATCAGCTGGTCTCGAGCAGGGTGTTTGCTACGGGATGGGACTTCGGTTCCATCGTGGTTGATCCGAATAATCTGGAGATTCTGCTTGCAATGAACGCAACAAGGATTGAGGCATACAAGACAGGGCTGAAGAGGCCGGCGCCTGTGGTGAAAGAACCTGTGAAGGAAGCGGCTCCGGTCAATACAAAAGCTGTGGATGCGGCGATTACCGCATTGGTCGAAGACCCTGAGCGAAGCCGAAGGGAGGAAGAGACGGCGCTTCAGGCGGAGACGGTGCTCTCCAGAAGGACGCTTGAGGGATTGGATGGGAATGAGGAATTGAAGAAGCGCGGGAAGGCGTGGCTCACTACGGGGCCGGATCCGGACACAGGGAAGAAGACGGAGATCCGCATCACCTCGCCGTACGACCAGTCGTTCCTTGTAACCCCCCTGGGCGTCATCAAGCTCGATCATCCGGGGGGGACGCAGAACAAGGTGGGGTTCGGGAGGATTTTGAGTGACGGTGCAATCGTGAATTGGGATCTGGCTGCTCATCCCAGGCTGGAGTTCGTGTTGTATGCGGATGAGGAGATGACCGTGATGCTGGATCGACTGGTGTTCGAGGGAGACAGGGGGAACGGAAGCTTCGCGCTCCTCACAGAGCAGAGGACGGAGGCGAGGGAATGGGAGACGGAGCCGGGCATGCAGGTGCTGCTCACGGAGAGAGCGAACGTGACGCTTGCGGTGGAGAGTCCCATGGCAGGAGCGATTCTGGAACTCACGGGTGGAGGGTTCCTGGGGAAGAAGGTACTGAAGAAAGGATTCTCGACTCCCACACTTACGATGGACGGTACGAAGCCGACGGGAACATACGAGGTACAGCTTCTGGATCGGCCAAACGGGGCGATTCTCCAGAGAGTCGGGGTCGTGTGGGACAAGGAGGGGAAGAAACTGAGTGCCTCAGAACCGCTTCAGGCGTTCGTTCCGAAGGCGCACGTGAGCGCACGAGGTGCGATGAGCAGTGCCGATCCACTCGATTCGACTCGTGGTTTCCAAGCGGTGTTCGGAGCGCTCAGCGAAGAGGTAGCGCAGGTGATGGCGGTGGATCAGGCAATCGAGACGCAGCAGAAGATGGCGCAGGCGGGAGGAGCGGCGGTGATCGCAAGCGGGGTACTGGATGGTGCGCAGGGAGATGCGATAAAGAACACACAGAGAGGGAATCTGATGGCACTCGCGGCACAGGCGGATGAGAGGTTTCAGTTCTCGCTCGATCCCGACAAGCTGTGGGTGAAGTTTCTGGAAGTGTTGCAGGGTTGGAGGGAGGAGAACAAGGCTCAGACGATGGAGAGGATGCGCATCCCCGAGCGGGAGTTCTACTACATCCGGGGGGCGGAGTTCGATGGCTACCGGAAGTTCATCGATGGGTACAACGAGGCCGTGGGGAGGATGCTGGAAGCGGGGATGAACGCGATCCTCACTGCGAGAGCAGGAGGAGACGCGGCACCGCACTTGAAGCAACTGGACGGCATCCCGGCGGAGTACGGAGTGGTGATGGACAGGCTCTCTCTCCTCAGGATCAAGCTTCCGGATCGCTGGGTGATCCTGGAGGCGGCGGAGGCGATCTTGGAAAACAGTGCGGCGGAGCTTGTAGCCCAGCAGAGAGCGGCGGAGGCGAGGGTTCAGGGGGAGGAAAAGAAGTTCAACAATCCGGGGAACGCATTCGCGGGGAATGGGGGGGCGAGTGCGCCGACGAACCGTGCGGCGGAGGAACAGGCGTCATTCAGGCATACTATCGATGTCATCATGAATAGTGAGGGAACGGGGACGGTGTCGCAGAGGATCGCTGGGTATCTGAAGGCGTATGGTGGAGATCTCGTTTCTTCGGTGGATGTGATAGCGAAGGCGGGGACGGTGGATGCGGGGACGGTGGGAGGGGTGGAGATTGCGGGGGTGCATGAGGCAGCG
>JBBAAJ010000206.1:0-2527 GCA_041658365.1 Candidatus Peribacteraceae bacterium | reverse complement strand
CATCGAGATGAAAATCGAAAACTACGGGAGGGTCACTTCAGGAGAGCGGAAACGGGTGGCCGCAGTATCCAACTCTATTTTTCGATGGATGGCGGCATCATGCCGTCGTAGTATAGAACTTTATTTGGTAACTGCTCAGGTAGGCATCACCTGATACCACCTGCATGATCAGGAGTGTACCCCCCCCCAGCGCGCAAGGCAAGCGAAAGAAAGTTGATTTTGGTGCTGGACTCGAACGCGCTCATGTATCCCCTGATCCAAGGCTTCCGCCGGGAGTTGTGCGCATGCTGACCGGTTCGGTTCCTTCATTCTCCCGATGCCCGCAGAGATTCCTTCTCGATCGGGATGCGATTCTTGTTATTGGCAAGCCATGCGTCGAACGTTTGCATCGATGGGTTGAGACTCCGTGCGATATCGAGGTTGCGGGCCCCGCAGAAGACGTGTTCGAAGTCACGGTTGAACTGGAACATGTTCCCGAGATCCTCTGCGCCGGGAAAACCGAATCCCCGGTAGACATCGGGCGGCACGGCGTTATACCGCACCTCCTGACCAAGTGCCTTGGTCAGCGCGACAGCCATCCGGGCGCCGGTCAGGTGATCGCCCGCGACGCCGACGGTCTTGCCGATGAATTCACGGCCCTTTTGAAAGATGCCGGAGGCGCATTTTCCGATGTCCTCGGCGGCCATGCCAGGGAGCTTCTTGTCGCCCATGGGCAGGGTGATGTACAGATTTCCGTCCGGCCCCTTCTTGGGGCCCATCCCGAAGTAGATCAGGTTCTCCCAATAGAACGATGTCAGCAGGAATGTCGTCGGAAGGCCGATTTCGGTGAACAGCCGGTTTGCCTCGCCCTTTGCATCAAAGTGCGGCACCTTGTATTTGCCCATGAGTGTGGGCATGCGGTTGTCGCCGAGTGGTACCCACTTCCGGGTGTCTTCGAGGGTCGACCAGATGACGTGCCTGACGCCGGCCTGTTTTGCAGCTTCGGCCATGTTTTTCGCCTCGGCCAACTCCTTCTCGGGCGAAAAGTGCTCCCAGAAGAACGTCACGCAGAATACCCCATGGGCGCCATGGAAAGCCTTCTTCAGGCTCTCCGCTTTCTTCTCTTCCTTCGGATCAGGATCACGGTTTACCGGGCAGCGAGGCCCGGATCCGCCACGTACCAGATGTCCTTCTTCCCCTGACCGTTGGTGTCGCCGGCGCTCGTGTCTCCGACGTAATAGTAAAGAGGCCACCCCTTGTAGGTGGTCTGCTTCTTCCCGTCCTCCCTGGTAATCGTGTCGAAGTCACCGGCATTCAATTCCGTGGGAGCGACGACCTTTTCGCGGAAATAGAGCGGCCAATTGTCCACGCAGGTCCCTGTACAGACGCTCTTGCCGGGGGAGTCTTTCTTGAAAATATAGAGGGTCAACCCTTTCGCGTCGGTGAGGAACTTGCCGATCCCGGCCTTTTCGGCCTGCTTCACGGCGTGGTTATCGGCAAAAACGGCACCGGCAAGGACCAATGACAAAAAGGCGCTTAGCAAGAAGAACAGGGCGGTCTTTCGCATGATATCCTCCTTCGAATAGATGGCATCCATTAAAGTAAGATGAGGATTCAGGCGAACCGTTCCTTCAAAATAACAAAAAGTACCGCCCCTGCGATCCTTCGCCCCTCAAATTCTTCACCCGCGTTTTCATCCCCCGCGGGTGTAATCTACTCCCTCACGAATTCCGCATCGATAGCGATCGTTACCGCATCCCCGACCACTACGCCCCCGGCTTCCAGCGCCTGGTTCCAGGTGAGCCCGAAATCCTTCCGGTTGATCTTTGTCGTCGCAGACACGCCACGGCGGACCTTCCCCCATGGATCCTTCAATTCCGGAGTGGGCCCCTCGACATCGAGCACCACCGACCGGGTGACTCCGTGGATCGTCAGGTCGCCGGTCACCTTGAGCATCCCTTCTCCGGCCGTTTCCACATTGTTCGACCGGAAGGTGATGGTCGGGTATTTCGCCACGTCGAGGAAATTGGGACTCCGCAGGTCATCGTCCCGTTTTGCGACGCCGGTGTTGACGGAAGCGGCGTCGATGCTCATATCGACCATCGATTTTCGAAGATCCTTCTCGTCCGAAACGACTGTCCCCTGGAACTTGCCGAACTTTCCGCTGACGTTCGACACCATAAGATGGCGCACCTTGAACTGGATGTTTGAGTGGTCGGGATCGATGGCCCACGTGGCTGCGGATGCCCAGCACGGGAGCAAGAGCAGCGAACCGATTGCGGCTATTCGGGTGATGATCTTCATATTCCTTCTCCTCCTTCTGTTTTTTTTCCAATAGCCATGCCACTTTCCTGCTTTATATCCCCTTATTTCCGCCGGGAAGCCCGATCCAGAAAGATCCGTTCGACCAGGTAGAACATGACGGGAAGCGCGACGGCCACGGCGACCACTTTCATTACCAGGCGGATCGCGTTCGAGGGTATGCCCAGAAGTCCGGCAATCATCTCCGGGACCAGTGAGCCGATAGACAGGGCGGCGAGGATCCCCG
>JBBAAJ010000205.1:0-2530 GCA_041658365.1 Candidatus Peribacteraceae bacterium | reverse complement strand
TATTGACGCCCGACTTCGGCGTGATCGAGCTTACCGTCGGCGCCGCAAAAGTTACGGTGAAGGCGGACGGCAGAGTGCCTGATCGCCCGTCGGGATTGGTCACAGTTACGTCCCAGGCCCCGCCAGCCGCGCCGGTCAGATCGAGGGTGCAGGTGATCTTGACGGCGCTAACGACGGCAACATTGGTCGCGTTGATGTCCGGCTGTCCGCTCTTTGACAATTTAACCGACGCGCCGGCCGCGAAATTCGCGCCGCCCAGGTTCGTGATATTGACCGTCCCCGTATTGAGCGCGCTGACTGGCGCGATCGAAGTCACGACCGGCGCTAAAATCGGCGTCACCGCGCCGAAATAAGCGCTCTTCAGGAAGCCGCCATTAAGCGCAAAGGCAGAATTTGATTGGACCGCGATCTGCCGCTCGCGCGCTTTACCCGAAAGGTGATAGGAAGTTGAACTGATGGCACCAGTTCCCGCGTCAAAAACTCCTGTCGTAATTTTATAGCTGGCGCTGAAGCCGGCCGCAAAAACGGCTCCGCCAAAAAGAAAAATTATCATCCCAAAAACGACCAGCTTCTTTTTCATCAAACTAATTTTATTAAATTATCCCGTAAACCCTGAATGACTGAACAGACCAGGTGCCGCCGGCTGTCGTCGCTGTATTATATATTTTGACCGTCCCTCCCGCGGTAAAAGCTTCCGAATATTTTATAGCGCCCGATAATGAATGTGAGTCACTGGCATTATTGCCTCTTGCCCTGATCGGGATCGTTTCTTTTACGGTTCCTCCGTAATCAATTATAAAATTCCAATTACCATCTGTCGTTCCGGTGTGGACCAAACCGATCTCCGATTCAACCATAATATGGCTGTAAGTATTTGCCGGCACGACAAAGGACTTAATAGGATTTGCCGCCGCGGTCCCGCTGGCAGCGGTTTCGTCGGCGGTAATCAAGATCATGCTCCCGGCGGGAAGTCTGGCTGCCGGCACGGTGCCGCTGGCCAGATTACTGGCATTTAAATTGTTGATGGTATTGCTTGCTCCGGAGATCGTCTTGTTGGTCAGGGTTTGCGCATCTGTTGTTGTTACAGTTACCGTCGTATCGATGCTGACTATTCCAGTCGTCGTTATCGGGCTCGGCGAAGATTTTAGCCCATTGCCCGCCTGAACCGAAGTAACAGTCCCGCTGCCGGCCGACGCAGCCCAGGTCTGGTCGCCGCGCAGGAATGTTGTACTATTAGCCGTTCCCGATCCCAATCGGGCAGTGCCAACCAGCCCGGTCTTGATCGCCTCGCCGGTTATGGAGTTGGTCGAATCTAATGTCTTGTTGGTTAACGTTTGAGTATCTGAGTCACCGACGATATTACCGGTTGGCACAGTTTTCCCCGAGCTCTCCAGTGCTGTTCCGCCTGCATTCATCCGCACCAGCTGGCTGGAAGTAAAGCTCGTCGCGTTGGTGCCGCCGCGCGCGATCCCAAACGTTCCCGTTGTGATCTTTCCTGCGTCAAGATTGGGAATTGTGCCGGCGGAAAGAGTAATGGTGTTGTTAGTGTCGGAGATCGTCGCACCGATGATCGCTCCCATTGTCGTCGTACCCGTAAAGGTCTTATTCGATAAGCTTTGCGCTCCGGTCAAAGTTACAAGCCCGCTGTTGTTCAGCACCGTACTCGAAATACTGCCCGTCTTGATCGCTTCGCCGGTGATCGAATTCGTTGAATCTAAAGTCTTGTTGGTTAGCGTTTGAGTATCTGTGTCACCAACGATATTACCTGTCGGCACAGTTTTCCCCGAACTCTCCAGCGCCGTCCCGCCCGCATTCATCCGCACCAGCTGGCTGGAAGTAAAGCTCGTCGCGTTGGTGCCGCCTCTCGCTATGGCCAAAGTTCCGCTGGTAATATTGGCCGCGTTGGTTTGATCTACATTTTGGACATTGCCTAACCCAACCTGAGTTTTAGTTAAGCCAGTTAATGCGGACCCGTCAACCGCCGGTAATTTGGCGCTACCGTCTAATTGGACTATTTTATTGGCCGTTGTTCCCGCGTCAACAGAAATTACCCCGGTTGCCGTAATTGGGCCGCCGACTAATCCGTTCCCCGTTCCGACACTGGTCACCGAACCGGTGGCGGCCGATGCCCATTGCGGATTGGCCGACCCGCCCTGTGTCTGCAGTACCTGCCCGGATGATCCTGCAGGCAATCTAGTCCAATTCGAACCATTATAATAGATAACGTCACCTTGCGCCTGGCTGGCAATAGTAAAATTGGCGACTCCAAGATTGGTCAGCATATTGCTCGCGCCCGATATTGTTTTATTGACCAGAGTTTGAGCGGCGTCGAGCGTCACGACATTGGTTGATAATCTGGCGTCTGATAATGTCCCGGAAGAAAGATTAGAAGCATTGGTCGTATCAACGTTAGCGACATTACCAAGATTGACCTGACCCTTGGTCAAGCCGGTGAGAGCTGAACCATCCACTGCCGGCAGTTTGGCCGAAGGATCCAATTGAACGATCTGATTGGCCCCGGTACCGACGT
>JBBAAJ010000204.1:0-2534 GCA_041658365.1 Candidatus Peribacteraceae bacterium | reverse complement strand
AACGGAAATGATGAAGCAAAGCTGCCGGGTAACTGCGGGTTGGCAATGATGCGTTGCGCGAGGCTCTGGAAAAATTGCATGTCACCCGAGCGAATGTTGCCTCGGTACTCGACGAACATATTGGCGAGGATCAAGAGGCATCCGATCGAAAGTAGCACCCGGACATACGGTCGCATGAGGCGATTGTACCTTTAGTGGTTTGGAGTGTCGCAGGATATTTTTGTTCACGCATTCGAGGGGATGGTGATGTATCGCGAAGACTTCTGTACGCTTGCGCGTAGAATGCTTCCCATGCCGACTAGCAGAAAGGGAGAGAGCCACGGGCGGGTGAAGATCTTCCTCCGTCATGTTGGCGTCTTCCTCTGTTTCTTTTTTCTCGGGCTCCTGCAGTACCGTCCGATATGGCATTTCCGTGACGGCATCATCCTGGGGCACTACGCAGACGGGGTCATGAATGCTTTCCAGCTCTGGTGGATGCAGCGCGTGGTGCTCAACGGCTTGTGGCCGTTCATGAATCCCTACCTCTACCACCCCGTCGGCGCCGAGATGTACTGGCATACGCTCGCGCCGATCAAGGCCGTGTGGGGTGTGGTACTCCTCCCGTTCTTCGAGCCCGTGGCGGCGGAGAACCTCCTTCTCTTCGGCACCTTCGTCGTCACCGGCTTTACGACGTGGCTCTTCTTACGATACATCGTCTCTCGGTCGTTCGGGGACGGATGGCGGACCTCCCTCGCGGCATTCGCGGGAGCATGCGTCTTCCTGCTCTCTCCGTACCTCCTCGTCAACGTCGTCGGTCACATCAACCTCCTGTCCGTAGAAGGGATCCCTCTCTTCCTCCTCTTCTATTTCAAGTACAAACATGGCGGGGAGAGGCGCTATCTGCTCTTCGCCGGATTCTGTGCCCTGTACATCGCTCTCTCCGACTATTACTACCTCGTGTACATCGGGATGTTCATGTTCCTGGATATGGCGTACGTCGCCTACAGCGAATCGGGAACGCTCATAGCGTGGCAGGTGTGGAAGAAAGAGGAGATTCGGCGTTCGCTCTCCTGCGCGCTCTCGGCACTCCTCTTCATCAGCCCCATTCTTCTGATTCTGCTGAAGCATGCGTTTCCGGCACCCCTCAATTTCAACCATTCAGGCAGCAATTATCCCCTCGACCCCGTCGGCCTTCTGCTCCCGGGCGGCAATTCATTCTGGTTCAAGCATCTCCCTGTACTCTGGCAGCAGTACGTTTTGAGGGGCTATGGTAATGGTGCAGCAGGAGCAACGGGATACTTCCTTGGCTGGATGACGCCAATCGTGGCTTTCTACGCGGCTTACCGCACCATCGGCGAAGCTCGCCGGTTCCTCGCGATCGGGCTCGTGTTCCTCCTCCTGTCGTTCGGGCCCTTCCTCTCCATCGGTCAGCAGACAGCATTGCCTGTGTGGATGGTGTCATCCTTCCTGTGCATCGCAGCCTTGCCCTTCGTACGCAGGCACAGATGGGTGCGGGATCTCTTCGTCGTGTTCGCGCTGGCGACCCTCGTTGATTTCACGGTGGGGTTCGCGCTCTATGGCCAGCCCGCGAGGATCGCGCTTCCCCTTCCGTACATCTTTTTCCAGAATCTCATTCCGTTCTTTGGCCGTGGAGGGATGCCTTCCCGCTTCATCATGATGTTCTACTTGGCGCTCGCAGTTTGCTTCGCCCTCTCTGCCGCCGCGCTCGCGAAGAGACGCTTCCTCGGTCTCAGTGACGCAGAGCTGCTCTTGCTCGCGTTTCTCCTGCCGAATCTCGAGTACATGCGTGGCCCCATTCAATTCAGCCCCGTACCGCGGTTGCCTGAGGCAATTGCCGAGCAAATTCGCGCGGAGCCGCCGGATATCGCCGTTTTCACGGATAACTCGATTCTTGCAGAGTTGGAGGTAACACAGCATGAACACCCCGTGAGTTTCGCACGGTTGTCTCGGGAACCGCTTCCAGCTCTTCAGGAGCACAGCAAGCTAATCTACCAGGTGCTGTGGTATGGCCGCGGGATGGAGGAAGTAAGCTCTGGGCAGCTTGAGGAAATGCGTGCGTACCTTCGTGACCATCATTTCAAGTACTTCATCTCGCATCGGATGCTTCCCGCGCGCGATGCGTTCGTGCGCGAGCGCCTCGGCGGCGTTCCCTTGTTCTTGAGCTCGGAATTTCAGGTGTACCAGCTCTACGAGTGATGGCACCATTGCGGCGTATGGAACATCTTCGCGCCAACGAGGCGCTCAATGGCCGTTTGCTCGCTGCAGCGAAGCGGCACGCCCGGGTTCCACCCGGGTGGTACGAACACTCCATCCGGGACAACATCTTCCAGCGATACTGGCACCGGCGACGATTTGCGGCGGTATCAGCGGTGACTGAACGAACGGAAGGACGCATTCTGGACATCGGCGCGGCCGACGGGATGTTCACCGGCATCCTTGCCGAAGCGTCGGGTGCACAGGAACTGATCGGGATCGACGTTCTTCGTGACTTCGTGGAGTGGGCGAACCTCCGGTGGGCTGGCGGCGTCATGCGT
>JBBAAJ010000203.1:0-2539 GCA_041658365.1 Candidatus Peribacteraceae bacterium | reverse complement strand
CAGTGCAAACTGGGTCGAGCGGATGATATAGGGCAGCACCAGAACGGCCAGCGAAAGGCTGGAGATGAAAAGCGAGGGGTAGATGCCGGCAGAGAAATGCTTGTGCAGAAAGATCGCCAGTGCGAATCCAAACAGGCCGATGACGATGGATGGCACGCCCGCCAGGATGTCGAAACAAAACCCGAGAACCATTTTAACCCCACCCCGGGCATACTCGGCCATGTAAACCCCGCTCGCCATGCCCACCGGAATCGCAAAGCCCACCGACAGCGTGACCACCGCGAGCGTTCCGACCATGGCCGGGAACAATCCGGCGAATACATGCTTCCGCAACAGCAGCGCGTCGACAGCAGGGGTATTGCCGAAAATCAGACGCAGGTTGACGGTTCCCAGGCCCTTATACAGCAGGTAGCCGAAGATGGTTGCAATGGCCGCGAGTAATGCCAAGCCGCAGATCCAGCAGAATACGATCATGGTTCTTTCCATCCACCGGCTCATTTCTCTTTCCTCCCGAAAATGGCGCCGATCGACCGGATCAGCACGACCATCATGGTGGAGAATAAATAGAGGGTGAGGCCGCAGGCAAAGATCGATTTAAACTCCGGGCTGTCGTAATCGGCGGCGATCACCAGCGCGATATGGGCGGTGAGCGTTCGTGCTGACTCCAGGACCGAGCCTGGAACTTGCACGGCGTTTCCGGCGATCATCAGTGCAATCAACGTGTCGCCCAGTGCGCGGCCGAAGGCGAGCACGATCCCGCTCAGCACGCTCCTCCAGGCGTTCGGGAGGATGACGAAGAGGAATTGTTGCACTTCGTTTCCCCCCAGGGCGGCGACCGCATCCAGATACGATCTCGGCGCCCGGTCGAAGCCGTCGACGAAAAACAGGATCAGCGTTGGTGAAATCAGGACGGCCAGCATCAGCGAAGCCGTGAGGACGCACATGCCTGAGCCGCCCTGAAAGATCTCCCGAACCATCGGCACCAGCAGAAAAATTCCGACAAATCCGTAAACGACCGTAGGGACGCCGGTCATCAACTGCACCACTTTGCGCAGGAAGCCGCCGAATCTCCGCGGGGCGAAGACGCTGATCAGAGCCGCGCAGCCGAAACCGAGCGGAAGCGCAAAAGCCATGCCCAGCAGAGAGATATACACGGTCCCCAGCAGCATCGGATGGATGCCATAAAGACCCTCACGCGGCGACCAGGGGTGTGCAAGCAGACCAAACCATTGGCCTCCCTGGAGCAAGGGGAGGCCGAAGATCAACAAAAACCCGAAAATCAGCACCGTGATGAAGGCGCTGATCAACGCGGATACGGTCAAAATCCGTTCCGTGATTTTCTCCAGCCATTTTGCCATTATTTGACCGGGATAAAACCGTTATCGGCGGCGATTTTTTGGCCTTCCGGCGTGAACAGGAAGTCAATGAATTTCTTCGTCAATCCCTTTGGCTCCTTTCGGGTATTGCTGAAGAGTCCGCGGGAAATCTTATATTTCCGCTCTCTCACATTCGCCAGGGTCGGGGAGATTCCATCCATGGCCACCGGCGCAACCGTTTGATCGATATGTCCGACGGATACATAGCCGATGGCGTACGGATCGCCCGCAACAGCGGATTTCATGGCGCCGTTGGAAACGACGACGTTCGCTTTGGATGTGATCTCTTTCTGGTCCAACGCCATTTGCCAGAAAACTTCCCGCGTACCGCTGGCCTCGTCTCTGGTGTAAAGGTTGATTCCTTTGTCCATCCCTCCCAGCGCCTTCCAGTTCACGATTTTGCCGGCGAAGATCTCCTGCAATGTTGACTTGCTCAGGCCTCTGACCGGATTCTGGGGATTGACGACCACCCCCACGCCATCGATTGCCCACTCAAACATTTTCAGATCGTACCTAACAATCTCCCCATCGGTGGGTTTGCGGCCGGAATTGCCGATATCCACCAGCCCTTCGCCGACCTGTTTGATGCCCACTCCCGAACCGCCGCCGGCGATCGTGATATTGATGGCGGGATTCACGGTCATGATCTGCCTGGCCGCCTCTTTCATCACCGGGATGTGCGCCGTTCCGCCGGCGATTCTGATGGTTCCTGTCTCGCCCTTAAATGCGTCCAGCGGGTCTGCGTGGACGTTTGCCGTCATTGTGAAGGCGGCAATGATTACCGCCACCCCCATCCATAATATTCTTGTTTTCATGGTTTCTCCTTCAAATTGATCGGATCTCTGCAATTCAACCATTTCGTTGAAAGCAGATCGAATACAGGCAGCATTCATCTATCGAATCAGGGTTATGGATCGATTTCGGAACCTCCTTTCGCCTCCCCGCCTGCTTCCAGGGGCGAAACGAAAGGCCGGTCCTTAGACGCCAAGCGGGAGAGTTGCAGATGAGTCCGTCCCAAGGAACCTCACGGGTTCCCTGAAAGCGCCTCAGATAAGCGGGACAGACTGGAATAGACTCAAAATCACTTTACTATTCCTCCATTCAAGACGTTAAACTGCGCTCTCAAATATCAGAGTCGAACGATATTTTCAAGGCAAAAATTC
>JBBAAJ010000202.1:0-2539 GCA_041658365.1 Candidatus Peribacteraceae bacterium | reverse complement strand
CAACACCGATATCGCCCTCTACACCTCCTGGCTCTACCTCCCCTGGGTGATCAAGCCGCTCTGGAGTCCGTTCGTCGACATGTTCCGGACGAAGCGGTTCTGGATCGTCGCGATGCAGCTCGTCCTCGGGGCGTCGTTCGCCTGCGTCGCGCTGACGATCCCGGCGCCCGCCTTTTTCCGCTACACGCTCGCCTTTTTCTGGATCATGGCCTTCAGCTCGGCGACCCACGACATCGCCGCCGACGGCTTCTACATGCTCGGCCTCAAGGAGTACCAGCAGGCGGCCTTCGTCGGCGTGCGAACGATCTTCTACCGGATCGCGATGATCGCCGCCAAGGGGATCCTCGTCGTTCTGGCCGGGACCCTGGAGACGCGCGGCTTCAGCGTGGCCTCCGCCTGGTCGGTAACCTTTTTTCTTTTGGCCGCGATCATGCTGGCCCTGTTTCTCTACCACCTCTTCGCCCTCCCCTATCCCGCTTCGGACCGGCCGGTTCCCCGCGACCTCTCCCGGAGCGCCTCCGCGGCATTTGTCCGGGGGTTCGCCACTTTCTTTCGGCGGAAGGAGATCTTCTCAATTCTTGCCTTCTTCCTCCTCTACCGATTCGCCGAGGCGCAGCTCGTCAAGATGGTCGCCCCGTTTCTGCTCGACCCGCGGACGGAGGGGGGGCTGGGGCTTTCGACCAGCGAGGTGGGGATCGTCTACGGGACGGTCGGGGCGATTGCGCTGATGCTCGGGGGGCTGCTCGGAGGCTGGGTCATCTCCCGGAATGGTCTCAAATACTGGCTCTGGATCATGGTCTGCGCGATGCACCTGCCGGATGCGATCTTCATCTGGCTCTCCCGGGCGATGCCGGAGAGCCTCTGGCTGATCAACGCCGCCGTGGCGGTGGAGCAGTTCGGCTACGGCTTCGGCTTCACCGCCTATTCGCTCTTCATGATCATGGTCTGCGAGGGGGAGTATAAGACGGTCCACTACGCGATCGCGACGGGGATCATGGCCCTCGGGATGATGATCCCGGCGATGTCGAGCGGCTGGATACAGGAGCAGTTGGGCTATTCCGGCTTCTTCCTCTGGATCCTCGTCTCGACGATCCCCGGCTTCATCGTCGCGGCGATGATCCGGATCGATCCGGCGTTCGGGAGGAAGAAGCAGTAATGTTCATCCGCCTCTGATGGACAATGAATAACCCTTGCTCCCGACACCGACATTATTTCCCCTTGATATCCCCCCAATTTTTCTGTATCGTCTTCCGCAAGAACCAACTTGAAATCGTTAGCGTTTAACCGCTGTCTCGATACACATTCGCTTTTGTCCTCTGTCGCCGCGCCCCTTGGGGGCTGAAGTTGATACCAGAATCAACCCTACAAGAAACAATAGACATGGCAATACGATTGATGTAGCTTTCGAAATGGAAGAGATACACGGATGGAGGTTGGACAGTGACAAAATCGCAGACAATCGACACCTTGAAAGACATATTGGTAAAGACATACCATCCGTCGGCAATTTATCTCTATGGCTCCCATGCCTGGGGGAAGGCCAATGATGAGAGCGACCTGGATGTGCTGGTCGTTGTCGATCAGTCAAAGGAAAAGCCTTACAGACGTTCCGTCAGGGGTGTCCGGGCCTTGCGCGGTTTAAAAATCAACGAAGACATTATCGTCCACACAAAACAGGAATTTGAAGAGCTTTCCCAGGATGTCTCCACGCTTTGCCATAAAATCAAGAAGGAGGGCACCATCCTATATGAAGCCTTATGAATCCTGGCTGATCAAAGCTTATCATGATCTGATTTCAGCAAAGAAACTCGCCCAGGATGAAGAACCCGTCTTGGACACAGCCATTTATCACACTCAACAATGCGCCGAAAAGGCACTGAAGGGGTACCTATCCTATAAGCAGCAACCTCCGCAGAAGTCCCATAATCTTCGGTTACTCGTTGAGCTTTGCCAGGCAATTGACGAAACTTTCGCGGAAATCCTTGACGACGCGGAAGAATTAAACCCTTTTGCCACGGCCTATCGTTATCCGGATATGATCATGGACCCCGAAGCCCAAGAAGTGGCGGTTGCCACAAAGCAGGCAGAGAAAATCTTCGATTTTATTCGTCAAAAAGTGCCTCTGCCCGATGAAGTGGTCGCAAAGATAACCGGGTCAAAATCATCTGAACGCTTGCCTGCATAACGCACCGATACCCTCTTTTCAGTGTTTTGCCGGATGCAATGCCGGATCGGAAGACATGCGAAAAGGAGGATGGCTTCCTGACTGCTTCGGAAATATTTGAAATGGACTTGAACGCAGATATTGTGGGGCTTTCTGCCTGCAAGACGGGCCTTGGCGTGCAGTCGGCTGGAGAAGGGGTTGTCGGGCTCTCCCGGGCATTTATGTATGCGGGCACGGACACGGTGCTTGTGAGTCTCTGGAGTGTTGCCGATGAATCGACCTATAAGCTAATGGTCAAGTTCTTTGACGGTTTGAAAAATGGCAAGGATAAAATGACCGCGCTCAAAGATGCCAAAAATTACCTCAGAAAAAACG
>JBBAAJ010000201.1:0-2551 GCA_041658365.1 Candidatus Peribacteraceae bacterium | reverse complement strand
TCCCCCATTCGCCATCGACTTCAAGGCAAAACGGTCGAATTACAACCGGACAGCCTCCCGCGTCATGGAAGGGTACAACGAAATATTGGCGTCGGAATACGGCGAATTCACGAAGCGGTGGATGAGGGAAGTCCATCGGGTTCTGAACGACTCTGGCAGCATGTTTGTCTTCTCCGGATGGAACAACCTGAAGGACATCTTGAATGCACTCGACGAAATCGGATTCACTACGGTCAACCACATCATCTGGAAATATCAATTCGGCGTTGTCTGCAAACGAAAGTTCGTCACTTCGCACTACCACTGCCTGTTCGTATGCAAGGACGATGCGAAGAGGAAGTTCTTCAACAGTGCCAGGTTTGAGAAGGGAGACCGTGCCGAAACGGGTGGCAGCCTGCGATACCGGGACCTTGAGGACGTGTGGTATATCAAGCGTGAATATTGGCATGGAGACAAAAAGACGCCCACAAAGCTCCCGGCAGAATTGATCGAGAAAATACTCATGTACACCAGCGAAGAAGGGGATATTGTGCTCGATCCGTTTCTGGGGTCCGGTCAGGTAGCTGTCGTGAGCAAGATGCTCAAGCGGAGATATATCGGTTTTGAGATCGTCGAGGAATACTTCGAGTTTGCGAAGGAAAGGCTGGATAAGGGCGTATACAGGATAAAAGATGAATCCGGCTTTCCGGAAACCTATTCTTTGTTCGGGAAAGCGAAGTGAGGTTTGTTGACCGTTTGAAGAATTCCCCACCAATCCGAAAATAATCAGTGTTATTAATCTTTCGTCAGGAACAATTTGTCCCGCCGCGCGCGGGGGTTTGATACAATTTCCCATCAGGATGAAGCGGTGGGAATGCACCATCTGCGGCTACATCCACGAGGATGACGAGCCGCCCGAAAGATGTCCCGTCTGCGACGCGCCGAGGGAGCTCTTTCACCTTTTGCCCGATTAGGAGGGAGGCCCCGGTTCCGGGAAGACACCGAACCGATCGGGCGTCGCGAGCATCGAAAATACCGTGTCCCCAGGGAGGAAGAGCCGGGTGAAGCTGCCGGAGGATTTCTATTTCCACCCCATCTTCGTTCATTTCCCGCAGGGGCTCTTTCCGGTGGCTTTCGCCGTGTTCCTTTTCTACGTGGCTACCGGGGCGCGGGATTTCGAGGTGGGGGCATTCCTGATGGCGGCCGCGGGCGCGTCCGCGGCGCCCGTGACCACGATAACAGGACTGCTGGACTGGAAGTTTCGGTACAAGGCGTACATGACCTCCGTGTTCCGGATCAAGATCGCAGGCGCGATCGTCCTGATGGCTCTTTCCATCCCCGCCGTGCTGCTCCGGGTCCTTTCCCCCGACGTCGCGGCGCTTCCGCTTGCGGGTTGGGGGTGGGTCTACGCGGGGCTCCTTGCGGCGTGCGTGGCGACGTGCGTGGTCCTGGGGCATTACGGAGGCAAGCTGGTTTTCCACTGAGGCCGTTACCTTGGAGCAGCCAAACCATCGATAAGGGGGAGACACCGATGCAGGCTCCGGAAATCGTCGTCGTGTTGCACCGCGCGATCGACAAGGAAAAGGAAGCCATCACCATGTACCTCCAGCTGGCCAGGATCATCAAGGACGTCAAGGCGAAGGACGTGCTTATCAACCTCGCGTCGGACGAGGTGGGACACATGAACAAGCTCGAGGAGCACCTCTCCTCCTACCTCCAGGGGAAGTCCTGGGTGATCCCCCCGGCCGAAGGGGTCGAGGCGGTCGCGGCGGTTCTCACGAAGAGCGCCAGGCTGGAGAAGATCGACATCGGGAAGCTGGCCCGCGCGGACGAAATCCGGATTCTCGAAGTGGCCATCGACAAGGAGATCGCCGCGAACAAGTCGTACCTCGACCTGGCCAAAGGCGCCAAGTCGAAGGAGGCCGTGGAGATGTTCCTCGCGCTGGCCAAGGAAGAGGACATGCACGCGAAAATCCTCAGGGCCGAGGTCGACTCCATCGGGCAGAACGGCTTCTGGTTCGACATGCAGGAATTCACCATGGAGCAATAGGAAAGGCGAGACGCAGTGGATTTTCTACGCGAGGCAAGGGAGAAGCTGGAGGAGGAAGCCCAGCGGATCGAGACCGAGTTGCGGGTAAGGCTGCCCAAGGAGATCAACGCCGCGATGGCCCACGGCGACCTCTCCGAGAACGCGGAGTACCACGCCGCCAAGGAGCGGCAGTCGACGCTGCAGGCGAGGATGGGCCATATCCAGAAGCGCCTCGCCGACCTTTCGCGGATCGACGTGTCGAGCATCCCGGGGGACCGCGTCGGCCTCGGGAGCGAGGTGACCGTGGAAAACGTCGAAACGGGAGAGACGGTCCGCTACACCCTGGTCATCCCGGAAATCGCGGACGGGAAGAAGAACTTCGTCTCCGTCGCGGCGCCCGTGGGGAGGGCCCTCCTCAACCGCAAGGTTGGCGATGCGGTGACGGTCTCCATCCCGAAGGGGACCTACGAGTTCGAGGTCCGGAAGTTCGTCACCATCCTCGGCAACGTCTTCGAATAGGATTCCCGGTCCGGATCAGGAGAG
>JBBAAJ010000200.1:0-2582 GCA_041658365.1 Candidatus Peribacteraceae bacterium | reverse complement strand
TGGACTATAACCCCGACACCGTTCGCAAACTCACCTCGGAGATCTCGTCGGCACTGGCATCCCTCGAGGAACTGCACTGACCCAGATGGCGCGCTTCCGGAACCGGCTGGTCCACATCTACTGGGACATCAGCGTAGCGGACCTGCGCAGGATCCTCACGACACGTCTACCCGAGGTCCACCGCTTCCTCAACAGGTTCGGGGCGTTCATCGGCTTGCGGTAATTTTTCCTTACATCACCAACGTCACCTCGCCGCAGCCGGCGCCGCGCCCGCCCGACATCCCCGTTTACGACGCAGGGCGGGATTTTCATTGCGTTACTGTCATAATCGCACTATGCATAATGTGATTATGACAGGCTTTCCTCGCCGGCACACCCCGCGAAAAAGGTTCCCCGGTTTCCTCTAACCTATTTCAGTTGGATGATGGTAGTATATTACTACTTCTATGCAGATACGGGGAGGCAGCCATGGGAATGCCCGTCAAACTTTCGGATGAACTGGTTCGGGAGGCGCGTAACGAAGCAAGGATCGTCAATCGGTCGATCACCGGGCAGATCGAGCACTGGGCAAAACTGGGCAAAGCAGTTGAAGTGATGTTGAAGATGTCCGACATCCGGGCGCTGAAGCACGGGCTGTTCACGGCGGATGAATCGTCGACGGCATCGGGTATCCGTTCGAGAGTACTCGACGCCATCCATCAGGTCGTCTCAACGCCGGATCGGAACGCGGTCAGACGGCGCATCGCTGCAGCAGGGGGACCGATTTACGAATCCGATCCGGATCGCCCCGGCCGGATCGTCCGCATTGCTCCCGACGGCACCCGCACACCAGGCTGCTTCAAGGGACGGTCCTTCATTCCCGTTGCCTCAAATCAGAGCAAATGACCGGAAAAGTCATCGACACCCCCAAGCGGGCCACCAAAGACGGGGCCCCGATCCTGCTGGTGATTGCCGGGCCAAACGGCGCGGGGATAACGACCTTTCACGATCACTTCATCTCCCCACTCGGATTGCCCTTCGTGAATGCCGATCGAATCGCGCAATCGCAGTCACCCACGAAGAAGTTGTCGGGCAAGTTCAGCTACGAGACCGCGAAGATCGCAGATGCCGAACGACGAATGCTGCTCGTGGATGGGAAATCCTTTTGCATGGAAACCGTCTTCTCGGATCCGGCCGGCGACAAGCTGAAATTTCTCCGTACAGCCAGGAAATCCGGATATTCGGTCATCCTGGTGTTTATCGGACTGGAGTGCGCCGAACTGTCTCTCGCCCGGGTGATTCAGCGCGTTGCCGGCGGTGGGCACAACGTCCCGGATGATAAACTTCGCGAACGCTTTCCCCGCTCGTTTGACAATCTTCGGAAAGCGCTCTCGTTCGTCGATCATGCCTTCTTATTCGACAACAGCTCCAGCAATACTCCGTTCAGGCCTGTTGCCATCTGGGAGTCAGGGAATTTGCATCAAACCTTTCATCTGGTTCCCGCATGGGCCGTACCGTTCCTTTCCGTTAAAAAACAGGTCAATCGGTTGCGAACCAGGAAGTCACACGGGACAAAGTAGCCTTCGTCTCGAACGCGCACTTAACGTGACCTCCCTGTCGGGCGCGCTTGAGCTGCGCTTCCCCTTCCTCTCCGGGCACCCTGTTCGACCCCGAGGTGGCGCAGCTTTTCACGGCAGCGGCTCCTCCCCACTGACCGCCGCAGGAACCATCTACCTCTGCAACCACGTCATTTCGAGAACCGGTCCACATCACAAAATCTTCAAGCGAATCGTTTCTCCTTGCCTTTTGAATATATTCCCCCAATCCGCCATGTGCGCATTCGATGATACGAGGACCGCACCCCTATTTACGGCCGCCAAAATCACAAGAATGTCCCGGAAGTGATCCCGGACCTGTGCGTGGCCGCGGAATCTCGTGAATCGCTCCACCAGGATACCACCCCGTGCCCAATCGTCTTCTCTCGGAATTTCATAGGCCGATAATATCTTCATGGATTCGACGAATTGATCCAGCAGGCGCTTTTCCGCCACGGAACGGGCTCCTGCGTAGAGCTCCATAGCCACGACCGAAGACAGGACGACCCTGCCGCTTTCAGTGGCCCGGTCCACCAGTTCCGAGTATTCTTTTCTGCGGATGTAGGCGATGTAGACGGACGTGTCGAAAAGAAAGACGTCGGCCAAGGGTCATCCCTTGATCCGCACATCTCTTCGGAAGACATCCTCCAGTTTCCCGATCCCCTGAAGGCGACGGAGGGCATCCAGCGCCTGTAAGGACGCCAGGCGATGCTGCACGGCCGCACGCACCGTTTCCGAGTCGCTGTGCGTTCCGAGCAGTTTGCGCAATTCCCCGACGCTCACCTTGTCGATCATCAAGTTGACGCGTGTCATACGGACTGTTCCCATGTCCGCCCCTCCCAATATACACACTATTGGTAGCAATATTACACACCACGTCTTTCGCGTCAATAGCGGAATAGTCAGACTTGATGCCTCGCCAACGTAAACTCGTTCAGGCTCTTGCATTTCATGAGTGTGTATGATACACACCATGAAAAGCGCCGACGTCATCCGGCGACTACGATC
>JBBAAJ010000199.1:0-2601 GCA_041658365.1 Candidatus Peribacteraceae bacterium | reverse complement strand
TGTTTACCGTTGAGTTCACATGCTTTCCAACAAGCTGAACTGCCACATCTCCCCCACCCTTGAAGGGAACATAGCCAAACTTCACCCCAAAGGCCTGCTCCATCTGGACGGTGATGATCTGGTCCTCCTGGGCAGTTCCGGTCCCCGCCATATTGAACTTACCCGGTTCCTTCTTCACCGCATCCAGATACTCCTTGGCTGTTTTATACGGCGCTTCCTCGTTAACCCACAGAACAAAATAATCCAGCGCCAGCCGCGCCACCGGCGTCATATCCCGCCAGTTGAAAGGCAGCCCCGTCGACAGCGGCGTCGTGAACAGATTGTCGAGCGTGATGATGATGGTGTGCGGATCCTTGCTCTTACCCTTCACATAGAGAAATCCCTCCCCGCCTGCCCCTCCGGACTTGTTGATTACAATGAACGGATGCGGCGAGAGCTTGTACTTGCTGATGAGCGGCGAAATGAACCGGGCCATCACATCCGCTCCTCCTCCCGTACCCGCCGGTATAATAAATTCCACCGGTTTCGTAGGCTCCCAGGCGCCTGCCGTTCCCATTGAAAAACTGATCAGAACCAGAGAAAAACACACCGCTGCCGCAATTCTGCACACCCAAAATCGTTTTTTCATACAGCACCTCCTTTATTGTTTGGAAAACTTTTCAACTTTCCGTCCCAATACCCTTGAAACGCAATAACTTTGACATTTCCGGGGAAAAGTGGCTTTACCCTGATAAATGGGGACACCTTGCGGCAAGGTGTCCCCATTTAAGGGTAATCATGCTTACTGCTTGCCGGGAACAGCAGCGGCTACCGGTATCGGCCGCTGAACCTGCTTGATCTTTTCATCCACAAACGCCTGCATCTTGGCGATGTGTTCCGGCTTGAGATGGGCAAAACGGCCCTGATGCTGCATGTATTCGTTGACCGGTTTGTACTTCTTAGGCACGTTCGTGTATTTGTAGGTACCGTTTTCCCACTCGTACATCGACCACATCCCCGTCTCCACGGCCAGCCTGGCCATTTCACGCGTCATCTTTTCATCAAACAGCCAACCTTTGGGACATGGGCAAAGCATATGCAGGAAGGTGGGTCCCGGCTGGCTCAGCGCCTTCCTCACCTTGTTCATCAGGTCCAGCGGATGGGCAATCGTGGTGGTGGCCACATATTTTACCGCCGGATGCCCGCCGATGACCAGTTGCGGGGCGTTTTTGGGGAAGAGGGTCTTGCCCTCGGGAATCTCCTTGCCGGGAGGGGTGAAGGTAGTCGCAGCGCCGTACGGCGTCATCGGCGATGTCTGAACTCCCGTGTTTGCATAGGACTCGTTGTCGTAGCAGATGAAGAGAACCTTGTGATTGCGGTACATCATGGCCGACATCGCCTGAAGCCCGATATCCACGGTCCCTCCGTCGCCCGCCATGACGATGATATTCGGGAACGGTCCGTCATGCCTGCCCTTGCGCATCGCGATCTTGAACGCCGCCTCGATGCCGGATGCGACCGCCCCGCCGTTGGTGATCTGGGCATGGATCCAGGAGACGGCATAGGGGGTGCAGAGATAGCTGGCGTTGGCCACATACATGCAGCCGGTGGGGCCGATGAATATGGTATCCTTCCCCGCCGCCTTCGCTACCAGCCGGTAGTTCAGCGCAGGGCCGCAACCGGCGCAGGTGCGATCTCCCGGCACATACATCTCCGGCCCCGGCACGCGCTTAAATGACTTAACAGGGTCTAACTGTTGAAACTTATAGTCAAATGCTTGCATGTTTCCTCCTTAATATTGTAGTAGGTGCCATTGTGCCTACATCCCAAGCCACTGGACGTAATTCCGGACCTTCTTCTCCTTTACCGCCTGCGTGAGGACCTGCGCCATATGGTCAAAATCGGCGGGCCAGATGGTCTCGCCGCCAAGACCGGCCATGAAGGATGTGACCAGGGGCCGCTCGTCGAGATCATAGAGGCTGGCGCGGAGTTCATGAATCAAGTTGCCGCCCCGCATTGCCCCTCCGTAGGAGGTGCTGGTCTCAACCACGCCTACGGCCTTGACATGACCCAGCGCCACGGCAAGCTGGTGCGTAGGCCACGGGCGAACCCAGCGCAGCCGCGCCATACCGGCCTTCACTCCCTGTTTGCGGAGTCTGTCCACTGCCGTCCTGCACGTATTGGAGTGGGCGCCCTGAATGAAGAACGCGATCTCCGCGTCCGCCAGTTTGTACTGTTCCACGAACGGGTCGTAGTTGCGGCCGAAGATGCGGTTGAAATCCGCCGTCGCCTCTTCGATGACCTTGGGAACCGCGAGAAATGTCTGCGCCCGCATCGCATCCATCGGGGCGCCCTGGTCCGGTCGGATCTGCGGCCCGTGGGAAACCGGGTGGGTCAGACTCAGGGGACCGATCGGCCGATAGGGGGGCAAGAACTCCTTCACCTGGGACATCTCTCCCAAGGTTACCGTGTCCGGTATATGGGAGATGAAATAACCGTCCTGGCACACCATCTGGGGAAGCATCACGCGGTGGTCTTCTCCGACACGGTAGGCAATCAGGGTATTGTCATACACCTCCTGCGGAGAGCAGGCCCAACCGAGAAGCCAGCCCTGATCCCGGG
>JBBAAJ010000198.1:0-2640 GCA_041658365.1 Candidatus Peribacteraceae bacterium | reverse complement strand
GATACTGGGCCTCGATAAGTTCCGATACGTCATAACGGCGGCTGATCGCAGTCATTTTGAGAGTGGACTCGATAATTGATGGAATGGCGGCCAAGTAAAATGATGGATCAGGTTACCACTGGCCATAAGTGAGCCCACCCTCCAGAGGTCAGGAGACCCTGTTAGCCGATAACTTACCAGTTGCACCGCTCCAACATTTATTTTTTAAAATCCTTAACTGATTATATTTATACGGATTTTAAAAAATAAATGTTGGAGCGATAATGTTTTTTCTTCCCCTGTGACTCAGCACAGTGTGGTTCATTTTAAAACAGGCAGTGACACCAAAACAGGGTATGGAAGCAGCAGGAATCCACACCACGGTACGCGTCCCTCACGAATCTGTACATCGGGGTGATTATCCCTCAATTATTTCCTTCGGCAGAACTTCCCGACACCACTGGCCTTCCTGTGATTTGGCCTCTGGTTGGCCCATATAAGCGGAATTCCTTCAAGTCATTTCCGGCACCCTCACGCTGCGTGGCAATTTCCTTAAGGGCAGCGACATCGGAGGCAGGCACGTCCAACCTCTCTACACAGGCGCTGAATCCCGTTGGTCACGGACGCTGAGGGGTACGCCAGGACTTCCCTCACGTTTAGTGTACGAGAAAACGCCTTTCCCCCATCAAATATAAAGTCCGTGCTCAATCAGTCCCTGTTTTTCAAATGCGGTCTACGCGGTGGCGTAGTCGGCTTCGCGGTCACCCAACTTCGACACCTTGAAGGCGACAAATCATATCCAACCGGTTGATTGGAAACAGGATTATTCAATTTTAGGCGGCTCGTATGTAGTGTATTATATTTATGATATATCTCTTGACAGGCGAGGGATGTTTGTGTACAGTGTAGGCTATGTATGTTCGCCTTCACCGCCAACGGCACGGAGGCAGGGAGTATACCTCTGTTCATCTGTGCGAGAGCTACCGCGACCCGGAAAAGGGCGGCAAGCCCCGCAACCGTGTCATTGCCAATCTGGGACCCGTCGAAAAAATCGGCATGGATGCGGTACGGAACCTGGCCGACGGATTTTCCCGGATTGCGGGAGCAGAACGAAGCGCCGAGCGGTTGCCCCGTCTTCTGTGCGCCAAGGACTTCGGGCACGTCTTTGCCGTGGCGGAAACCTGGAAGGGCCTTGGACTTTCCGCGATTCTTTCCCGTGCCGGGATCGAGGGGGAGACAACCTTTCCCACGGCAGATCTGATCGAACTGATGGTTGTCAACCGGCTGTGCGATCCGTGCAGTAAACTCGCCCTCTTGGAGTGGCTCGATGGCGTGTACTTTCCGGGATATGAAGAGAGCAAGCCGCCCTATCACCACCTGCTTCGTGCGATGGATCGACTGATTGCCGTCAAGGAGAAGGCCGAACTTCTCATCGCGAAACGTTTCCTGTCACTTCATGAGGGGCCGGTGGACCTGGTCTTCTACGACATCACGTCGACCTACTTCGAGGGGGATAAGTCGGTTTTGGAGGACGACATCCGCAAGTTCGGGTACAACCGGGACGGGAAGCTCGATTGCCGGCAGATCGTTATTGGGATCGTGATGACCCGGGAGGGTATACCGCTGTGCCATCATGTATTCCCGGGAAACACGGTGGACAAGTCCACGGTGGCTTCCGTAATCCGTGACTTGAAGAGCCGTTTTCTGTTGGACCGGGTGGTCTTTGTCGGAGACCGGGGAATGCTTTCGGTAGATAACCTGGAGACCATCCTTGACGAGGAATTGGGGTTCATTGTTGCCCATACCTTGCGGCGTAACGCCGTTGCCGTCGACGTGATCGAAAAACTGGGGGACCGGTTCGATCGGACACGGGAGGAGGAACAGTTTCTTTGCGACGAACGGACATCGGTGCGTTTTGTTCTGGCGTACTCTCCCGAGATTGCACTCACGGCCCGTGCGAAACGAACGAAACTTTTGTCCCTGGCCGACGTGTTCATAAAAAATGCACTGCTTCGGTTATCCAACCCCTCCCCCCGCGGCCGAAAGCCCACACCACAGGGAACCTACGACCGAATCCGGGATTACCTGAGGGATCATCATCTGCTGTCCCTGTACCAAGTCGAGATCGAGGACGATGGCGTGATGGTCCATCCGAACGGAAAGGCCCGCTCCTGGGAAGAGAAGATCGACGGAATGCTTCTCGTGGAAACGACGGATCTTTCCTCTCCCCCGGAGGAGATCATTCAACGGTACAAGGAACTTGCCGAGATCGAGCGGGGATGGCGGGCATTGAAAAGCGCCCTGCTGTTGCGACCCGTCCATCACTGGACGGAGGACCGGATCAAAGCCCATGTTTTTATCTGTGTGTTGGCGCTGCAGATCGAGCGGTTGATGCGGAACCGGCTCAAAACCCTTTCTGTGAGCAAGGCCCTCGACCGGTTGCGACGGATCAAGGTCGGGGAAATCAAAGTCGGTGACACTGCCAAGTTTCTGGCAACGGAGGTGACGGCAGAGCAGAAGGAGATCCTGAGGGAATTAGGTGTTTCCCCGCTCCCCGCTGCTTTTCCATGAAAATGTAGTGTATAAAATGGATGGCTCAAAATTGTATATAACTGATTATTCAGGGTAATTGGAAAATGGGGTGTCAAACTTCGGCGGGGA
>JBBAAJ010000197.1:0-2648 GCA_041658365.1 Candidatus Peribacteraceae bacterium | reverse complement strand
TTTCAGGTAAATCCGCCGGGCATGGGCCAAAGCAAAGTCGATGTTGGGATCTCTGCAGAGGATGTTGCGCACGGGATAGGCGATATCCTCCGCTTCCAATTCGGCTGCGGCCACCTGGTAGAGGAGGGCAAGGAAGGTGTGGTAATTGTTCCGATCGACAACAAGCACATCGACCGGTTTTTTCGCCAGGTTCCGGGCGGCCCAGAGTCCGCCAAAGCCCGCACCGATAATGGCTACTCTCGGCCTTGCGCCATGGCTCATCTGCCCTTTGTAACCTGATTTCATATCGGCATCGGGCAACATATAAAAACCTTTTCATTTTTTCACTTTTCGTGGGGGTATACTACACTCACCGGGTCTTGATTGCCAATTGAAATATCGCAAGGAGCTCTTCAAGAAAAGTCCTTTCAAGAATCAACCCTGTCATGATAGAATGCAGCCAGAAGTGTTTGTATGAGGTTTTGTTCTCAGATTCATGCAGTGCATCAATAATGATAGCGGCATAAGGAAAGGAACGGGCGTGAAAAAAGAAAATGTAATTCTTTTCAGCGGTGGCGCTGAAGGAGCAGAAGCGGAATTTGGTAAGAATGCGGAGCGTTTTGGGATTGAGGAGGTGAACTTCACGTTTGAGGGACACGCCCGGGGCCGCCAGAGGGGTGTGCGCATCCTGAATCACGAAGAGCTGAAAAATGGCGACGTTAGCCTTGAATACGTTTCGAAATTGATGAATCGGCGCTATACGGAAAGCCCTACATTGCGCAAAGTCCTGCAGAGCATCTGGTATCAGATCAACAATGGGCAGGGGATTTACGTGGTCGGGGAAATCCTGACGGACAAGACCGTGAAGGGCGGTACGGGATGGGGCGCGGAGTTCGCCAAAATCTGCAACAAGCCGCTGTTCGTGTTCGATCAAAAGCGCAATGCCTGGTTCCGGTGGAGTCAGTCAGACTGGGTTGAACGGGAGAGAGGGAACGAGCCGGTCGTCAGCCAACCGCATTTCGCGGGGACGGGGACGAGATTTCTCCAGGAGAACGGCAAAAAGGCCATTGCGGAGCTGTTCGAACGAACATTCTCATGACCGACAAACTTCCGGTTCCATACCGGGATGGCTGAACGGTCCATCAATCCGAAGCCGGAGAAGGCGAGGGGCGGGCTTGCGGTCATGGAATGATCCAGGGTCATGAAAAAAGGGATCAGGTAGTCAAACCCAATCCCTTGATATCATCAATGGCGTCCCCACGGGGAGTCGAACCCCGGTTACAGGCGTGAAAGGCCAGTGTCCTAGGCCACTAGACGATGGGGACATCTGTAAGCGTTCCATGGAGCGGATGATGCAGCCGTTGAACATCCCTCGGAAAGCGGGCCTTATATAACGTTGTCCGCGGCCATGTCAAGCGACAAATCAGGGAAATCCGAAAAATCGATGCAACCTTTCGGAATCGCCGCTCTGGGGTTTCTGAACAAAAAATATCCTTTCCAGGTCATTTAAAAAACAACGGGCTCGCGGAGAATCGCCCCCCGGGCCTCCGTCGCCAGCGCCGCCATTTCAGGGTGCGTCTCCCGGAGCGACATGATCTGCCGGAGGTTGTCCGCCGTCCGCATGATCAGCATGGCCATGTCGCCGTCGGCGATCCCCGCCTTCCTTATGATCCGATCCCAGTCGCCTCCCGCCGCCCACTCATAAATCACGACGGCCGGCCAGAGAAAGAGCGGGGCGACGGGAAATCCCCCCGCCTTGAGACGTTCCGCCAGCGGCGAGAGGGTTTTGATCACGCGGTCGTAGGCGCGGGTCAGCCGGCCGGGAAGCTCTTTCCGGATCATGGTCAGATCCTGATCCCCGTCGTAGACGAAGGGGGCGATCACGGCCGCAAGAAGTTTTTCGTCCACCCGAGGAAAGACACCCCTCCGCAGGCATTCGGCGATGAGGAGGGGCTGGTCCAGGCGGAGCTTGGAGGCCCAGACCCCGTTTTCCGTCAGCCGGTTGTCCATGCCGACAAAGCCCTCCTCCCGAAGCAGGCGGTGGTGGCGCTGAAAATCATTCCAGAGATCCGTGTGTTCTTCCGCGCGCCCCTGCGTTTCGCCATGACGCAGCTGATAGGCGGCCAGGGATTTCTCGAAGATCTCCCGGATGTCCTCCGGCGTCTGCGAGAGGAGGAGGTTCAGGACCATCGAGAAATCGCTCCGGATCCGGCTTGCGATCGCCTCCGGTTTCCGGGAGAGGAGCTTCCGGACGTGGATGAGGTCCATGAAGCGTCCCGGAACGGTCAGCATGAAACCCACCCGGTCCTGCCCCCGTCGGCCCGCCCGTCCCGTCATCTGGTGGAATTCCGTGCCGCTCAAGGGTGAGAACTCACGGCCGTTGAAGAGGTCCGAATTCATCAGCACAATCGTCCGGGCGGGGAAATTGACCCCTGCGGCGACGGTGGAGGTGGCGAAGATCGCCTTGAGGCGCCCCTGTTTCATCATCGTCTCCACGAGGAATTTCCAGGCGGGGAGCTGACCGCCGTGGTGGGCGGCGACGCGGGCTGTCCGGAGGTCGTGGAGCTGTCGGTGGTTCCGGAGGTAGGGGAAGCGCTCCAGGAGTGTCTCCAGATCCGGAAGGAACGCCTCATCCGCCGCTGAATCGGCAGGAACGCCGCACAGCCCGA
>JBBAAJ010000196.1:0-2650 GCA_041658365.1 Candidatus Peribacteraceae bacterium | reverse complement strand
ACACGCCCGTTTTCCTTCCGGAAGAGAATCGGGAGGTGCGAATGGCCGCAGAAGAGGATCCGGAAATCCGCCTCGTTGAAGAGCTCTTCCGCACGCAGGGTGTTTCCCAGGTCGATCGGTTCGTAGAAAGCGCGGAGTGTGTCAAAGGGCATCGAATGGGCGAGGCGGATGTCGCCCAGCGCGCGGACGACAGGCACGTTCCGCAGAAATGATAGTATTTTCTTTCCTTCGGCAGCGGCAGGGCGGCGTTCATCGGCCAGCATCTTCTCGAAGAAAAAGTCGTTGTTCCCTTTGACGACGAGGACGCCGTGTTCCAGAAGGAGGTCGATCATCGCCGCCGCCCGGTCGTGGCGGACGGAATCGCAGAAGTCTCCGAGATGGACGAGAAGGTCGACGCCGCGCCCCTTCAGCAGGCGGATCGTTTCGGCCGTGGCCTCCCAGTTGCCGTGGCTGTCGGCGATGATGCCGATCCGTTTTGTCTCAGGTTCTTTCAATGCCTTTTTATGTCCGCGACGACAACGCGGTTCCGCCCCTTTTATTACTCCTGCAATAATATATCTCAAAGTCGTCCTTCCCGCGAAAGCGGGAATCTAGGAATGGACTGGATGCCGGATCAAGTCCGGCATGACAACTTTTGACATATTTACTTGCCGGAGTAATAAGCTATCGCTTTTCCGGCTGCTTTGCAAAAGCCTGGATCAGTTTGAAGAACTCCCCGGAGAAGACCATCAGCGCCTGGTTGCGGTTCTCGAAGTCCACGGCCTCCTGCAGAGACTGGGCGTCCACGTTCCGGTCGAGGGCCCGCTTGGTCAGCCTGAGGCCTCCGGGGCTTTTGGCGATCATCTGCCGGGCGCAGACCAGGGCCGTCTCAAGGAGTGATTCCGCCGCGACGATCCGGTTCACCAGGCCCATCCGCTCCGCCTCCTCGGCGGGCACCTTCCGGCCCGTGTAAAGGATTTCCGCCGCCCGGGAGAGGCCGACGAGGCGGGGAAGGAGATAGGAGCTTCCCAACTCCCCGGCGGAGAGGCCGATGTTGATGAACGAGGCGACGAAATAGGTCCCGGGTGACGCGAACCGGACATCGGAGGCGAGCGCCAGGCAGAAACCCGCCCCCGCGGCGGGGCCGTTTACCGCCGCGATCACCGGCTGGGGGATTGCCCGGAGACCGAGGACCAGCCGGCCGTAGCGCTCCTGACCGAGCCGGAGGTAGCTTTCCGGATCGGCGAAGGTCTCCGTCTCCCGGTAGGCCGTCGCATCGCTCAGGTCCGCCCCGGAACAGAAGCCCCTTCCTGCGCCGGTAAGGATCAGAACCCGGATCGTCTCGTCCTGGGCGAGGGCTGCAAAGAGCGTCTCGAAATCCTGGACCATCGCCGGGTTGATGGCGTTGAGCCGCTCCGGGCGGTTCATGGTGACCATCCCCACGCCGGATTCAACCTCGCTGAATGTCAATGTCGTGAACATCTTCGTATCCATCGTCAATGAAAACCTCCTTATCCTTGATGATTTGCATTTTTCGGGGACAGATTTGAAATCTGTCCCCGAGTTCAAATCGTCAATCGATCAGCCCTTCAGGGCCGTCAGGATTTCCCCGATATCGGGAAGCTGCTTGATCGGGTATACCTTGACAAACGTGACCTTGCCCGCTTCATCCAGGATGATGTTGGCCCTTTCCGAAAACCCTTCGACCCGCAGGATCCCCAGGGATTTGGCCACCCCCCCGTGGGGCCAGAAATCGGCGAGGAGCCTCGTGTTTTTGATTTTCAGGCTTCTGGCCCAGGCCGCCTTGCAGGGAACGCTGTCGATGCTCAGGCCTACGGCCACGGTGTTGAGCTTGTCCATGGCCTTTTTGCTCTTTTCCAGGGACTGCATCTGCTGGGCGCAGACGCGCGTCCAGGCCAGCGGATGAAAGGAGAGCAGCACCCGTTTCCCTTTGCAATCGGCCAGACGGAAATCCTGACCGTTCTGGTCCTTCAGCTTGAAATCCTTCACTTTCCTGCCGGTTTTTACCGCATCAGCCATGACGAACCTCCTTTTTCATGTACGGTGTTCATTTCGATAATCACTGATTAACATCAATCCCCTTGATGAGCAACCGTTTATATCCATTTCCCTCCATCCATGCCATAGGTTCGGGTATCGTTGCACGCTTCAAAGAACCGATCGTTGACGGTTCCGGGGAGATCCACACGATTGATGTTGATTTTTACGACTTTATAGGGTTTAAGGAGCTGTTCAATCCATCCCTTTTTCCAAAGGGCGACGGTACGGGTTGCCCTTTGCTCGGTTCCAGGAAAGAGGCGGCTGCCGGGGAGAAGGAAGGTAGAATTTGCGCAGACCTTTTTATGGCTGGATCATCGTTGGCGTCTCCTTTCTGATCGGTATCACCGAGTCCGGCGTCTTTCAGAATATTTTGTCGATCTTCATGAAGCCGATGGTGGATGAGTTCGGGTGGAGTCGGGCTTCGGTAACTGGGGCGATTGCTTTCGGCTCTCTCAGCGGGGGACTGTTGTCTCTGGCTGTAGGCCCGATTCTGGATCGGCATGGACCGAGAATGGTGGCCTTCTATGGAATATCCATTTTAAGCATGGGACTGGTTGCCATGGCCTCTATCAATCACATGTGGCAGCTTTACCTGTTTTTCGGCACAGGC
>JBBAAJ010000195.1:0-2658 GCA_041658365.1 Candidatus Peribacteraceae bacterium | reverse complement strand
CAAGAAGGAAGATCTGTTCAGGCAGCTCGTATTCTACAAGATCCTCTGTGACGCAGATCCCAAATTCATTCACGATGCCAAGCTTTTCACCCTCGATTTCATCGGCAATGAGGATGAAGCGAGGAGAGAGATCAATCTCGAAATCACGGAAGCGGAGGTGAAGGAGCTAAAAGCGCTGATCAAACAGGTGTGGGCGAAGATCACCGCGCTGGATTTCACGCCGGTTGATCCGGGTAGCAAGTGACGATTGTAGGAGATTCCCTTCCCCTTCCGCTCCATCGGCATTCCACGTTCTGCTTGCTTCTGAAGGCTGGTCTTCCTACGATGAAGCACTTCGCTCCTTCACAACATCGCACGCGTCCCCGTGCCTACCTTCTACATGGTTCTCCCCGCGCGGCGGGGAGGGTAGAGGGTATGCTGTGGGACGCAGGAATTGTTCAAAGGAGGTGGGCAGATGCCCAGGATACAGACATCTTGTGGAACGTGGCCATTTCTATTCCCGCCGAACCCGCCGAGGAGTTTCGGGGAAGTGGTCCATCGGATCAAGGAGCTCGGGTTTGACGCACTCGAGCTCGGAGCCTTTATGTCGCCGCATCCTCATCCGGGGATGGACGACGAACAAAATTGGCCGAGGCTTGTGGGTCCATGGGAAAACATCGGGCTTGCATGCAGCGGAGTGGCGATCGGATTCGATGGAGCGAAGCTGATCACGGATCCCGATCCGGCGGCCTACATGGCGGCGTTCGAGAGAAACCTGAGGTTCTGCACGGCCATGAAGGCCCCGCTGATGCGGCTCGACACAACGGAGCCGCCGAATGTACTTGGTAGCATCCACGGCGAGAAGGATGCACCGAAGACCGTGGATCCCAAAAGGGCCATCGAGAGAGTCGTGAAGGTCTGGACGCGATGCGCCAAGATGGCGGCGGACGCGGGTATCCGGCTCGCCTGGGAGCCGGAACCGGGATTTGCCATCAACAAGCCCGGTCAGATCATTGAGGTCTGTGCCGGCGTGACGCATCCCGCTTTCGGGGTCATGCTCGACACCTGCCATGCGCATTGCATGGCAGCGGAAGGTGCCCGGCAGCCCGGCGAGAGGGAGACGCTCATTGGCGGAGCTGTTGCGTTGATCGCGGTGCTCAGTGGCAAGATCAACCACGTGCATCTCATTGATTCGAACGGCAAGCTCCATGGTAACGAGACAAGCGAGCACCCGCCGTTCGGAGAGGGTGTATTGGATTTTGGCGTGATCATGCCGATTCTCGTGAAGGCATGCTGCCCCGAGGTCAACACGTGGACGGTTGACTTGTGTTTCTGGCCGACGGCTTGGGAGGCCTTGGAGGGCTGCAAGACGTACCTCAACGGCCTCGTTGCGAGGTACGGCCAGTAACGCTCGGAATCAGGACAAGGAGAGATATGTCCCACAGCAACACAGCCGCTGGTCCGCACGGATCAGCGGCTTGTTGAATCTTTATTTGGAGTTACTCTCAATCGTTCTCCGCAGATGATCCGCGAGCTTGTGTACCGCTCTTCCGCGGTGACTTGTACTATTTTTTTGTTCAATAGTCATGGCTGAATAGACACGATCGAAGCCATCGGGCATGAAACAAGCGGAGATGGGGAGACCGGGCAGATAACCAGCTTCGAGACGCGGGTTGATGACTCCATCGCACACGCCATCGAAGGTGTGAGTAATTCCGGCAGCATCGATGTATGCGAGCGCGCAGACGAAGCGAGCGCGTTTGTTCTTCTCCTTCTTCATGCGTTCGAGGAAATGCCCGATCCATTCCTCGTCGCTTGCCTTCGGCCCCGCCCCCCACCTGCGGGTGTGGATGCCGAGTTCATCTGCCAGTGCTTCCACGATGATTCCCGAGTCGTCGGCGACCGTCGGCAGTTTCGCCCGATCGAAATAATAGCGGGCTTTGATGCGTGCATTCTCTTCGAAAGTATCGCCGGACTCGACGGGTGTCGTCTGAATCTTCAAATCGGCGGGCAGAACTATAGAAACCGGAAGTCCGTCCAGAACCTGCCTGATTTCAATGACCTTGCCGTCGTTGTTGGTACCGATGAAGAGCTGCAAGGGAGTAGAGATTATAACAGTTATCAAAGTAAATGGCTAAATTGTTACGCGTAAACCGTCACTGACCTTGCGCAAAAAGGGCTAAAGCCCGGTCCGCAAGCGCGGTAACCCCGCACTTAAGTGCGGGGTTACCGAATCCCAGAATTTGGGCTTTAGCCCTTTGCAGAGCCAATCCCTTGCAGAGTCAGTGTCTGGTTACTGTTACGCAAGCGAAACGCGCGGTTTTGCATGCAAACAATTTAACAATTTAACAATTTAACAATTTTCTAAGCTGCAATCTTGTCGATGTACACCTTCCTCGGCTTCGCGCCGTCAGCCGGACCGACGATGTTCTTTTCTTCCATGATGTCGAGGAGGCGGGCGGCGCGGGCATACCCGACTTTGAGGTGCCGCTGCAGCAGGCTCGCGGACGCCTTGCCGGTTTCCTGAACGACCCGTACGGCATCGAAGAAGAGATCATCGCCGCCGTTGTCGTCGGCATCCAGATCGATCATTCCCGGTGTGAGGCCGCCGGTGGCCCCGTCCTCATCTTCGCCGGGGGCGTTCCCTTCACCCAGCGTGATCTCCTCCGTGAGCATGCC
>JBBAAJ010000194.1:0-2670 GCA_041658365.1 Candidatus Peribacteraceae bacterium | reverse complement strand
TCGCGCGGCCTGTGCGCAGACGTCGTCCGGCATATCCTCGCGGAACACGAACTCCTCACCGGAGAGGTCAATATCGTTGAGCTCCGCCGGGTTCTCCGCGACCGCATCAAGGTTCCTCCCCCCACCATCGCTGCGATCGAACAATTGTTGCGGGATCAGGTCATCGTCCCTAAGCCGGCGGAGCCTCATCCACTGCCGATTCGGGACGCCGACGACAAGTGGGTCCTCGCTTCCGCCGTGGCGGGGGATGCCGATGTTCTTGTGACCGGGGACGCGGACCTGTTGGAAATGGCGTCCCGTTCGCCGCTTCCGATCGTGAATCCAAGGGGTTTTTGGGACATGGTGCGAGGCAGATAGGCGGGAAGAAGAGGAAATATATGCCACGACTGACTGAACAGGAACAACAAGAGATCATCCGCTTTCTGGAGGCGGACAAACCCCTGCCGGACAAGTACCGCTTTCTGCTGTTCCAGGATAAGCGCGAGGTAGAACTTGTCTGGAACGGGAAGAGCAGCGAGGTCTGCAACCTCGTCCTGCCTTTTCAGGTGATCGAGCAGGTGGACGAACCCCGCGCCGAAAAAGACACCCGTTTGCAGATGAGTATGTTCGACCTGGACGCCCGCGGCCGCCAACTGAAAGGCTGGACGAATAAACTCATCTGGGGTGACAACAAACTCATCCTCTCATCGCTGAAGAACGGCCCCCTCCGCGAGGAAATCGAAAGGCAGGGCGGCCTCAAGCTGATCTACATTGACCCGCCCTTCGACGTGGGCGCGGATTTTTCTATGGACATCGAGATCGGCGGCGACACCTTCACCAAGAAGCCAAGCATCCTCGAAGAAATTGCCTACCGCGATACTTGGGGCAAAGGCGCGGATTCATTCATCGCCATGATTTACGAGCGGCTGGCGCTGATGCGGGATTTGCTAGCCGAGGACGGGAGCATTTATGTGCATTGTGATTGGCGGGTGAATAGCTTCATTCGCTTAGCAATGGATGAGATTTTTGGGCGAGACAACTTCAAGAATGAATTGGCGTGGCAGAAAACAAGGGTTAGTAAGTCGCAGAGCAGTACATTTGGGAATACTCATGACTCAATAATTCTATATTCCAAGGGCGATGCGATATTTAATCCACAATTTCTTCCGCATCCTGAGTCATACAAAAATAGCCATTACAACATGGTCGAAGAAGGCACAGGCCGAAATTACGGTCTCTGGGACTTTACTCAAAAGGGGCAAGGAGAACCGCGTCGTTTCGGTTCACAGACATTGGCGCCACCAGCCGGAAAGCATTGGATTTGGAGCCAAGAAAGAATTGATGAGGGATTTAAAGAGAAGCGTATTGTGTTCACGTCCACCGGTATGCCGCGTCTCAAAAGATATTTTGATGAGTCGCAAGGTAATCAGATAAGCGACGTTTGGACAGAAGTATTTGATGTAAATGCCGTTGCCGAGGAGCGGTTGGCGTACCCCACTCAGAAACCCGAAGCCCTTCTCGAACGCATTATCAAAGCCTCCTCCAACGAAGGCGATCTGGTCGCCGACTTCTTCGCCGGTTCCGGCACCACCGCAGCCGTGGCGGAAAAACTGGGACGCAAGTGGATCGTCAGCGACTTGGGCAAGTTCGCCATCCACACCACGCGCAAGCGGCTGATCGGCGTGCAGCGGCAGTTGAAAGCCGAAGGCAAAGATTACCGCGCCTTTGAGATCCTCAACCTGGGCAAGTACGAGCGCCAGCACTACATCGGCGTCAACCCCAACCTGCGCGAGGCGGAACAGCAAAAGCAACTGGCGGAAAAGGAATCCGCCTTTCTCGACCTGATCCTGCGCGCCTACCGAGCTGAAAAGACCGAGGGCTTTGCCACCTTCCACGGCAAGAAGGCCGGGCGTCTGGTGGCGATTGGCCCAGTCAATCTGCCGGTGACGCGTCTGTTCGTGGAAGAGGTCATCCTCGAATGCCGCCAGAAGCACATCACCCGCGTGGACATCCTGGGCTTTGAGTTCGAGATGGGCCTGTTCCCCAACGTGCTGGACGAAGCCCGCGCCAAAGGCATCGACATCGCCCCCAAGTACATCCCCGCCGAGGTGTTCGACAAGCGGGCGGTGGAAAAGAACCAGGTGGTCTTTCACGACGTGGCGGCGATCGAGATCAAACCGCACGTCAAGAAGAACAGCGTGGCGGTAGAGCTGACCGACTTCTCGACCTTTTACTCGCAGGATTCCATCGCCAACGCGGAGGCGACGCTCAGGGACAAAGCCAGCAAGATCGTGGTGGAGAAAGGGCAGATTGTTAAGGTGAGCAAGGACGCGAAGGGCATCGTCAGCCGCGAGGTGCTCACAAAAAAGTGGACGGACTGGATCGATTACTGGGCGGTGGATTTCAACTTTGAGAGCAAGCGCGAGATCGTCCGCATTCCGCGTGACAAGATGAACCAAACCCAGATCCCAGGGATGGAGCAGCCCAAACAGATTGAAATGCCGGAATATGAAGAAATCTGGACCGGGGATTACATCTTCGAGAACGAGTGGCAATCCTTCCGCACCAGGAAAGATCGCTCGCTGGAACTGACCAGTGTCTTCCACGAATGCGAGCCTGGGCGGCGCAAGCTGGCCGTCAAGGTGGTGGACATCTTCGGCAACGATACCATGACCATCGTCGAGGTTGCCG
>JBBAAJ010000193.1:0-2682 GCA_041658365.1 Candidatus Peribacteraceae bacterium | reverse complement strand
TGGGGTTGGGGTTGGGGTTGGGGTTGGGGTTGGGGTTGGGGTTGGGAGGGAACCGGAGACGCGGAGCTGGCACGCTGCTTGGCGAGTTCGCTTACGGCGCGGGCGAAACCGGAGAGCGGAGAGCTGCACGCGCTCATGAACTGGGTCAGCGGCCCGTTACACATGGACATGAACAGCGCGAGAAGTTCCAGGCGGGACGGGATCGTCGCAAGCGAGAGCGCCTCCCCGGAGGAGAGAAGTTTCCCCAGGAAGATGCCGCCGATCAGTTTGACCTGAGCATGGTCCTTGCTGAACTTGTGGGCGACCGAGGGGCCGCTCGTCGGTTCCCCCATGCTGAAGATGCACGCGACGGGACCCGGCAGCAGCTCATCGCTGATCTCGGGAGCCTTCACCTGCTTCATTGCGATCCTGATGAGGGATTTCTTCGCCACTTTCATCTCCGCCTGTTCCTTCCTGAGGTTCGCCCTGAGCTTCGTGAGATTCCCGACGGAGAGGCCGATGTAATGGGCGAAGACGACGGAGGAGGCCTTCGTCAGTTTCTCCTGAAGGTCGGCTATCTGCGCTTCTTTCTGCTGGCGAGTGAGAGCCATGGGGAAGGGGGCATAAAAAAACTGGTCTCCTAAGGGTCCGGGAGACCAGCGAGGAACACGGCACGATCCACCAAGCCGGAGCCGGATGAGCGCTGCTGTACTCCTCGGGAGGGCTTACCTTCAGCCTAGGGGCCTAATGCCTCCGGTCTTCGGACTTGGCCCAAGTGTACCAGCCCGGGAAGGGTTGTCAACTCTATTTTGCACTATTTGAGGAAGGAAACCGAGGAGGCCGACCCGGCTTCGTCCGAAGGCTCTTCCGAGGCGAGGGAAACCGACGAAACCGAGGAAGGCAGCAATTCCTCGGATTCTTCGGACTCCTCGGTTTCTTCGGATTCTTCCTGATGAGAACGTCCGGCAGGATACACTGTGGTATACTTCCGTATTCCAGCGTATGGATGCGATCCACGAAGCATCGGGCACCTCTCTGGAGACGCTGAAGCGCCTCGTTCCGACGCTGAACGAAGAGCGGCTGAAGGCGGCGTTGCAGTTCATGCGGCAGCTCTACGGGGATCGGCGGTATGAACTCATGGAGACAGGGCTCACGGAACATGCCCTGGAGGTGACGGCTCTTCTCACGGAGTTCTGCCCGGACGAGGATGCAGTCATCGCGTGCCTGCTCCAGCACGCTCTCAAAGTGTCCGATGGCTCCCTCCCGCAACTCAAGGAGCGGTTCGGCCGGAACGTGCGTGACATCGTCAGCCGCATCCACCTCCTCTCCCACCTGCATACCAGCGACTGGCGGAAGTCTGCGGATGATATGAAGATCATGCTTGTCTCGGTGTCGGACGATATCCGGGTCCTTCTCATCGCGCTCGCGGTGCAGTCGTATTTCATGGAGCATCTCCGTACCGTGCGGCCGGCCTACCGCTCGCGGCTCTCGCGGCAGTCGTTGCAGCTCTTCGCTCCCGTCGCCGCCCGGCTCGGCATCTACGCCCTCAAGTACCGTCTGGAGCGGCACGCTTTCCCCGAGTGCTATCCCACCGATGCAGAGCACATCGCAGGCCAGCTCACGCTCCTGCATGACGAGCACGGGACATTCATTGATGGGACCGCCGGCGAGCTGAAGCGGTTCCTCAAGCGCAAGGGGGTGACGGCGGATGTCGTGGCCCGCGAGAAGCAGCCCTACAGCATCTTTCAGAAGCTGCGCATCAAGAGCATCAATGACTTGCAGAAGATCAGCGATCTCTTCGCCGTGCGGGTCGTCGTTCCCGCCGTCCCGGACTGCTACCAGGCGCTCGGGCTCCTCCATACCCTCGCGACCCCGCTCTTGCACCGCTTCAAGGACTACATCTCCTTCCCGAAACCCAACGGGTACCAGAGCCTCCACACCTGTCTCATCGGCCTTCCCGGCGCACCGAAGAACGTGATGATCGAGGTGCAGATCCGCACGCAGGAGATGCACCGCGAGGCCGAGTATGGCATAGCGGCACACTGGTTCTACAAGGAGCCCGGGAAGAACCACGTGCTCCGGTCCGCGAGCAGGCTGCACTTGAGTGACGTGCTCTTCAAGCAGCAGGCGATTGGCGGGAACGCGAAGGATGGGGAGCAGGCGGCGGATTTCAAGCTTGCGGATCACATCTACGTGCTCACTCCGCGGGGAGATATCATCGAGCTTCCGGAAGGGGGAACGCCGCTGGATTTCGCGTTCGTCCTCCATACGGATCTGGGGCTCCGGTTCAAGGCCGCGCGCGTGAACGGCGGCATCGTCCCGCTTTCCCACAAGCTCGAGAACGGGGATGTCGTCGAGATCCTCACGCACAAGCACCCGCGTCCGGCGCTCCAGTGGCTCGAGAAACTGGTGACCCCGTCCGCGCGGTCCAAGCTCAAGGCGTTCTTCTTCTCGCACAACCGACCGCAGTTCCTCCTCCGCGGGCGTTCCTCTGTGAATGCCGAGCTCAAGTCGCGCGGGTTGCCGCCGCTCGATGATGATCTCACGATCCTCGGCACCTTCGATGATCACGAGCTCTCCGTGAAGGAGCGGGAGGATCTCCTGGTGAAAGTGGGCATGGGCTCGGTCCGCACGTCCGCGGTGCTCCGGCACGCGTTCGAGCTGCCGAGGAAGGGGGTTCGTCAGGCGAAGCAGAAGGTTGTT
>JBBAAJ010000192.1:0-2692 GCA_041658365.1 Candidatus Peribacteraceae bacterium | reverse complement strand
AGAAGATCCGAATGATCGAGGAGACCCTCGAACGGGAGATCCGGCCGTCCCTGAAGCACGACGGCGGCGACATCGAGTTGATCGACGTCGTCGGCAACCGGGTCATCGTTGCCGTGCGGGGCGCCTGCGCCGTCTGCAAGGCGTCCGACATCACGCTGAAGCACTTCGTCGAGGCGAAACTCCGGGATCTGGTTTCACCCGACCTGATCATCGAGGAGGTGGCCCCATGAAAACCGTCTATCTGGACAACAATGCCACGACCCAGGTGGCCCCCGAGGTGCTGGAGGCGATGCTCCCCTATTTCCATGAATATTACGGCAACCCCTCCAGCATGCACTCCTTTGGCGGCCAGGTCGCCCGGAGGATCCGCGAGGCCCGCGAGCAGGTCGCGGCGCTGATCGGCGCAACGACCGACGAGATCATCTTCACGAGCTGCGGCACGGAGAGCGACAACGCCGCCATCCGCTCGGCGCTGGCGACCTATCCGGAAAGGCGCCACATCGTAACCAGCCGGGTTGAGCACCCCGCCGTCAAGTCCCTCTGCGCCAATCTTGCCGGCCAGGGCTACCGGATCACGGAACTGCCTGTCGAAAAGAACGGCCTGCTGGACATGGAGCAGTTCGTCGCCAGCCTGACCCCCGATACGGCGGTGGTCAGCCTCATGTGGGCCAACAACGAAACGGGGGTCCTCTTCCCGGTGGAGAAGGCGGCGGAGCTGTCCCATGAACGGGGCATCCCGTTCCACACCGATGCGGTGCAATCGACCGGCAAGATCCCGATCGACATGAAGAAGAACATGATCGACATGCTCTCCTTCTCCGGTCACAAGCTCCACGCCCCCAAGGGGATCGGCGTACTGTACGTTCGCAAGGGAACGCGGTTTTCCCCGTTTCTGATCGGGGGACATCAGGAGAAGGGACGCCGGGGCGGCACGGAGAACACCCCGAGCATCATCGGGCTGGGAAAGGCATGCGAACTGGCTGCCCGCCACCTGGATACGCAAAGCAGCGCCGTGAGGCGGCTGCGCGACAGGCTGGAGGAAGCACTGCTGGCCCGCATCCCGCAAAGCCGGGTCAACGGGGACATTCTGCAGCGGCTTCCCAACACGACGAACATCAGTTTCGAGTTCGTCGAGGGGGAGGGGATCCTGCTGCTGATGAACGAATACGGCATCTGCGCCTCCTCCGGGTCGGCCTGCACCTCCGGCTCCCTGCAACCTTCCCATGTGCTGCGCGCGATGGGCGTCCCCTTCACGATGGCCCACGGTTCCATCCGGTTCAGCCTGAGCATCTACAATACGGAGGAGGAGATCGATTTCGTGATCGAGAAGCTGCCCCCCATCATCGAGCGGCTGCGCAGCATGTCCCCCTACTGGACCTCCGTCGCACAGGCGTGCGCGAGCGTGTAAAGGAGCGGGAATTCCCGGCGGGTCTCTTCATGTGTTCACCGACGGCTGCGCATGATCCCCGGCTATCCCTGCGAAGTCAATTTTTTTGCGGACCGGTTTCCCCGTCCGCTTTGGGTTTGAAGTGGTTGTGCAGGGTTTCCGGAATACTGATCAGCAGCGGCATTCGGATCAGAAGGTCGATGCCCACGAAGAGGATAAAGATATATTGCGGTCCGATCTTGTCCCAGATGATCCCCGCCGTCAGGGCCAGGAAGGCGCCCAGAAGCATCTTGAAAAACCGGTTGATGCCGATCCATCTTCCCATCTGTTCGGGAGGCACCAGTTCTCTTTCTATGGCGGCGGCGATCGATGCGCCGATAAAGTAAAAGCCCTGCAGGATGCCGGCGATGACCAGAAAAGCGGGGGAGGGCGCCAGGATCAGCATCAGGTTGGAAATCCAGAAAAGCGGAATCGTGATATAGAGTATTTTCTTTCTGCCGATCCGGTCCGCCAGCCTGCCGAGAGGAATGGCCAGTGCGATGGATGCCAGCGCCGATCCGGTGACCATGGCGCCCAGCACGAATTCATTCGCCCCTTTGATCTGATAGGCGAATACCTGGGTAAAGGGGAAAACCATTCCCAGCGGCAGTTGGCCAATGGAGGCAACGACCAGCCATTTTTTCAGATGTCCGCCGCCTTTGAGGACCCCGGAGATATCTTTCAACATGATCGGCCTCTGGCCGCCCGCTTTCACCCACGTTCGTTCCGAAAGCTGTGTCAGGACGACCACGAACGTACCGATCGTAATCATCAACCCTGAAAAGAACAGCGGTCTTATCCCATCTACATTGACGCCGCCATACAGCGTGACCAGCCAGGTTGCCAGCATCGGTCCGGCCATCCCCAGCAGACCCGCGGCGACCGTCTCGCAGATCAGCATGCCGGTGGCCCGGTCCCGGTTGACCAGGCAGTTGCCGCAGATGGTCGCACAGCTATGGCTGCTGGTGGCGAAACCCAGCCAGTAGCCCACCATGGCGATGATGGTCACCCCCCAGTTTTTCGCCAGGCCGTAGGTCAGGTACGAGACGGCCATGAAACCAATGCCGATCATGTAGATTTTTTTGGGACCGATTCGGTCGATGAGCCACCCGGTAAAGGGTCCGCAGAAACCCGCGATGATCATGCCGATGCTGTTGACGATACCCAGTTGGGTGCCCGTCGCCCCCAGCGCCACGATATAGATGGATAGGTAGGGAAAGACCATCTGGTAGGCCAGTTTGTCGAGGGAGGTGCGCAAAACGGTGA
>JBBAAJ010000191.1:0-2692 GCA_041658365.1 Candidatus Peribacteraceae bacterium | reverse complement strand
TTGGATCTGATTGTGAAGTCCGGCATCGCCGACGCGATCAACAGCCTGCCCGGCGGGATCAAGGCCAACAGGGACGCCGTCGCCGAGACGATCGCCAACAACGTCCGCAGCAAGATCATCAAGGAGCACCTGAATGACCCAGCCTACTACGACCGGATGTCGAAGCTGCTGGAGGAGATCCTCGCCGACCTCAGAGCGAAGCGGATTGAGTATGAGGAGTATCTGAAACGCATCGCAGAGCTGGCGAAGAAGGTGCAGACAGGGCTGGCGGACAGTATGCCTGCGAAACTCAGAACGCCGGGGATGCGTGCGCTCTACAACAACCTGAAGATGCCTGGCGATCCCATGTCTGCGATCCCCGTCCACGAGGCGCCCTCGGTGTATGGAACTACGGGGGATCCCAGGCTCTCGCTTGCGTTGGCTATCGACGAGACGGTGAGACGGGTTCGGCCGGACGACTGGCGCGGGCATCAGGCCCGTGAGAACGAGATCAAGCGCGCCCTGCTGCCGCTGCTGCACAACGCCGCCCAGGAAGTCGAGAGGCTCTTCCTCATCATTAAAGCGCAGAAAGAATACTGATGGGCACGCAGATCAGGATAGGCGACATCGCGGTGGACGTGGTGCTGAAGGACATTAAAAACGTCCATCTCAGCGTGCATCCTCCGACTGGCAAGGTGCGCATCTCGGCTCCCCTTCGGATGAGCCTCGACACGATCCGGCTGTTCGCGATCTCCAAGCTCGGCTGGATCAGGCAGCAGAAGAAGAAGCTGTGCGAGCAGGAACGCGAAACCCAGCGCGAGTATCTCGACCGCGAAAGCCACTATGTCTGGGGCCATCGCTATCTGCTGCAGGTGACCGAAACCGACGAACCGCCGCATGTGGAGCTTAAGCACAGCAAAATGGTCCTGCGCGTGCGGCTTGGGGCGAGTGAAGAGAAAAAGCAGGCCATCGTTGAGGCGTGGTATCGGGAGCAACTCAAGCAAGCAGTCCCATCATTGATCGAAAAATGGGGACCGATAATCGGTGTAAAAGTGGAAAGGTTCTTCGTGCAACGGATGAAGACCAAGTGGGGCGGTTGCAGTCCGGTCACCAGCGGCATCCGGCTCAACACCGAACTTGCTAAGAAACCGCGCGAATGTCTCGAATACATCGTGGTTCATGAGATGCTTCATCTCCTCGAACCCACTCACAATAGCCGCTTCGTGGCTTTGATGGACCAGTTCATGCCGAAGTGGCAGTTTCACAGGGAAGTGCTGAACCGGTTGCCCGTGCATCATGAGCGATGGAGATACTGAAATGAATCTTGCAGACGGAAAGTATGGGACTAACAAGGCGCTGCACCGGACGGCAATTCCGCTACGCTCCATTGCCGGTGAGCTTGATCTTTGTGGATCAATCATTCCAACTTGCAAATCTTCAAAACATTTCGCTCACCATCCGTGCTGCTTTGTAAGTCGAAGCCAGTCAAGATATTCAGCATATTATCGAATCAAAGTACGTATCAACCGGATGAACCAAAAAGGAGATATAGCAAAATGGATGCTGAAAAACTGCTGAAAGCGCCTGGCCATTATGGCCTTGGCAGACAAACATGGGGCACGCAATGTAAGGGTTTTCGGTTCCATTGCCAAAGGCGACTCTGGCCCTAAAAGCGATGTTGATCCGCTGGTGAAAATGGAAGAAGGACGGAGTCTGCTGGATTTAAGCGCCATGGTTTTGGACCTTGAAGATTCCGGCTATGTTGGGCGAGGGGAAGGTCCGTAGGGAGGAAGCGGAATATGATGAGTTTTCGGGGAACGCAGCTTCAGGATACAAGGCTGCCTCTTTCAACGGTGTGGCTCTTGGAAACCCTGGCCGAATCCAAGGGGCGCCAACAGTTGTTCGAAAGGCAGTCTCCGCAGATACTCAAAACGCTGCAGGAAATGGCATTGATCGAGAGTACGGAGTCATCCAACCGGATCGAGGGAGTTACGGTTGAAAAAAACCGATTGCGTCCTCTTGTCCTGGGAAATACCCGCCCTCGCGATCGTTCGGAAGAGGAGATCATCGGATATCGCATGGCGCTCAACTGGGTGCATACCGATCACCACAAGATCCCCATCACTCCGGAAACCTGTCTGCGCCTTCACGCATTGGCCCAAGGCGGCACAAGCGGAGACGCCGGAAAGTGGAAAACAGCGCAGAACGACATCGTCGAAATCTACCCTGATGGAAGCCGCGAGGTTCGATTCCGGCCGCTATCCCCGGAGCGGGTTCCCAAGGCAATGGAAGAACTTTGTCTGGCGCATCGCAATGCCGTTGATCAGTTGAAGGTCACGCCGCTTCTGGCGTCTTCCTGCCTGATACTGGATTTCCTGTGCATCCACCCCTTCCGGGACGGCAACGGCCGCATTTCCCGGCTGCTGACCCTGCTGTGTCTCTACCATCATGGTTACGAGGTCGGACGATACATCAGCCATGAACGGATCGTCGAGCAGACGAAAGAGGACTATTACGAGGTTCTGAAGAACAGTTCCTCCGGGTGGCATGAGGGCGAACACAACATCATGCCGTGGTTCAACTACCTTCTTTCGACCTGGCGGAGGGCGTACCGTGAATTCGAGGAGCGGGCCGATCGGCAGCGGCCGGAGCGCGGTTCCAAAGCCGACCTGGTGGAATATGCGCTTGGCAACATGATGGGTTCCTTCGGCAT
>JBBAAJ010000190.1:0-2693 GCA_041658365.1 Candidatus Peribacteraceae bacterium | reverse complement strand
TGATTGCGTAGTCGAACGGAGCAGGGCGACCCGCCTCGCTCGTCGCCGGTTCTACGCAGCCCTTACGAAAGCGGATGCGATCTGTGCGCCCGGTTTCGTTAGGGATGCGGATCCCGCGGAGTGACTCGCCGCGGAGGCGAGTCGATTACGGAGCGGGGGAGTCCGGCCTCCGCCCAGCTCAACTGCGGTGGATACCCGACGTGCTCGACGACGCTTCTCGGTTTTGTCGTCGAGCGTTTACGGCGGGTGGAGTCCCTGCCTGCCGGCAGGCAGGCGGCCTCCGCCCAGCTCAACTCTTGCGGCGACCCGCCATGTCCGTCGCCGGTTCTACGGATCAGGACAATTTAACTCAATTCTTCCTCAACTCTTTTTAATACCTCTTCGTAGAAGTTTTCAGGAATTGTTTTTCCATCCTTCGGCGGACAATGACAATTAAACTGCCCGGCCATCTTAATATTTGAACTGTTTTCCCAAATATCTTTGAGAGAATCCTGTCTCACGTTGCCATATCGAGTATCAGCGCTATCATCACCAGGGCACCGATAGGCATCCCCGAACAGGGTTACGTAAACCCCGCAGCCGATCTGCTGACAGGGTCTCGATCCTGCGTACGCAGATACTCCCTCCTCTTTGAGTTGCTTCAAGGTTTGAATCCCCCTTGAGATATTCCACCGATAAATTCTTGAATACAGATCAATGAGTTCATCCGACGACGGGATGTTATCGGTTTTTTTTCGTCCTCTGCCGCTGACCATGCTCGGGGTCACACAGACATACATATTTCTTTCTTTGCCCCACGTATAAATCTCGAAAATATCGCTCAACAATTCCCTGGTGACGGGAATGGCCATCAACCCGACGTGCGTTGGGTTGTATCGATTGTATCCATGCTTGACGAGGAGTTCTAAGGCCTTGTTTCTTTTAATCGAATACCCTTGAATATTGCCCACGCCTTTATCTTCAACTTCGGTATCGAATGAACGAAATCCGAGCAAAATGCGTACATTCAAGGCTGCGAACCTTGCGACGAGATCCTCCGCGCTCTTGATTCCCCTGTGACCATGATATTTTACCGCGAGGGCGTCGTCGCCTATGACATATCCCTTGGTGAACATGAGGGGGACGATGCCCAATCCATTCATCAGCTCAAGAAATTCTAGAAGCCTCGGATGCTCAGTATGTTCGCCTCTTCCGAGAAGCTTCACGGATTTAAGCCCAAGTTTCTTGCCTTGTTCTACGACGCCCAGGATTTCTTCAAAAGAAAGCGGGACACCCCCACGCTTGTCAATGCTCCCATCACGGCTATAGCAATGTCTGCAATTCAAGCTGCATTGATCACCGCTAGTAAAATCAATGTCCATTGTTAAGAGCTTGCCCTTATTCAATTCAAGATCTTGCCTTGAGAAACCCCAATCGGCCACATCATTTATAAAACCCACCGGGAATTTCCCTTCAAACACCTTAGGTATGTCAGGAATTATCTTCATTTGTAATAGCTCTCGTTCCCGCCTCGCTCGTCGCCGGTCCGCCCGCTGCAGTCGTGCTAAGGTCCTTTTTGAAAGAACTTAACCGGCATCGGCTCGCCAAAGCCTTTTCGAGAAGAGAAGAGCAGCATTTAAGGTCGCTATGACAATAAGTGAAAAACCCACCTGGATCAATCGCTGCTTGGCGTCGCGACGCTCCATCCTCAGGAGCTGTTCGTAGTTTGCCATTCGCTCGCGCTTGATCTCCTCCTGGGAAAGATCCTTCTTGAACGTACCGAACTGGGTGTAAGATTCGTTTGTTTGATATTTTTCGTGCAGGGAGGAGGCCAGCGTCAGCGCGGGATTAGCGATCTTCACAAGGCTGTAGCCGCCCATGACAAATGCCGCCACCAGCGCCGCGACGCTGATGAGTGAAATAGAGCGCGCATAGACATCCCACAGGCTCTGCCGATAATTGCTTGCCAGCATCTGTTTCATCCTAAAATCAATTAATGGTCGCGGTGACGCTGTTGCTGCAGGTCACGTTGACGCCGTTGAATGTGAATGTCGCGCTGTCGATGCTGAACGTGACCGATCCGCCGCTCAGCGCAAAAGTTCCGGAGAAGGCCGCATTCGTGACCTGACCCGTAGGCTCATTGGTGGCCGTGCCAGTAATCGTCCCGGTGCCGTCGGTGTGATACGTGAGGGTGATTGAAACGTCTCCATAGGTGGCGGATGTGGCATGCGCCGTCATGGTGCCGTTGTTGATGAAGTCGGTCAGATCCACCGTGAATGTTTCGGGCGCGGGATCGCCGTGGCCGTAGACGTTTCCGTCGATGTTGAAAACGAAAGTAAGGATATTGGTTGCTGTATTGAAAGAAATGTTTGCATCAACATTTCCGCTGGTACCAAAAGTGTTGTTGGTCCAGGTGCCAGAAACCGTGACGGAATTGGCGCCCGTAAAGCTCGTTATGAGGTTCTTGTTGGCCGTCGCATCGGTAGAGATGGTTCCGCCGCCAGGGTTGCCGCCGGAACCTCCCGAGCCTCCACAACCTGCTGCTGCAAAGAGTACTGCAAATAATACTGCCGCCGCGGCTTTATTCACCGATTTCATACCTTCCTCCACAGCTGTCCCAACGTTAGTTGAATAGATTCAACTGGTTAGCGATAGTGGTGATATTTGCATCATCGTCATCGCCCTCCAGGGCTTGTAAAATCGGTGTTTTCTCG
>JBBAAJ010000189.1:0-2703 GCA_041658365.1 Candidatus Peribacteraceae bacterium | reverse complement strand
AGCGTTCGGGGTTGCTGCGGCTCGCGTTCCATCAGCTGGGCGGTCCGCTCACCATCATCAACTGGTCCATCGAGGAGCTGACGGATGAAGGGCCACGGTCCCTCCAGCGGACGATCGCGAACATCCAGGAAGGAGTGAGGCGGCTGACGAAAATCCTGAAAACACTCAAGGAGGCCGACCTCGTCCACAGCGGCCACATCGAGTACCGACCGGAGCTCGTCTCCCTCTCCACCATCCTCGAGAAAGTGGTCCATGGCAGCGGCGAGCAGCTGGCTGTCCGGAAGCAGCGTATCACCCTCGCGCTTGCGGAGAACATCACCATGCGCCTCGATCCGACGCTGATCGCCGGCGTCGCGCAGGAACTCCTCACGAACGCCATCGACTTCTCCCCCGACGGGGCGGCCATCACCGTCCGGTCGAGAAGGCGCGGGAACTTCGCGGAATTCGAAGTCGAGGATCACGGCTGCGGCATTCCCCGACGGGACTTGAGGCGCATCTTCAGCGAGTTCACGCGCGGATCGAACGCCACGCGGTACAAGGCGGACGGGAACGGCCTCGGTCTCTACATCGTCCGGGGGATCATCGAACACGCGGGCGGAAGGGTCTCCGCCAAGAGTGAGGAAGGGCAAGGCACAATCATCACGGTGCGGCTGCCGATCGCGTGAACCATCACTGTTTCGCGATGAACGTATTTCCGAGCGCGATGCTCTCCCCGCCACGGACACGGGAGACGGTTGGCTGCCAGCGATCCGGAAGCGACCGCGGGATCGCCTGATAGCGCGCGACGAACGTTTCCCGCTGCCGGACATCCGACTTCCTTACCTCACGTACCCAAACGATCTCGTTTGCCCGGACCTTCCTGCCGTTTTCGAGCAGATCCGGAGGAGCGTTCCTGGCGAAGTAGGGCCCCGAGAGCGTTACTTCGCGACCATCGTCGTATCCGTAGATATTGACGAAGGCTTCGTCCCCCTCGTTGTATGACTGGATGAGGAGCGGGCCCCCCGTGTCATTCAGGAACGAGAGATCCTGACTCCCCGGGAACACCGTCGCATCCTGTCCCACACCGTATTTCTCGTAGTACGAGACATAGAGGCTGTGGCTCTTCTGTTCCAGAATGGGAAGTCCCGCCTGGAGCATCGCACGGTAGAGCGTGGTGGATACCTGGCAGATCCCGCCGCCCGGGGCCGGCCGCAGTTCGGACCCCCCGAAGATGGTGAGCGCCATGCGCCAGCCGTTGCCCGTAGTGATGCTCTTTCCCAGAACGCTGTTGAAGGAGAAAGCCGTCCCCGCGGGCACATACACGTTGTTCAGATGCTCACTGAGCCCCTTGCGCACGTTCGCTTTCCTCCCTTCGCCCGATCCCTTGAAATTCGACCTGCCGACCGCGAGGAGCTTCAGCGGTTCCCCTACCCTGTCCCCCTCCGCAGGCATGATCGCCGCAGGCAGCGTGAGGAGCGGGACAGTCACTTCCTTTCTGTCCCCCTCCAGTGCACTTTTGACCGCTTCCGCAACGCGCGTCACATCGTAGAGGTAGCCGCCGCGCGCGATGCAGTTCGTCTGAGCCCTGTTCACCCCCTGCCCGTCAACCCACAGAGAGAGCAAACGACAGAAACGCGGCTGGGGAATGCCCTCCACGGGAAAACTGATGAGCTGCTGCCTGATCCTCTCGGCACTCACGACTGCGCGCCCCTTCCCAGAGCCCCCCACTTCGAAGACGATCCAGGAAGGGCGGTCTTTGAGCGCGACCTCCCACAGAGCAAGCACGGAGCCGCTCGCCGCGAAACGTACGCGCACCGTTTTCTTCAGGAGCGCGACCCGTTGATCGATTGCCTCGGAAAGGTTCACCTTCATCTTCTGCCTGAGCGTCGGAGTGTCTCTCCCCCGCAGGAAAGCGCCAGACCCCACTATAGGCCCGCTCTGGCTCTGTGACGGTATTGTCCGCGCGTCTATCGTTCCACGGTACTTCCGGACTACCGTGCCACACAGGACGAACGTCAGCAGCACCAGCACTACCGTCGCCACTTTCGCCCGCCGCGATGGACGCTCCCCGGGAGGAGCTGTCTTCCAATCCATAGATAGATTGTTATTTTATGTTATTATAACATATTTATTCATATATGCAATACCCCCACTTGTAACCGCTCACTGACCCTGCAGCTTTGATTCCTTCGGTCTTACGAATCACTTCCATTCACGAGAGCAGGTTTCTACCTGCGTTTGCCGATCACAGCAGAGACTCGTCGACCGCGGGTAGATACCCGCTCTCAATCTCAATCAATTCATGCCCACTCCTGATGAGGAAGTTTGGTTTTCAATGCAGGGTCAGTGACAAGTTACTCCCCTTTCCGAAAACCCCTGTGCCGTTTTCGGCTGCTAGAAGAGCCCGCTTGCAAGCCTGCTTGCGGCTGCCGAGCCGACGGCGAGCAGAGTCACGAGCGTGGCATAGAAAACCGTGGCGTACGCGTTCGTCTGCGAAGGCGGAGGAGCGGACTGCGAAGCAGCCGCGGTCACATTCGTCTCATCATGCGGCTTCGAATAGAGCTGCGTACCTCTCGTTCCTGTCCGGGGCATGGTTACCGGCGGGTAGTAGACAGGCGGGTTCGTGGTCGGCGGGTAGTAGACCGGCTGGTTCGGGTAGTTGTAGGGCGGGTAGTAGGGGGGGGTGTACGGAGGATAATACGGCGGATTGTACGTGGAAGAGCG
>JBBAAJ010000188.1:0-2705 GCA_041658365.1 Candidatus Peribacteraceae bacterium | reverse complement strand
TTCGTACGGCAGTGCCAGGCGGACGTCGCTCACGGTGGTCCGCGTGCCGTTGTTCCTGACCCGCGCGGTGTACACGAGGTCCTCCCCCGGTAGGATGTACTCTCGGCCGTCGCTTAAGGAAATGCGGAACAGATCCGCCTGTTGCGGCTGGATCTGCTCACGTACCAGAGTCGTATCCGTGGCGTCGGCTTCGCCGGTTACCTGCGCGCGGGCGGCCAGGTACTGTCCCGGCTGCGCATCCGGCCTGACGTTCACGTTGACCGTGAGGGTCCGCGTCACGTTCCGGTAGACCGAGACGTTGGTCCAGCGGACGGCGTCCGGGCTCACCGCTCCACCGTCGGAGGCGGAAACGATGTTCGCCTGGAACGGCAGGTGGAGGAGGATCCCTACGTTCCGCGCCTCTTCGCGCTGCTGCTTGAGGGTGATGATGTACACGATTGAATCTCCCGGCTGGACGGTGTCCCGCTCGTCCGTAATGGTGATGAAGTTCCCGCTCGTGGAAGTACCCTCGTAATCGTCGTCGAGGGACGCACAGCCCGGATCCTGCGGGTAGTCCGTGAGACCGTTACGGTCATTGTCGACTCCGTCGGAACACTGCGTATGAATGGCGTAGGTGCGCTCGTACGTGACGGCGATCAGGGAGATGAACACTACACTCAGCACCGTGAGGACGATGAGCGCTGAAAGGAAGCGGTGCGTACTCACGTTGAGTGGGGGGAGAAGACAAAAGGATATTCTTATATACGCTTTATAGAATCCTGTCAAATGAATTTTGGGCAGGATTCTTAGCGTGAAATATGGGGTTTGCCCATCCGTTATCCACTACTCGCTTTGCGCTTCAGTTTCCTGGCTGCCTGCTCTGTCTCATGGAGGAACGCGGGGAGGATGAGAGGCGGTCGGATGCCCACGATTTTCCCGATGAGCGGCAGATCTTCGATCGCGATCTTGCCGACGTAGAGACGCCTCAAGTCCCCTCCTTCGCGCACGAACTGCTCGATCGCCCTGAATCCCCGGAAGTACACGAGCGATTTCGTGAATGCGCCCGGTTCCGCGGTGCGGCTGAGGCCGCGCTTTAAGTCCATGGCCTTCGAGAGAGCCTTGTCCGCGCTGAATCCGAGTTCCTCCTGCAGGTACGCGCGCGTCCCGGCGAACGAGTGTTCCATGGCGAACGCGACGGCGAGAATGTTCTTGGCGTGGATGAAACGTTTCTCGTGGTGAGGCGGGAGGACACGCAGCTGGTTCCAGATCGCGAGACCTTCCTGCGTGTCCAGGTAGTTGCCGAGTCCCCGACGAAAGAGCTCATAGGGTTGCGCGGAGCCGTTCTCGGCGGTGAGGACGTGCGTTTCGATCTCGTGCGCGAACAGCGCCTGCAGATGGGACGGGGAAAATCGCGCGTCCGCGCGGAGGTAGACGCGCTTCTCACCGACGGCACAGTCCGAGACCATCGCTTTCCTCAGGATCACCTGCCAGTCGTGGAGGCCGTACTGTGCCAGGATTTTCTCGAATGCCTCTTTCGCCTCTTCCGCCGAATGCAGCGAGTCCGGTGGCGGTGGGAGGTCGCACGCGGTCCGGGAGTTCACAGTGGCGCGCGCGAAGCCCAGGAGAGCCGTGCTCGGGGCGCCGAAGAGCGCCAGAGAGGCGGCGGTGAAACGAACAGTGTCTCCTCGCGCGCGCAGGAGATCCAGGCGCAGCAGGAGTTCGCGCCGCTTCTTCTTGAGGAGGATGCCCAGCGGACTCTCATCCGTCTCCAGATTCCTGAGGATGTGTTCCGTCTCCGCGAGGTCGATACCGCACGCACGCTGGAGGAAGACGGGATTGTACCGCTCATCGCGCTGCGCACGGGCGTGCTCCTCGCGCAGATTGAGCGGCCGGAGATCCTTGAGGAGCGGCAGATCCCGGTCGATGGCGGAGAGGAGCCTGTCGACCATCCGAAGGTCTTTCTTGAAACCCCGTGGACGCGGGGCACCTTCGCGCTTCGCCGGGTCGATCAGGAATCCCTGCAAATCCCGTCGCCCGATGACCGCACGGATCCCGGGAGGCGTCTCTCCGGCATGGACGAGCGTCTGGATTTTCCTCCCCGCGAGCATGAACTTCACTTTGTAGGTATTCCGTGCCGCTTCCACCGGCTCGAGCGCCCCCTGTCTTAAGAGCTCTTCCACGAGGTCCGGCGAGAAGACCGTGCACTCCTGTTGCACGGCAATTACGCAGGGTTCCTCGATGCTGAAACCGTCTCCCGTGATCTCGATCATCTCGCTGATGCCGATGAGCGGATGGTCGGATCGCGCAAACTTCCCCCGGGAGATCTTCTCGCCGAAGAGCTCCTGTGCGATACGCACGCCCTTTTCGGGAGAGCTCACCTTGAGTCCCTCTACGCGCGTGAGGCGCGAGCGAAGCGGAGCCAGATTCGCCACCTGTACCGTCAGGCCGGCCCGGGCGTTCACCTCGAGGAGCACGGGTCCGAGGTCCCGCTCGAGGGTGAAGTCCACGGCGAGGTACCCGATGTTCGTGATGTACTGGATGCGGGACGCGATGAGCAGGAGCTCTTCCCATCGTGGGATCGCGATGCCCTCCACGGGTGTTCCATGCGGGAGCGCCTCGAGGATACGGTGGTACTGCGCCGCGTACGTCGTCGTTCCCTTCGCGATGTCGATGCCGATGCCAATACCGCCCAAATGCATGTTCGCTTTCCCCTGGCTCTCCGCCGT
>JBBAAJ010000187.1:0-2706 GCA_041658365.1 Candidatus Peribacteraceae bacterium | reverse complement strand
GTTCCAGAAACGCCTTGGCGGCCTCCATATGCTTTTTTTCCGCACTGAAGGTGACGTAGATCGGTTTTTCCGGATATCTCCCGGCGAGATCCACGATGAACTGGAGGTCGGGAACCCCGGTCTCATCCGTGATCATCAGAATCGGAACGACGGCGTCGATATGGGGATCCTTCAAAACCGCTTCCATCCCCTCCCGGTACGCGAATTCGATCCCATGTACAATGGCCGACGGCCAGATGTCCACGGGATTGCGCATGCGGATGTACGAAGGACTGATCTCCTGCAGGCGCTTGCGGCCGGATTCCTCCAGGGCCGGCACTTCCAGGTTCCAGTACTTCTGGCACATGTCGGTCATCGCCACAAGCATGGCCCCCGAAGGCGCCAGATAACTCACGCGGTTTCCCCTCGGGAGCGGCATGGCGGACAGGGCCTTCGCCGCAAGGATCAGATGGGAGTACTTATAAATCCTGGCAATGCCGGCCTGTTTCAACGCCCCGTCAATGATGCGATCATCGGAGGCCAGCGCGGCGGTGTGCGCCCCGGCGGCGTGCGAACCGCCGTCCGTGCTTCCCCCTTTCAGCATAACGATCGGCTTGCGCCGGGTGGTCTCCCGCGCGATCTCGAGAAAACGCCTCGGACTTTTCAGGCTCTCCAGATAGACAAAAATGGCCTCGGTCTCCGGGTCCGTTGCATAATATTCGAGGACATCGCTTTCATCAACATCGACCTTGTTGCCGATACCGACGACGCGCGCCACGCCGTAGTGCTCCGCTGTGGCGATATAACGCATGGTGTGCGTGGCGAAGTTGCCCGTCTGGGCGATATAGGAGATAGGACCCCTCGGGATCCGCCCCAGCGGGAAAAAACTCGATGTAAAATTGAACGGGGTGGAGGTCACCCCGGAGGTGTTCGGCCCGATGACCCGGACGCCCGTCTCCTTCACCACCGCTTCGAGTTCCGCCTGCAGGAGCCGCCCCTCCTCGTCCACTTCGGAAAATCCCCCGGCTGCCAGCACAATCGCGTTGATTCCCCTAAGTGCACATTCTCTGATCGCCTGGGGATTTTGTATTGCGGGAAGAATGATCACGGCGAGATCGATCCCCTCGGGAAGATCGCCGATGGAACAGTGGACCTTCTTCCCCAGGATCTCGCCGCCCTTGGGATTGACGAGGTAAAGTTCTCCCGAATAACCGTTGGCCGCGATATTCAGAAGGATATCATTGCCCGGTTTGTGGCGACCCGAGGTCGCTCCGATCACCGCAACGCTGCGGGGTTCAAAAAATGAATCCAGTTTTCGGATCATAGGGTTTCCTCTTCCCGTCATTTACAGTAAGCCGTCCCCGCCGAAGACTATCCGAGCTTGATCTGGCAATCCGGGGCCTTTGCAAGCACCCAAGGTTTTCCTGTCTTCAAGAGCGCGCTGTTGAGCGGATGCGGGATCGTCTCGCGGACCACCTCCGCCACCTCCAGAAGGGCATCGAGATTTACCCCGCACGCGATTCCCATCTCGTCGAGCATGTTGACCAGATCCTCCGTTGCTACGTTCCCCGCCGCGTTCGGGGCGTACGGGCATCCCCCCAGACCGCCGATCGCGGCGTCGAAGTCGGTGAGACCCGCCTGCATTGCGGCCAGGATATTGGCCAAGCCCAGATCCCGATGGTTGTGGATGTGGGCAAGCCACTGAATCTCCGGATATTTGTCCAGCAGATGCGCCATGGTGTCGTACACCAGTTTCGGATTGGCATAGCCGACCGTATCGGCAATCCAGACGCTTCGAATGCCCATGGCCAGGTAGCGGTCCGCCACCCGCTCGATCTGCCGGAAGGAAATCTTCCCTTCGAAGGGACAGCCAAAACCGCACGCCATACCGCCGCTCACCGCGATTCCTTTTCCCAGGATCATCGGTACCAGGGTTTCGAACTCCTTGAGGGATTCCTCGATGGAGCGATTGGCGTTGGAGCGGTTGTGGGATTCGCTTACCGACATCATCAGGTCGATCTTGTCGGGCTTGAGCGGCAGCGCCCGCTGGACCCCCTTGAGGTTCGGAACCAGGAGCCGGTATGAAACGTCCGGACGCCGGTCGATCTTCGTCATCACCTCCTCGGCATCGGCCAGTTGCGGAACCGCCTTGGGGTGAACAACGGAGGATACCTGGATATTCTTCAACCCGGCCCTGATCAGGCCATTGACGATTTCAATCTTCTTCTGCGTGGGGATGAACTGTTTCTCGTTCTGAAAGCCGTCCCTCGGCCCCACATCGACGATCGTTACTTTCTTTGGAAGATTCATGGGAAAAATCCTTTCCTTGTAGTCTTCGTTAAAGTAGTCTTCGTTAAAATGGGGTAGCATGCGATAAAAATCGATGTCAAGAAATTATATTGTTGTGGAAAATGATCCCGCCGGGATCGGCAGACGAGTGCAGGAGGTACTCAAAGCGGGAACCATTTCCGCTTGACAAGGCAGGGATTCCCTGTTAGGGGGAACCCCGTACAAGCCGTTGACGATCCCGTTGAACATCGGGAAGGGGATTCCGGCTGTTGCCCGGATCCTCTATAATTCATAATTCTTGAAACCAGACAGGGGGGGCGTATGTTCATCTGGCTTTTCCACCGCATCAGCGGCGTGACCCTGATCATTCTTTTCGGCATCAAAATCCTCACCAGCTATTTCCTGTTTACGAAAGACAAGAAGCCCGACTGGGCGCTG
>JBBAAJ010000186.1:0-2728 GCA_041658365.1 Candidatus Peribacteraceae bacterium | reverse complement strand
CGTATACCCCTCTGTAAGCAGTTTTTCCCGTTTTTCATCCCAGATGAGGTACGCGAATTTCATACTGGCCCGCTTCAGATACGCGATCTCCGTTTCAACGAAAACCAGATCATCGTAATGCGTCGGAAAAAGATAATGACAATAGACCTGCGTCAGCGGCAGATTGAACCCGGCCGCCTCCACCTCCGTGTAGAGGATTCCCATATCCCGGAAGAGTTCGGTCCGTCCGACCTCGAACCAGCGGATATAATTGGTGTGATAGACGATGCCCATCGCGTCGGTATCGGCATAGATGGCGCGGATCTTAACGGGAGTTCTGTTCAAACAATCGCCTCACGTCGCCGATAAAATTCTCCAAGAAGCGATGTCCGGGAGAAATCATATTGCCCGATCTTTTTGCCTCGCTCTCCCCGAAAGCGAATCCTCGGGCCTGATTTTCGCTGTCCAGCGAAAAGAGGGTGGCAATTGGACTTGGGTCGGCGGTATGCGTTCTCAGGCGGATCGGGGTCGGATGGTCGCTCAAAACAGCCACACGGAAGTCTCCGAACTGGGGAATCCCGCGCAGAACCGTTCCGACGACTTTTTCGTCGAAATCCTCGATGGCCTTGATTTTTCCCTGCAGGTTGCCTTCATGGCCCATCTCGTCGGGGGCCTCGACATGGATGAAGACCAGATCAAGTTCACGAAGGGCCGAAAGGGCTTTTTCCGCTTTGCCGACGTAATTGGTATCCGTGTATCCGGTGGCGCCGTTGACCGATAAGACCTCCAGACCGGCATAAACCCCGATGCCGTTCAGCAGATCCACAGCGGAGATCATACCGCCGCGGATCTGAAATCGCTCCGTAATCTTCTGCAACCGCGGCGCCCTGCCCTGCCCCCAGAGCCAGATGGAGGTCGCGGGCTTGAGCCCCCGGTCTCGCCTATCCCGGTTCACCGGATGGTTCGCCAGAAAATCACGGGAGAGCTGCATCAGGCGTCTGATCGTATCGGCGCCCTCTCCCTGGGGAAGATAGGGCCCGGTGATCTTGCCGGTAATATCATGGGGCGGTGTAGCAGCAATGCCGACCTCTCCCCCCCTCCAGACCAGCAGATGCCGGTAGCTGACGCCCGGATAAAAAATGAACGTCTCCGACCCGATCGCCTTGCCGAGGTCGACAACCATTTGCCTGGCTTCGACGGAAGAGATGTGACCGGCCGTAAAATCCTCCATGACCGGATCGCCGCCGTCGTCGCTCAGCGTCACGAGATTGCAGCGGAAAGCGATATCTTCCGACGCGAGAATGATCCCCATGCTGGCCGCTTCGAGCGGTCCCCTGCCGGTATAGCAGAACCTGGGGTCGTAACCGAGGACGGCGAGATTTGCGACATCGCTTCCCGGCGAAAGGCCGGGGGCGATCGTATCGATCAGTCCCAGGGTTCCCTTCGAGGCCATCCGGTCCATATGGGGGGTGCGGGCATATTGAAGCGGGGTCTTGTCTCCCAAGTCGGCAAGCGGTTCGTCCGCCATTCCGTCGCCCAGCAGGATCACGTATTTCATCAGCGTGTAATCCTCATAATAAAAAATAAAAAATAGATCCGCCGCAACTCTTCCTCCGCAAAGGCGGGCAAAGGTGAATGCGTAACGCAGCTGCAGCCGGCCCTTGCGAAAGCAGCGGGATTGATTGCGGAACAGTTAGAGATTGTCGTCCTCGATTCGTATCAGCATGGTTTTCCCCATCACGATATCGAGACGGTCGATATCCTCCAGGGCCCTCCGGACATCCCTTTCCCTGGCCTTGTAGGTGGTCATCACGATTGGAACGCCCCCCCCCTGCATCTGCATTCGCCCCTTCTGGATGACGGTGGCGATGCTGATATCGTTGGCGCCCAGGATGCCGGAGATCCTTGAAAGTACGCCGGGGAGATCGGCGACGGTGAAACGGAAATAGTAGTTCGTCCGGATCTGGTCAAAAGGCATCAGTTGAATTTTTTCAATGGTTTCTTCGTCAAGAACCCGAGGGGGGACGCGACCGGTAATCCCTTTTCGTATATCGCGGGCGATATCGACGATATCGCTGACGACGGCACTGGCCGTCGGCATCATGCCAGCGCCCTGACCATAGAGAAATACCGAGCCGGATGCGTCGCCGACAATGTGAAAGGCGTTGAAATTGCCGTTGACATTGGCGAGGAGGTGATCGAAGGGAATCATCGTCGGGTGAAGCCTTGCCTCGATCTCTGTCTCTCTGCGGATCGCTATGGCCAGCAGCTTGATACGGTAACCGAGTTCCCGGGCAAACGCGATATCCTGTTCACCGATTCGGGAGATCCCCTCCCGGTACAGATCGTCCAGATGAACCTTTTTCCCGTAGCAGAGGGAGAGGAGGATCGCCAGTTTGTGGGCGGCGTCGACCCCCTCAATGTCATAAACGGGATCGGACTCGGCAAATCCCAGGTTCTGCGCCTCTTTCAGAACCGTCTCAAAGGAGCCGCCTTCATCCGTCATCTTGCTCAGAATGAAATTGGATGTTCCGTTTACGATCGCGGAGATGGACTGGATCCGGTTGGCGATGAGGCTTTCCTTGAGCGCCTTGATCACGGGAACGGTTCCGCCGACACTGGCCTCAAAGCCGATGTTGACCCCGTGACGCATGGCGCTCCGGAAGATCTCGTCCCCGTATGTAGCCAGGAGGGCCTTGTTTGCCGTGACGACGTGTTTCCCCTGGGTCATGGCGGCCAGGATGAAGGT
>JBBAAJ010000185.1:0-2739 GCA_041658365.1 Candidatus Peribacteraceae bacterium | reverse complement strand
ATGGGGTCGTCGGCGGGCTCCACAATATCTGGGGGGCCGTCATGGGGACGTCACTGATGACCTTCCTGCCGGAATACCTGCGGGTATTCAAGGAGTTCGATATCCTGATTTACGGCGCCATCCTGCTGGCGATCCTGCTGTTTATGCCGGAAGGATTTTTAGAGGGAATACCGATGCTCTACCGCAAATATTTCAAGCGAGGAGAGGCATGACCACAGATCAGTTTATTCTCGATACGGAATGCCTGAATAAAGCCTTCGGCGGCCTGATGGCGATCTCCGACCTTTCCTTCAAGGTACGGGAGGGGGAGATCAAGTCCGTCATCGGGCCCAATGGGGCCGGCAAGACAACCCTCTTCAATCTGATCACGGGTGTGCATCCCGCCTCCTCCGGCAAAATCCATTTCCAAGGGAAGGCCATCAACGGCCTCAAACCCTATGTTATTGCCGGGCTGGGTATTTCCAGAACGTTTCAGACGGTTGAGCTTTTCCCCCAGATGACGGTTCTGGAAAATGTGATGGTCGGCTGCCATCCCCGATCGCGGGCTGGCCTGTTTTCATCTGGACTCCGCCTTCCCTCGATGCGAAAAGAGGAAAAATGGATACGGGATGAATCGATCGAAAAATTGGAATTGGGCGGCCTGCTGGGGAAGGCCGATCTTCCCGCCGGGAGCCTGCCGTTGGGAGAACAGAAGACGCTGGAAGTCCTCAGGGCCCTCTCCACCGGCCCCAAGCTGATCCTTCTCGATGAACCGGCCGCCGGCCTGAACGAGGTGGAGACGCAAAAAATGGCCGACCTGGTTTACAGCATCCGGGACAGCGGCGTTACGATCCTCCTGGTTGAACATGACATGTCGCTCGTTATGAAGGTATCGGATGAAATTCTTGTAATCAATTACGGGGAAAAGATCGCCGAGGGGCCGCCGGCGCAGATTCAGAATGACCAGAAGGTCATCGAAGCCTATCTGGGAGGAGAAGCCTGTTATGCTTGAGCTGAGAGGGGTGTCTGCCTTCTATGGAAATATCCAGGCGCTGAAGAATGTTTCCATGACCATTCCGCCCGGTAGCATGGTAACCATTATCGGCGCCAATGGCGCGGGTAAAACAACCCTTCTGAAATCGATTTCCGGCCTCATCCAGTCGAAGAGCGGTTCCATCTGCTACGAAGGAACGGAAATATCCTCCCTTCCGCCGGTCAAGATCGTCTCCCTGGGCATTTCCCAGGTCCCGGAAGGCAGGCAGCTCTTTACCCATTTGACCGTCCTGGACAATCTCCATCTGGGGGCCTATTTGTACTACAGCAACCGAACCAAGGCTGAAATTCAGAAGCGACTTGATTGGATATACGAGATATTTCCACTCCTCAAGATTAGAACCAAGCAACTGGCCGGCACCTTGAGCGGCGGGGAACAGCAGATGGTGGCTATCGCACGGGCCCTCATGTCGCGGCCCAAACTGCTCATCCTGGATGAACCCTCCATGGGCCTCGCCCCAATGCTCGTGGCGGAAATACTCAGAGTCATTAAAATTTTGAACGACCAGGGAACCACCATCCTTCTGGTGGAGCAAAACGCCTGGGCGGCGCTGCATATCGCCCGATACGGCTATGTCCTGGAAACCGGCGCCGTGGCGATTGAAGGCCCGGCCGCGGATCTCCTGGCTGACGAAAAAGTGCGCCATGCCTACCTGGGAAAATAATGGTCACCCATGCCGGGGAGCGGAGCGATATGCAAATGCATGATTTCCGTTCTCCCAGCGGAAAAGAGGGGAAGTGCTGATTACATACAAGGAGGTTGTGATCGATGAACTATGCAAGATATGCCGTGATCAATGCCCGGCACCTGCCGAACAAGGTCTGTCTGATTGAAAGGACTCCTTCCAAGAACCAGAGGCGGACGCTCACCTGGAAGCAGTTCAACGACGAAATCAACCGGGTGGCCAACTACCTCACCAAGGAACTGGGGGTGAAAGACGGCGACTTCGTGATGCATCTCCAGAACAACAGCCTGGAGTGGCTCATCACCTATTACGGGATCATCAAGACCGGAGCGGTGATTGTGCCTCTTAACTTCAGGTTCGTGGGGCCGGATATCCTTTATGCTGCGGACGTGTGCAATCCCAAGGTCTTCATGCTGGGATCGGAGTTTGTGCCTGTGGTTCAACCGGTCCGGAAGGACCTGAAGACAGTTAAGAACTACATCTGTGTGGGCGATAGTGTCCCCAAGGACATGATCGACTACAAGACCATCGCCGCCTACAAAGACACCCAAGAGGCCATTGTGGACGTTGAGGATCAGCATGACCTGGCCATGATGTTCACCTCGGGAACAACGGGCACGCCAAAAGCCGTGATGCACACGCACTACTCCCTCAATAACACGGCCATCGGCAACGGCATGAGCTACTTTGTGGAGAAGAACGACAATTATGTCTTCTTCCTCCCCCTGTATCACAGCGGCACCCTGTTCCTGTGGGCGCCTTTTTATGCCACCGGAGCTACAGGAACGATTCTGAGGGAGTTCACGGAACCCAAATGGATCATGGAAGCGATTGCGCAGGAGAAGGGGACGGACATCCTCTTTGTCGTGCCTGTTGCCGTGATGATCCTCAATGCCATCAAGAGCGGCCAACTCAAGCTTTCCGACTATGACCTTTCCTCCTGGAAGTACCTGGAAATAGGCGCCCAGCCTGTTCCATTCGAGATCATGAAAGGGCTCGTGGACAACTTCCACTGTGCTGC
>JBBAAJ010000184.1:0-2745 GCA_041658365.1 Candidatus Peribacteraceae bacterium | reverse complement strand
AAAATGGTTATACACACTGAGAAAACCGATGTGCATTGGAATTACTTTCTCGCAATCGAACGCGACCTCGAAGTATTGTCAAGGTACGTTGAGTTCGATGAGAGAAACTTCCAATGCTTCTCAATAGAGATCGCAAGAATCGTACTTGCAGCAGGTGCGGAAATTGATGTCGTGTGTAAGCAAATGTGCCAAGCAGTCAATCCGGGGTCAATTGCTAACGATATCAATGCCTATAGAACAGAGATAAAGTCAGCGATTCCCAACATTCCAGACTTTAAGGTTTTGGTGCCGCGATTTGGGATCATTTTACAGCCATGGGATGAGTGGAGGTCTCAGACAGGCGTGCCCCTTTGGTGGACCGCCTATAATAAAATTAAACACCAACGTGACTTCCAGTATCATCAAGCAAGCTTAAAGAATGCACTCAACGCAGTTGCCGGGCTTTTTGTTGTAGTGTTATACCTTTATAAAGACAAAGCTAAAAGTGGAGAACTCTTGCCAACAACTCAGCTATTTGATGTTGATGAAGAACACGCTGGAGGATTCATTGTCGTAGGCACCCCAACGTACGAACTCTAAATCAACCATTTATTGTTAGGCACTTGAGAGATCAAAATGGAGTACAGTGTCTGGAGGTAGGAAATAAAGACTATTTCATCCTTATTCATGATGGAACGCTGACCTCTTTTTTCTCGATCCCCGGCATAGGATAATGCTTGATATTGCCCGTAATCAGGGTGGCTCTGTTGATGACACAGGTGGCAGCGATGAGGCAATCGTCCAGTTCCAGATGATGGCTCTTGATCGTCCGGCGATAATCCCCCGCCAGGGCCGCAATTTTTCTGTCCACGTCAATTACCGCCAGACTGTTCAGTAGTTTTACCGTCTTCTCCAGCTCCTCATCCCTCATGCCGGCGTGAATCTCGCCGATAGTAATGGCCGAACAGCACAATAATGAATCCTGTGCCGCCTCTCTGAGCATCGCACGCACCGATTCGTTGCCGCGCAGATGAAGGATCAGCACATCCGTATCAACGACAACCTGACGCATCGGTACGTTTTCCCCGCGTGGATTTTCTGACATTTCTGACAAAGCGATCTACCCCCGCCGCGAGTTCAGGGTGTTCCCCGCCCTTCCAGGCGCCGAAGGTCTCGTCAATGGCTGTTAGTTGGCGCAGCCGCTGTAGTTCCCGCTTAAGCGCCCCACTGACAAACCTGCTCAACTCGCCTTTGCCTACGGTTTCCCGCAGTTGATTCAACAGGTCTTCAGGGATTTGAAAGTTGGCCTGCTTCAGAACCGTGTTCATGACTATCCCCTCCCTTTCTATAAAGTGACATAGGTATATTCATAGATAAGCCGTCAAAAGTCAACTTAAAAAATCGTGATGGCTGAGTTCCAGATGAAGCTGGAGAAGAAACAGCGCACGGTCACAGACGCGGATCCGGTTCCGGAAGATCCCCGGGAGGGCCCTCCGCGAGAAGGCGGCTGATATCGTCCGGCGCGAAGGGAAGGCCGGCGAACAGCCGCGCCTCCAGCGCCTCCGTCTTCTCCCAGAGGAGGAGGATCGCCCGCTTGCGCTCCGGCTCCCGGCCGTACTTTTCGAGGATGTACCCCATCCGCTCGCCCAAAGGCACGATCCGGTCGTGGAGAACCCGTTTGTCCGCGTAGTTGACGACCTCCGCCTCGGTCGGGACCGCGGAGGCGAAATAGCGGTCCAGGCGGACATGCTGGCCGACGATGCGCCCCACCTCCGGGTAGCCGATTTCCAACAGCAGTTGCGCCCCCGTCTCGGCATGGTCTTCCAGGGTCTGGAAGCTCCGGGTCTTCGTGATATCGTGGAGGAGCGCCGCGGCCCGGATCAGATCCCGGTTCAGACCATCCGGTTTCAGATGATCGACGATCAGCAGGGAGACCCGGCAGACCTGCCGGGAATGGGCCACAATATTGTCCAGCATCCCCGTCCCGGCGACCAGCCGCCGGCATTCCACCTCGGACGGGATCCTGATCCGCTGTTCATTCATAGGGTCCTTCATAACAGATCGGCCGCGGGATGGCCAGCGGATTTCAGCGGCACGCGCACCTCGCGAACGGACCATTTTCCTTTTGTTCCGACTTGTGGATTTTGATTTTAGCTGGTATGAATTGGCTGCGAAAAAAGTGTTTCCCCTTCGCAGAATGTCATTCATAATGAAACAAAACGCAGCAGGCGCCTGCCCCTGCGAAAGCAGGGAAACTTTTTACGAAACCACAAACATGGGTCCTGAAACAGGAGGCGGTTATGGGAACAATGCTCAGAACAACAATCGGTGATCTTTTTGATGAGGTAGCCTCACGATTCCCCGACCGGGAGGCGTTGATCGATCTTCCCCGGGGCAGGAGATATTCTTATCAGGAATTGTTGATCATCGTGAACCGGTTGGCCAGGGGTTTCCTGAAACTCGGCATCCGTAAGGGAGAACACCTGGCCCTCTGGACGCCCAACCTCTCCGAATCGATCATCACCGAGTTTGCCGCGGCGAAGATCGGGGCCGTCCTGATGACACTGGATACAAATGCCCAGCCCCAGCAGCTTGGATATCTGCTCCGGCAGTCCGATTCCCAGGGCCTCATCATGTCCGAAGGAACAAACGGTACGGAACATATCGAGATGATCCGCCAGCTCTGCCCGGAGGTGGATACCTCAGCGCCGGGGCAACTGGATTGCCGCGCCCTGCCGGAATTGAGACGCCTCATCGTGATATCGG
>JBBAAJ010000183.1:0-2752 GCA_041658365.1 Candidatus Peribacteraceae bacterium | reverse complement strand
GGAAGGCAAACTGGCTAAGAACGTGAATCTTCTCAAGTTCTCTCGTGATCTGGAGTCGGACTGGACAGTCAAGAACGACAAGCCACAGTTGAGTGGCGCGAGGGAATCTCAGCGACGCGCTATTTGTTGGTATCTTTTTCCGATGTTGTTTCTTTGGGTTGTATTCTAGCCATGCAGTATACAGCAATGAACACCATCAGAGCGACAAGCGCGGCCTTGATCCCGCCGTTCATGTCTTGAAAACTTAAGAATATGATGGTCCCGACGGCACCCAATACAGCAATACCCGCAATAATGACCTGCATGTGTGAACTCCCTTTCTTGAATATTGGCCGCAACGGCGGATGGTTGCGGCAATTGAATCCATCATGTCCAACAGCGTGACTTTGGCCGCGAAGTTCCTATGACCCATACCGCCTCAGAGCGGCCATGACGAACACAAGCACAAAAAAAGCTATCCCAACACATGCTAAGGCGATTCGTATATATTTCTTGGTCTTGCTTTCCTCCACCGGTTGAGCCGTCCCTATTGCGTCCCGTAATAAGCCCCGTTCTTCTTTCATGTGACACCTCTAAAATAGTTATCAGGAATGTGGGATCATACCGCTCGTCCCGGAATACAGAAGTTAGCGTTTACAAGCATAATAGTTAATGCATACTAACTTGTCAAGAGGAGTTTTGTCACCTGTTGATGCAAGAAAAGAATATGCGTTCTTGCGGGGAATGACTTCAATGCAACGGGGATTTCTGATTCACTCGTGGGAATGGGAGAGGCGATGCATCCTGCGGGTAACAAATTGTTAACGAAGGCGAACCCGGCAGGGAATTTTAGCGACGGGCGACGGCGTCGCGATAGATCTGCCAGAGGGAGGCGTACTTCTCGGTCAGCTTGAAGCTGCCCTCGCTGAGGGACCATATGTTCACCAGTCCCTGGATGAGGGCGAAGAGCAATGTCGCTGAGGCCTCCAGGTCAATGTCCTTGCGGACAGCGCCGTCCCGGACCCCGTCGGTGAGGAGTTCCTTGAGGCGGGAGATATATTTGCCGATCGCCTGAGACGCCTGTTTGTTAAGTTTTCGATCGCCGAGGCTGATGATCTCGGCAATGACCTGAAAGGAGATTCCCTTGCGCAGGTCGATCGCAGAGAAGTGATTCCCGATGATTTTCTCGATGGTGTCGAGCGTAACCGGCTCCGCACCCGCTCTTTCCGCCGAGATGTCCCTGAGAAGGACCTCTTCGATATGGCTGAGCAGGAAGGAGAGGATGCTCTTCTTGCTCGTGAAATGGCGGTAGATGGCCGCTTCGGAGATGCCGACCTGTGCGGCGATCCTCTTGACGGTCAGGTGTTCACTGCCGTATTTGAAGATCAGTTTTGCCGCGGCCTCGATGATCTGCTGCTGCCGGAATTCCGTATTTTTTCTCTTTGTGACCATCGCCTCAGTTCCTGGAAGAGTTTGCCGGTCCACGCTCCGGTCACATGGCCCAAAAGCCGCAGTAGTTTCGACGTGCCGGAGGTACGAACGTATCGGAAGTTTCACTGCCCGAGGATGCAATGAAGTATTAGTATCAGCATAATGAAACGCGAGGACAAAATCAAACTATTTTCTCTGATATACGGATGGGTGGAAAAGAGAAGGGGTTGTTCCCGTGACAAGATCAACGGGCGGGCGCCTCGCGGAACAGCCGCCGAATGGCCCGGCCGATCTGTTTCCAGTAGGGGTTCGTGATCGCCACCACCGCCAGAAACAGCAGGAAAAGCGATATCGGCCGGTTCAGGAAGATCATCACGCTGCCGTCGGAGATGACCAGCGACTGGCGCATTTTCTCCTCCATCAATTTCCCCAGAACGATCCCCAGGATGACGGGCGCGGCGGGGATATCCAGACGCTTCATCAGGTAGCCGATCACGCCGAACACGACCATCAACAACAGATCCTGGGCGCTGTTGTTCATCGTGTAGACGCCGAGAAACGAAAACATGATAATGAACAAAGTCAGCAGATAGAGCGGGATATCCAGGAGCTTGACCCACATGCCCACCAGGGGCAGATTCAGAACCAGCAGCATGACGTTGCCGATATACATGCTGGCGATCAGCCCCCAGACGAATGCAGGCTGCTGGGTGAAGAGCAGCGGCCCCGGCTGCAGGCCGATCATGAGCAGGGCCCCCAACATGATCGCGGTCGTGCCGCTCCCCGGAATCCCCAGGCAAAGCAGGTGGATCAGGGCGCCGCCCGCCGCCGCGTTGTTGGCCGATTCGGGTCCGGTCACCCCTTCAATCGCCCCTTTGCCAAGCTCGTCCCGGTATTTGCCCGCTTTCTTTTCCAGACCGTAGGAGACGAAGCTGGCCACCGCCGCGCCGGCGCCGGCGATCCCGCCGACGAAGAAACCGGAGAGCGTCCCGCGGATGCAGGACGGAACGAAGCGCTTCCAATCTTCCTTCGTCAGCCACAGGCTGCCCTTGATGCTCAGACGCTCCTGTACCGCTTCCTTCATGTCGGCCAGGTTGACAAACACCTCGCAGAGGGCGAAGAGGCCGATCGCCACCACCAGGAATTCGAGACCGTCCAGGAGTTCCGGATTGCCGAAGGTGAAACGGGGCACGGCGCTCTGATTGTCGATCCCCATCGTGGCAATCGCCAGACCGAAAAGGGTTGCAAACAGCGCCTTCACCAGCGAACGGCCCGCCAGGCTCGTCACGACGGTGAGCCCCGCCACCATCAGGGAGAAGAATTCCGGCGGACCAAAGTTCAG
>JBBAAJ010000182.1:0-2761 GCA_041658365.1 Candidatus Peribacteraceae bacterium | reverse complement strand
TCGCCGCGGGCCGCAAGTCGAACACCTTGGTGACGGCTTTCTCGAGAACGCGATCGCCGACTTTTCCGGTACCGAAAGTTTCACAGTGGACCGAGACCGGTTCGGCGATGCCGATGGCGTACGCAATCTGAACCTCACACTTCTTCGCGAGACCCGCCTTTACAACGTGTTTCGCGATCCAGCGCGCGGCGTAGGCCGCGGAGCGATCGACCTTGCTCGGGTCCTTCCCCGAGAAGGCTCCGCCGCCGTGGCGGCCAGAGCCGCCGTAGGTATCCACGATGATTTTCCGGCCGGTCAATCCACAGTCCCCCGGAGGGCCGCCGATGACGAACCGTCCGGTCGGGTTGATATGAAACTTCGTTCTGGAGTCGATGTACTTGCCGCAAACCGGCTCGATGATGTGCTTTTTGACATCGGCGCAGATCTGCTCGTGGCTGACGTCCTCGGCATGTTGCGTCGATACCACGATGCACTCTATGCGTTCGGGCTTTCCATCATCGCTGTACTGCACCGTCACCTGGCTCTTGCCGTCCGGCCGCAGAAACTTCAGTCCGTTCTTCTTCCGGACTTCGGACAGTTTCCTGGTGAGTTGATGTGCCAGCGAGATCGGCAGCGGCATCAGTTCCGGAGTCTCGTCACAGGCGAAGCCGAACATGAGTCCCTGGTCCCCCGCTCCCTGTTCCTTCTTCACGTTCTTATCGCAGTCCACTCCCAGCTGGATATCCGCGCTCTGCTCGCCGACGCACACGACGACGGCACAGGCCTTGTGGTCGAAGCCGTAGATCGCATCATCGTAGCCGATCTCGCGGATGGTTTCGCGCGCGATCTCGGCGATGGGGATGTAGGTAGAGGTTTTGATCTCGCCGGCAACAACAACGAGTCCTGTGGTCACCAGGCATTCGCAGGCGACGTGTGACTGCGGATCTTTGGACAAGGCGTAGTCGAGAATGGCGTCGCTGATCTGGTCGCAGACTTTGTCGGGGTGACCCTCGGTCACCGATTCAGAAGTGAAGAAGTGGGACATAAAAGAAAAATTGTTAAATTGTTAAATTGCTACATTGTTCGACAAGCGGAACGCTTTGGTTGATGCATGCCCGCCCGGCCCGCTGGCCGTTCGGACGGGCAAACAATGAAACAATGTAGCAATGAAACAATCTGTGTTGTGAAAGAGCTCTCCCGCCAGAGGAAAGCTGCGTTAAGTCGCTATCTTTCCCCGTGAGGGGCTGGAATTCCCACAGCGCCGCGTGGCAAGCTCAAGCGAGCTTTACGTGGCCAGTTGGGGGACGCGCATTGAGGCCAGTTCCTTGGCGGCCGTAGCCCCGCTTCGCGGGGCGAAGGCTGCCCGCGCGTCACTCTTGATAGGCGGTGATGTTGAAAGCACTTTATATAATCTATTTACTTCTCGCTATTGACAAATAAATAAAAATGACGAAAAATAAAGGCATGTTTGAAGTCAGCATACGAATAGATGATGATGGAAAGCTCGGATCCGAAGCCGAGCGCAGAACTCGTGAAGCAAGACTGGAAACGGTCATCGGCGAACTAGATCCAAGCGGCAACAAAATGAAACTTGTCGGTACCCAAACAGAACGGAACAGATTTCGGTATGGCTACGCCGAAATCGACGCGCCGGATCTGGCTGCGGCACAGGCTTTGGTAGCTCAAGTGCGCAGTCGCTGGCCGAGCTGGGTTTCAAATCCGGTCGACAAAGAAGAGCGAGCGATGGAAAGTGCGCTGATTACTGCTGAGTTGAGGGATTGGCTTTAATCCGTAATTCCTCGCACCTCGGGTGCGGGGTACTTCATTTTAAAATTCTTGGCCGGTATTTTCCGTATTGAGAAAGCATGCCCCGTATGTTTTAAGAACGTCTTAAACGCTTCCCGGTCAACGATCAACGTTGCCGTATTGGTCAAAGGATGAAACCTGAATTGGCCGATATTCCATGCATCTTCATCCACGATGACTTCGATCTCATGGTTTTTGTCGTAGAGTAATCCGAACGGGCTCACCGATCCCGGAGTGACGCCGAGCAGGCGCCTGAGATTCTCAGGCGAGGCGAAACTGAAACTCTGTACCTTGTATTCCTTGCTGAGAGCCCGGGTATCAACGCGCTTGTCATGCATCACGATGGCCAGCAGATACTTGTCTTTTGCCTTGCTTCTCATCAGGAGCTGCTTCGTGTGTGCGCCGGGCATCGGCGGACAAATTTTGTCCGATTCCTCGCAGGTGAACACGGCGGGGTGGTCAAATCTTTGAAAGGGGATTTGAAGATCGGAGAGAAGGTTTAAAAGGTGGTTCATGGAGCGAAAGGGGACCGAAGGAACCGAGGAGACCAACGTGACCGAGGAAAATTTGAGACACTTCGGCAACCTTGGTCCCTTCGGTCACCTCGGTCACTTTTTGTTTTACTGCTGCAAGTAAACCAGCGGGCTCTTCTTCACCCCGTTCACGTGGACTTCGAAGTGGACATGGACCCCGGTGGGGCCGTAGACGCGGCCGGAGTTTCCCATGAGGGCGATGGGCTGACCGCGGGTGACCGTATCCCCTTTCACGACGTAAAGCTCCTTATTGTGCGAGTAGAGCGTTTGCAGACCGTTCCCGTGATCGATCACGATGACGTTGCCGTACCCGCCGTTCCATCCGTAGTCCGCGCGCACGACCGTGCCCGCTTCCGCTGAGAATATCGGTCCTCCCCCCTTGCGCGTCAGATCGATGCCGAAATGCGAAGGCGTGAAGCCCTGGGTGAGGAAGCAATCATTGC
>JBBAAJ010000181.1:0-2797 GCA_041658365.1 Candidatus Peribacteraceae bacterium | reverse complement strand
CTTTTTGATCACCTTTCGATACCAATCACACAGGCCGCTTGGAGGAAGGGCTACGATCAGGTTCCCGTCGCGGTTCTCTTGAAGGATCCGTCCGAGCACCCGGGAGGCCTTCTGTCGGAACGAGTATCCGTTGAGAGACAGCGCCTTGAGCCGGGAGATCGGCATATGGAAATGATGTTCAAGCTCGACGTCCAGGTCGTAGAACGCGCAATCGAGAATCTCCGCCAGTCTTCTCCCGATGGACGATTTGCCGACACAAGATACTCCGGTGATGAGGATTTTTCTTCCGCAGGTCTTTTTCTTCGCCATGTCTCGTTACTTCGAAATGTGAAAACGTACTGTTTCGGCAAGCAGCGGCCGTTTTCTCACCCGGTAGTGCCGGTTATACAGTTCTTTGGTGGTCGGCTCCACCTCGGCCAAGCCCAGAAAAACGGTAAAATTCACCAGAGTGCGCAACGTATAGCATGAGCGTACGGTCTGTTCCGGAGTGAAATACGGGGTCGGCGCAACTTCGCTCAACACCCGGGGAAAAGCCCGGAGGAAAGCGTCTTCGTAAAAAACCTCGGGCAGCCACTCACCGCTGTTCAGATTCAGCAGATAGAGCGTGAAGAGAAAGGAGTGCTGTATGAACCCCAGGTCCGGATAGCGGTCCCGGTAGGCCCAGTTATAGTTACGGGCATAGGAGTGCAACAACCGGGGGTAAATGCCGGCCGGGCCATGATCGTCCAGCAGCGTGCGGCACTCACGGCTGAGGATGAATCGGCCCCGGCATTTTCGAATCAGCCCGGCCTGCTCGGCAACCAGCCGTGTCACATGCAGGCCGGAAAAATCGTCCTCCTTGTTGATGCCGGCAAACCGGGTCTCTTTTCGATAGGCTTCGTCTCCCCAGTACGCCAACGCCGCCTCCCGGCAGACGTTGCGCGGCAGGTTGCCGGTAGCGGTCGGTTTCAGCCCCTGCTCGCCGATGGCCTTCGCCAGCAGGCCAAACAGCGTAAGAATCGGCGCTTTCGGATCGCCGCCGGCAACCTGGGCATAGGTCACCAGTTCCGGAGAATCAAAGGGGAAATCGAGAATCCGGTGCATCTGCTCCGGCGACAGACCATGGAATTCATCCAGGGGCGCCTGGTTGCGCTGCCGCATAAAGCGGTCCGTAAAAGACTGGAGCTCCTCAAGCGAGCCGAAGCTTCGCCCTTCGACCAGCTTCCGCAGTTCTCCCAACACCTCCCGCGCTCCCGGCGGGGGCTGTCCGGAGACCTGTCGGTCGTAGCAGCACTGTTTGAATTTCTTGCCGCTGCCGCAGGGGCACAGGTCGTTTCCGCCGGCCGAAGGATCCCGAATCACTTTTCCCCCACTTCGATTTGTAGCCATCTTCAGGGAGCAAGCTTTGCAGGTTCTTCCAGGATTTCCATCAGCGCCTTGGCACAGTATACGCGATCCCGTTTTCCACCGCTGACCTCGGTAACGATTGAAAGGGATTCCAGTTTCTCCATGGCGCGCTGCACCGTCGTGAACGCCATCCCCAATTCCCGGGCCGCCTTCCTGACCGTCTGAAACGGATTGGCGGAAATTCGCTCCAGGAGGAGCGCGGGGGTCTTGGATGAAATACCCGCGATCTCCAACCGCCACGCGGACAATTGACGATTGATCCGTTCGGCCCTCCCGAGAGCATCCTCCGATTGCCGCGCCACGCCGTTCAGGAAGTAGCCCAGCCATCGCTCCCACTCTCCGCGCTCGCTGACGTCCTGAAGCCCCTCGTAATACTCCCGGCGGGTCGCCTCGAAAAACGCGCTCAAGTACAACAACGGCGTCGGCAGAATCCCCCTCTGCACCAGGAACAGGGTGACCAGCAGACGCCCCACCCTTCCGTTTCCGTCCAGGAACGGGTGGATCGCCTCAAACTGGTAATGGACCAGCGCAACCTGGACCAGCGGCGGCAGAACCGTTTCGTGCAGAAATCGTTCAAGGTCCCCCAGGCATGCCGTCATTTCCGATGGCGGAGGGGGGATGTATGTCGCAGTTGCGGGAGTGCTGCCGGCCTGTCCGATCCAGTTCTGGGTGCGCCGGAATTCTCCTGGAGTCGCGACATTCCCCCGTACCCCCGCCATCAGTTTCCCATGCACTTCCCGGATCAAACGAAGGGACATGGGCAGTTTTTCCAGGCGGCGCAGCCCGTGTTCCAGGGCAGCCACGTAATTGGCCACCTCCCGCAGGTCGTGCGGACTTCGCTCAACAGAGGCGCCCGCCTCATCCGCAAGCAGTTCGCCCAGCGTTGTCTGGGTGCCCTCGATGCGACTCGACAGGACGGCTTCCCGGGCTAAAAATGGACGCATCAACAGGTGCGGATTTCGGAGTTTCCCTCCTTCACCGGCCAACCGGCCGATCAACCGGTCCGCATCCGACAAAGCGCTGACAAGTTCCGGTGTCCAGGTAAGTTCCGGCGGCAAGGGATCGGGCACGAAAGCAAGGTGTCCGCCCGGGCATCGCACTTTTTTTCCGGGCACCCGATCTCTCTTTCCAGCCAATCGCTTCCTCCACGCATCCCGGGATGAAAATACCGGCGGGCGCTATTATCGATATGGTGGCATATCGACAATAGCAATACAAGCCTTGCGAAAGGGAAAAACCGGGTATGCGCATAGGGCGGGGAAAGGACAAGTAGAACTCGCCGGAACGGTTTCCTGCCGAGTTCGAATTCTTTGCATTGGTGGACACGGTCGCAAAGCATTCGAATCGAGGGGGAGGTGCCCTTCGAAGTGGTCCTGTTGGAAGCTGAGGAGCAGCCGATGTATCAGCGGAT
>JBBAAJ010000180.1:0-2802 GCA_041658365.1 Candidatus Peribacteraceae bacterium | reverse complement strand
GAACCCTGCCCGGAAATCCCACCACCCAAGGCGGGTTCCGGCGCCTGCCCCCATCGCGGCCGTTATCGCGATCGCCGAGAGGAAGAAACCCAGGGTGGCCGTCGTTTTCCCGTTCCGAGCCATGACTCTTAGATATTAATCAGGGCGCAGCGGTTCCGATCTCGACCGCATTTCCCACGCCGTGCGATAATAGATTACACCAGGATCGAGCACCTGAGAAAGTACATGGAATAGAGCCGATCATGTGCGAATTCTGTCACAAGCACGGCGAGGGGAAGAAGTGGTACCTCAAGGCCGAGAACTACTCCGAGGACCTCCTGAGCGATGTCAGGAGGCGCAGGTTCATCCAGGAATTCCTGTCGGAACCGGAGCGGCTGGCGGAGGACATGGCGAATTTAAAGAAGCTGGACAAGGCTCCAGCCCTTGTCCGGCGGGCGGCCATCTGGGCCCTGTCGAATCGCCAGAAACAGATCCACTACGGCCAGGTGGTGCCCATCGAGGACATGGAGCGGATCTTGGGGTTCGTCAACACCGTCGTGCGTCTGCCCTGCATATGCCGAAAGATCACGCTGGGCAAGGAAAAACGGTACTGCTACGGGGTCAGCATCTCGCCCGAAGGCGGGGAGCTGTTCCGGATCATCGACGGGCTCGACGGGAGTTTTCTCAAGGGGCCCGACACCTCCGGATTCGAGACCCTGTCGAAGGAAGAAGCGCTTCAGGCGCTGTGCGAACACGAGCGCGAAGGGTTCTGCCACACCGTCTGGACGTTCCGCACCCCCTTCATCGGCGGCTTCTGCAATTGCGACCGCACGGATTGCATCGCGATGAAATCCACCGTGACCTACGAGTTTCCCGTTATGTTCCGCGCCGAGTACGTGGCGAAGATCGACCCGGAGAAGTGTTCCGGATGCCGGCAGTGCATGAAGGTCTGCCAGTTCGGCGCCATCGGCTACAGCGCCGCGGAGAAGAAGTCGGCGGTCGACGAAAGGCGCTGCTACGGCTGCGGCATCTGCCGCGCCGCCTGCAGCAAGGAAGCTGTTTCACTCCTTGACCGAGCATCCGTCCCCGCCACCGCCGGACTCTGGTAGCACGGATCGCGTCTCCCAACCGATGCCGCCGCCAAACTCGGAAATAGCCGCCAGAAACTGAAAGAAGCCTGGAATCGATGATTCAGGCCCCATCCATCCCACAGGGTTCTGGACCTTTTGCCAGCCATGAAGAATGAACGCCGATCCTGCAACAAGACGCAATAGTAACAAGACAATCGAAGCCATCGTTGAATGGCCCGAAATCCACAAGGCAGTTTGAACAGATAATTTAGTCATTTGCCGGCCTCCTTTATCCATCCCACAGAATATTCGGATGCGAATGCTCTCCCGACGATTCCTCCAAACCGATTTCGAACCAGTTCCATTCGAGTCGACGCTCATGCAGAATCGGTCTTCAATTTGTGTGCCCAACGAACCGGTCACAATTTGTGACCACCTCTGCAAAGGAAAGAAAGGGGGGGTATTATCAAATATTGATGGAGAATCTCCATCAATCCTCCCGACCCCCCCCCTTTGACATCCTATTTATAATCCTATATATATGTCTATACAAAGGGGGGTGCATCCCATGAGTAGCACGACACGCCAGGCCAATTTCCTGCTGCCCGAGGACCTGCTGGAGGAGCTCAAGGCCAACGTATCGTCGAGACAGCGAAGCCGGTTTGTTGCCGAAGCCCTGAAGAAGGAGCTGCAGCGCGTCCGCCTGGCCAAGGCAATCGAGACGAGCTTCGGCGCCTGGAAGGAAGCCGATCACCCCGAGCTCGCGAAAGGGACGGAGACTTTCGTCCGGAATCTTCGGAAATCGACGAGAGCGAAACGTCGGGGATGAAGAACACCCTCGTCAACACGGATATCCTCATCAATTTCTTAAGGGGCAAAAGGAAGGCAAAAGATTTTCTCTCCCTGCTCCTGGAAGAATCAAGCCTCTTCTGCTCGGCGATCACCGTGGCGGAGATTGCCGCCGGCATACGACCCGGCGAGGAAGATCGGACAAAGGCATTCCTTGGCCAAATCGAGGTACTGGACGTGACTCGGGATGTTGCCGAAAAAGCGGGGTATTACAAGCGCAGCGCAAGGGGCCACAACCTGGAGCTTGACGATTGCCTGGTCGCTGCGACGGCATTTGTTCATAAAGCGGTTCTTGCCACGGGAAACGGGAAGCATTACCCGATGAAAGACATCAAGGTAATGGTAGAAAGCACGGAATAACCTCGGACCCATGCCGATCCCGGCCGCCACTTCGGTTTTTTTCCGTAACTTGCTGAAAGGCTTTTACCGGAGGTGGAAAATCACCTGTTCCTTACGGAATCTCCCGGGAGGCTGGGGGGTTTCATCGGGGTAACCTACGGGGACGATTGCCACCGGGCGAATGTAATCCGGCAAGTTCAATATCTTTCCCACTTCCTTTTCATCGAACGCCCCGACCCATACGGTTCCGAGCCCAAGGGAATATGCCACGAGCATAAGGTTCTGTATGCTGGCGGCGACATCCTGGAGGCAGTATAGCGACCTGCCTCTCTTTCCGTAGTGATCGGCGATTTTCAGGTTTCCACAGCAGACAACGGCAAGGGGGGCCTCTTGTATGAAATCCTGATCATATGCGGCCTTTGCGATCCGCCTTCTGGTCTCGTCCCGGAAAACGAAATAGAAGCAACGGGATTGCAGATTCCCCGCGCTAGGTGCCTCGAGGAGGCTTTCTTCAAGCGTCGATAGAAAAGGTGACGGTAGAGGGGTATTCTTGAATCGGCGAATG
>JBBAAJ010000179.1:0-2802 GCA_041658365.1 Candidatus Peribacteraceae bacterium | reverse complement strand
TTCATCAGCCCCTTGATCATCTGGGGATGGAACTTCCCCCGGTAAGGGAAAAGGCCGTGCGTGGCATAGCCGGTGCGAAAAATATTCTTTTCAAAAAACGATTTCAAGCGGGAGGAGGAGTGATCGGGGAGCTTTAAGGACTCGCCGGTGCACATCAGGAAATGATGGGTGTACTGATTTCCAACCTGTGCGAAATAGGCGGCATTTCTAACCAGTTCCGGATCGGAAAGAATGAAATTTTCATAATAGGCAAGTTCCAGCTCATAGATATCGTTCAGATTCGGAATCAGTTGCCGATCCGCAGGGAACAATCCTTCAGCAAGATTCCGGCCGAGCGCTCGGACGACCGTTTCGGCGTTCACCTCTGCCCCCTCATTCCTCAACGAAATCCTCCGATTTGTGCGGGCTGAGATTTTCAGCCTGGAGACGTTCCATGATGACTTCGCAGCTTTCCAGATCCATCCCGATCCAATGGCGGCCGAGTCGCTCGCAGACATCATAGGTCGTCCCGCTGCCGCCAAAGGGATCGAGAACCAGATCGCATTCGCGGGTAGACATCAGAACGACTCGTTCCAGGATTTTTGTGGACAATTGGTTCAAAGTCCTTTTTCTGCTCTTGAACTTCCAGTGCCGGACAGGGGTGATATCATTCCACACATCCGTCAATGTGACCCCGTTCGGATTCATCGCCCCCCTGTGACCGCCGTAATCCTTGATCTCGCGTCCGCAGTGACGGCAGGTCTCGATGGGGGTGCGGATTCGGCGGAAGGTGTTGGCCTTCCCTTTGGTAAAATAAAGCAGGCCGTAGTGGGACGGATAGAGCCTGCCGGAAATCGGCAGGGAGAGTTTGATGTTGACCGCAATCCAATGACGAAACGTCATTCCGCCTTCCGCCAGATAAGCGCCCAGAAGAATGTTCCATTTCGGCAGATTGTAGACAAACAGGGCGCCGCCCGGTTTCAGGACTCGTACGCAGTGGTCCAGCCATTTCCGGCACCAGGCAATGTAGTCTTCTTCCGAACGGCGATCATCGACCCGGTTCCCATATTCCTTCGCCAGATTGAAGGGCGGATCGGCAAAGACGGTATCGACGACGCCATCCTGAATGCAGGGAAGGATTTTGAGGCAATCCGCCTCATACAGGGCGCCGTAACGACTTGAATAAACAAGATGATGTTCAGCACCTGGATTTATTAAATCGGTCGGCGTCCAGAATTCGTTTTTTTCGAGCAGCGGTAAAGCCATGAGAGCGGTCACCATCAAAAAGAATTATTTTCGCAAAAACTTTATCGGAATATAGGCCAAAACGTTCTTCTCGGCAAGAATGATCTAGCCCCTGGCGGCGATCGGTTATTGTACCCGCCATTGCCAGTAGCGCCGGGAAAAGTCCGTCGTCTGCACGAACTTCCGTTTGATGAATCGGCCCGGGATGGTTTCTCGCCGGATCGTCACGAAACCGAAATACTCGCAGAACCGCTCCAGAAAACGCAGCGAAAAACAGCTTGAAATAAAATCGTGCGGTTCGCGATAGGGCGCCTCGTATCGGCGGGCCTCTTCAAGGACCTGCGGGAAAGCCCGGAGGAAATGATCCGCGAGGGCCTGATCCTCGATCTCGCGACGGGCCTCGCGGTGCAGGAGATACAAGCCGAAGAGGAAGGATTGCTGAACGATCGAAAAGGGAGGGTACCGGTCCATGAACCCCCAGTTGAATTTCAGCGTGAATGTATCCAGAAGATTCCGGAAATCCGCCCCGATGAAACCTCCCTGGACGATCCTCCTCCCGTTCTCCGTGAGAGAAAAACGGCAGCCCCGTTTCTTGACCCATCCGCAGAGGGTCAAGAGCTCCCGAAGGGCGCGGAGGATCGGCGCCTCCTCTTCCGTGCGGATGGAGGTAACATGGAGTTCCCGTTCGGGTATTTTCAACTCCGCCAAGACCTCCCGGGCGAAAGACAGGGGGATATTCCCCTTGGCCGTGGCCTTCAGCGGTTCCTGTTCCGCCAGCCTGCCCAAGAAGAGCAGGGCGTTGTCGACCACCGGTATCCCCCGAAAGGCAGCGGGGGCGAGATCCAGGTCGATCTCCACGATATCCCGTGTCCTCGCGAAGGGAAAGTCCAGGAGCAGGTGCATCTGTTCCGAGGAAAGCCCCAGGAAATCCAGTTGCGGAACCCGGTTTTTGCTCTCCGTGAAGGCCTGGGCGAAGGCGTTGGCCTCGTTCAGGGAATGGAAGGTTTTCCCCGCGATGGCCGCCCGGAGCTCATCCATGACGGATGACATCCGTGGGGGCGGCTCCTTGCCCAGGCAGCAGTGTTTGTACTTCTTCCTCGAGCCGCAGGGGCAGGGTGCGTTCCGGCCGATGGCGATCATGGGCTCCTCCTTATCGTAATTTGCAGGTCCTTATAGCACATGGACCAGGAGCAGGCCATACCCATTTCGTCCCGCCCCTTTTGAATTTTTCCTGAAAGAGGTATGATTCATCAAAATGCCTTCATGACTCTCCCGAACAGGGAGGAAAGGGGAAGATTGGATGACCAGGGACGAAGCGGAAGAGCTGCTCAAGAAGTACGTGAAGACCGAACGGATGCTGGACCACAGTTTTGCTGCGGAGGCGGTTCTCCGGGCGCTGGCGCGCCGGCTCGGACGGGACGAGGAGAAGTGGGGGCTTGCGGGTCTCCTGCACGACATCGACATCGAGGTCGTGAACGGCGATCTGACCCGCCACGGCTGCGAGGCTGTGCGGATCCTGACGGAGGCGGGGATCGACCCGGAGATCGTTGACGCGGTGAAGATGCACAACGAGGCGGT
>JBBAAJ010000178.1:0-2863 GCA_041658365.1 Candidatus Peribacteraceae bacterium | reverse complement strand
AGCAGGAAAGTCGCCGCCAGGAGCAGTGCGTACTTCCCTCCGATGACCAGTTCGACGGGAATCAGGACGATCCGCTCGCGCAAGCCAAACCGCACTCGCCGCATCTCGGGCGTCGCCTTCATGCCGGCATCGAGAAAAACGGGCAGGTCTTCCGCCCGAACCGTGCCGTACACCACGCGGAAGCCGCAGCGTGCGTGCACCTGGTGCGCGGTCACACCGGGCGCTCCAAGCTGTGGAACCACCAGGTTGCGGTGCGACACGATCCGGTCGAGCGCTGTGCCCTGCACGCGCCGAACGATCTCATCCGTGCCGAAGGTGCCCTTCCCGGCGGCACACCAGACGTTGATGCCGCAGGTATCGAGCACCAGGATCCAGGCGTCGCGGCCGGAGAGAGCGCCGCGCAGGCGGTCGAAGCTCATTTTGTAGTTCGCGGAAACCAGGACCGGCGATTCGGGTTCGGGATCGCCCACGGCGTAGAGCCCGGGCGCTACACTGTAGCAGCCCATGCGGCCGATACCCCCCCAGCGCGCCTTGAACGAGCCAAGGCAATCGCCGAAGCTCAGGACAGTCCGCACCCGGAGCACGCCGCCAATCTCGGTGTTCACGGTGCCCTCGGCCCAAGGCGCGTCAAGGCAACCCGGGGGCCGTGGCATTGCCCTGACCTCGTCCATGCCGAAAATCCTCCTTTACTTCTTCGGGAGCAGATCGCCCATCAGGGGACCAAGGACTCCCTTGATCATCGCGCTGAACTCTTCCACTTTGATCAGGGAGAGACAGCACACCTTCCCCTCCTTCTCCCACCCGATCACGGCAAGCTTGTCGCCCCCCTTGATGCCCGCCCGATCGCGCAGTTCTTTCGGGAGCACCATCTGCCCGCGGTCGTCGACCGAGACGAGCGATTCGACCTTGAAGCAGCCCATGCCGCTCGATCCCGGCGGACAACACGTCTCGCTTTTCCGTTCTTTCCTCATCTCTTCCTCCCCACCCTCGAAAGAATCACTCGATATTACTTCAGTGCAATCAGCATATTCTTACTGTTCTGCTAAATTATCATCATCCAAATATTCATGTCAACCATTTTCGGGGAGACTACCGCGATCCGGTTCCCCTCTTGACGGCCCCTCCATGTCATTATAGTCTTTATTCTGGTCAACCCTGATGGAGGTCAGACTATGAAAACGCTGTCCCTCTCGGAAGCCAAGATGAAGCTCTGCGGACTCGTGCGGGCCGTCAGGGATACCGACGAGGAGATCGTCATCACGAAAAATGGAGCCCCTGCCGCCGTGCTGATCAGCCCCGAGGAGTTCGAGAGCCTGAAGGAGACCATCGCAGTCCGATCCGATGCCGCGCTGTCGGAGGAAATCCGGAAGGGATTACGGTTACTGAAGGAGAAGGAGGCGCGCCTGTACACACTCGACGAATTGTTTCGGTAGCCTCCCGTCATGAAACAGCCTCTTCACAGGCTCAGGGTTCCAGATGAGATCGCTGAGCTTGTCCGCGGCATGCATCCGGACCTGAAGAGGAAGACCAGGGCGTCCCTGAAGACGATTCTTGCCGATCCCTCGTCGGGAAAGGCGCTGAAAAACGAGCTTGCCCGCCTGCGGAGCTTCAGAGTGGGAACCTTCAGGGTCATTTATCGGGTGATGAGGAACATCATCGAAATCGTCGCAATCGGTCCGCGCGAACGGATCTACGAGGAAACGTACCGGCTCCTGAAAAGGGAAACGCGTTAACCGGTTGTCTCCCGCGCTTCCGTAAAGGTTCGAATGCTTTGGCAGGGATCGTTTCTGCTGATGTTCATGGTGGTACCGTCCTGTTACTTCTAATCGGGGAAGATCCGGAAAGAACCCCTCGACGAATACCGGTAAACGGAAAAACCTCTGCGGTCCAGCGTCATAACATCCCGAATGCCGAGTGCCTCGGCCACGGCAACCAGCGTCGCATCCGCGTAATCCATGGGGACGTCGGAATATTTCGACATCAGATGAGCGCAACGCTTGAGAAGCGCCGGCATCATGGGAACCAGCTCTACTCCACCCGCAAGAACAAAATCGAGCGCCGGCTTCTGGCGGGGAAACGACGGTCCGAGCAGATAGACTGCTTCGGTCAACACCGACTCGGTCGTGATCAGCCGCCCCCGGAAATCCCGGAAAAACGCGACGCACCGCTCGTGATTCCGCTCGCTCCGATCGAGCAGTGCGACGAACGGGCCGGTGTCCAGCAGCAGATCAGCCACGCCGGAACCGGCGGCGCAGATGTTCACGGTGCGCTTCCCCGAGGTCGGGGATGCCGCTTTCCACCTTCCCGATGAGATTCTTCACCCTGCCGTACGGTGAGGGCGTTCCTTCCCCCGCTTCTTCCCGGATATAGCGCTCGAGCGCAAGACGTACGATCTCCGAGCGGCGACGACGGGAGCGCCGCGAAAGCGCTTCGATCCCTTCTTCGAGTTCCGATGTCAGGCGTACTGTGAGTTGGCCCGCCATGTCGTTATCTCCTTTTCTTTCCATCCCTTGCAATGCAATACTACCGCATTTGCATTGCATCGTCAAATCCAACGCGCCCCGTGGGAACTCATATTTCCCGTGCGTGGCCATCATTGGAAAAATAGTGGTCGAGCGCCGCCTTGACCTTTTCCGCACACTCGGCCACGTCGGCACCTGACAGGTCGACATGAAGATTCGCCTTCCCGTGGAATCTTCTGAAATAGCCGATGTCTTTCCGGATCTCTCTCAGGTAGAGGGCCCTTCCCCGTTCGTCCAGCTCCTTCTCGATCCTGTTTGAATCGTCGTCGTAGAAGACGATCCTCTGCAAGATGTTTTCCGCGGTATCGGACAAGGTGATCACGATCGCTCCATGCTTTTTG
>JBBAAJ010000177.1:0-2890 GCA_041658365.1 Candidatus Peribacteraceae bacterium | reverse complement strand
GGACGACCTTCTTCTTCAACTCCTCCCGTACCTCGGCTGGGACCTCCTCCAGAATCTCTCCCTTGGGAACTACCCACGAGGCGCTGCGGACCAGCTCCACAAGCTCGCTGCCCGAAACCTGGTCCCGCACGACGGAGTCGATGATGTCGTTCAGGCGCGATCGGGCGCCGGCCTCCGTGGCTACGCTCTCGAGGAACTTCTTGGCGTCGGCGATCCGCCAGCGGGCCGTAGTGTCGACCCAAATGAACTCCCGCCCTTTGGTGGGGATCTGGTTGGGGTCGCCATCCCAGATGAGGATGCGCTTCTCGAAGCGGCGCGCCTCCTGGATGAGGGGGAGCTTAACGTGCAGCCCTGCCTCGGTTACCGTTGCCCCCACGGGCCGGCCGAACTGGACGATCACCGCCTGCTCGCCCTCCTCCAGCGTGTAGAAGGTCCCGGAGAAGACGATGACGATCGCCAGCGCGAGGAACCCGAGTCCGATATTTAGCGCGTTCTTCATGGCTGCTTCCCTCCCTTGACGCCTTCTGCCTGGCCGCTTCCTTTGCCTGCTGCGGCAGGCATCTCTCCCGACTCCAGGCGGAGCCAGGGCAGCAGGGCCTTTTGGTCGCTATCCACGATATACAAGGCTTTCGCTTCGGGCAGGATGCTCCCTATGGCCTCCAAGTAGAGGCGGCGGCGCGTGACCTCCGGAGCCCGCTGGTACTCCGCGAGGATGGCCCGGAATCGCGTTGCCTCTCCGTTCGCGCGGTTGACCCGCTCGACGGCGTAGCCCTCGGCCTCGGTGATCGTCCGGGTCGCCTCACCGCGCGCCTTGGGAATCTCCCGATTGGCCTGCTCCTGCGCCTGATTGATCGTCCGCTCCCGATCCTGGCGCGCCTCGTTCACCTCGTTGAAGGCGGGCTTGACGGGGTCCGGAGGCGTCACGTCCTGAAGCTCCACCGTGACCAGGCGAACGCCGGTCTCGTAGTCGGTGAGAATCTTTTGCATCTCCTCCTTTACCTCGGTGGACACGGACACCCGGCCGACGGTAAGGACATCGCTACCCAAGTGGTTGCCGACAACCCGGCGCATGACTGCCTCGGCGATGTCCCGGATCGTCTGCGGGGACTCGCGGACCCGGAAGAGGTAGCGGACCGGGTCCTCGATCCGGTATTGGACGATCCACTGCACATCGATCACGTTCAGGTCTCCCGTAAGCATCAGCGACACATCCTTGAATGCCTTCTTGTCAGGCGCATATTGCGTTCGCCCGCCAGCACCCGTGGCAACCGTGCTGAACCCGAATTCCTCCTTGAGGACCCGGGCCGTGGGAACCATTCGGACCTTCTCGATGCCGTTAGGAAACTTGAAGTGCAGGCCCGGACCCACCGTGCGGTCCACCGCCCCAAAGCGCTGGACGATGCCCGTTTCCTCGGGCTGCACCGTGAACCAGGTCGACCAGAGGGAGATCAGTAGCAGCGCTCCCACGATACCCGCAATGATGCGCCGGCTGCCGAGCGCGGCGGCACGTTTCCGCAACTCATCGAAGATATCTTCGGGATCATAAGTTGGCATAATCTGTCTCCTTTCCGTAAGGGTTTTGGTGCAACTCGGTAAAGCTGCGTTTATGTCCTGGATGATTAGGAACAGCTAGCATTAACCGTATAGCCACTTGAAGACTGCCTCTGCCGCCTCGTCCCTGCGTTTACGATAGCTGTCCAGCCCGGTCGAGACCTGCTTGCTCAACTCCCGCTCGCGGACGAGCAAAAGATTGTCTTCGGAAACGCTGTCGCGGTGTTCACGGACCTACGACGTCACTACCGCTGTTCCGGCCATCCAGGGATTGAGCTTCTCGGAGAACAAGTAACGGCTTGTGCGCATTGGGTGGGTCCATTTGAGCCACTCGGCGCTTATGGGGTTCGCGCTCGCCCGCACCCACGGGCTAACAAAGGCGCTGTAAAGATGCTCGTTGAACTCTGAAACCTTGCACACCTTTTTTGATAAGATATTGCTTTTGATGGGTCAAAGCATAGGGGGGCTGTTATTGCTTGTCAAGGGATATTTTCATCGCGTCCAGTGCGCGGTGGGCGTTGAGCAGCGTCTTCGGCCTGGCTTCGGCAAACACTGTATACGGATGGCTGACGATTGTCCATAAGGGAAGTGCGTCCCGCTCAATAGGCCCAGTGAAAGATCCCCTTGCCGATCAGGTTCATGATGATCGGAACGCTGTAGATCAGGCCGATCGCCCCGATTTTGCGGCGGTCCCTTTTCATGCCGATGACGAGGATGGCCGCCACGTAGAAATGGAAGTAGCCGATGAGAAAAATCAGCCAGATGCCGCCGAAGGAGAGATTCCAGAAGGGGTATTCCCAGACGAGGTGGCCGCCGATGTTCAGCAGACATTCCACCAAAACGCAGAAGACCGAATAGCCGATCGCCCAGAACCACCGGTTCGGAACCCCCAGGATCCTCTCTTCCTTTTTGTCAGCAAGGGTGTGGTAGTAGATGATCCCGGAGATCGCGAACATGAACATGATCTCGATGTTCCACCCGATCATCGTTCTCAGGGCCGTGTCGCCGGGGGTCGTCCAGAAGGCCGAACGGTTGGTGAAATGGAAGACCCAGCCGTTCCAGGTCTCATTGAAGAAGTCCATGCCGAAAACGGTGAGGCCAGCGAAGATGGCGTTCCAGTTCCCCGTTTCTCGCGCTTTCTTCATTTCCGTCACGTAGATGTAGATGATGATGGCCAGCAGAGGGATGATGTACCACTTGATCATGGTAAGGTCCCAAAGCCCGTTCAAGGCAGTCTGTGAAGCTTGCGTCGGCATCGTCGCACCTCCTTAGGGATTTAAGGTCCCTTTTTCATTCATGGCCTTCACGGCAAGGCGCAAATGCATATGATTGTAAATAC
>JBBAAJ010000176.1:0-2892 GCA_041658365.1 Candidatus Peribacteraceae bacterium | reverse complement strand
TTTGCCCTGTAACAAGCTTAAGTACGGGCCGCCATCCGAACCCACCGTCCCGACCAAAACCGGATCCTGATTTAAAAGCCGGATATTCCACGCGATGTTCGCCCCTGTCCCGCCGTGATGACGCTTGAACCGGGGGATGAAATACGACACCGAAAGCCTGTCCAGAGCTTTTGGATCCAGCGCATCCACGAAAGACCCGTCGTAGGTGAGGAGGAGATCGTAGGCGATGGAACCGTGGACGAGAAATTTCATACTTCCATCTTACATCTTATGTCTTCCGTCTTACATCTGGAGAGGTGCTCAAGTAAACTACAACTATGAAAATAGCTATTGTTGGTACCGGCTACGTCGGCCTCGTCTCGGCTGCCTGTTTCGCCGAACTGGGGCATGAAGTCATCGGAGTGGATATTGACGAGAAAAAGGTACGCAAGCTGAAGCAGGGCATCAGCCCGATGTATGAACCGGGACTCGAAGAGCTGATTCGCTCGGGGCTCAAGACCAAACGCCTGTCTTTCACCACCGATCTGATCCCGGTGCTTCCGCATGTGAAAATCCTCTTTTCGGCCGTCGCCACCCCGCCCGACGATGGCTATAAAGCCGATCTGAAAGCGGTTTTTACGGTCGCCGAAACGGTCGGCAAATACATCAACCACGATTTGATTTTCGTCAACAAATCCACCGTTCCGGTCGGAACCGGAGCCGAGTGCGAGAAACTCATTGCGGATCTACTCAAGAAACGCGGATTACATTGCCGCGTGCCGGTGGTAAGCAACCCGGAATTCCTCCGTGAAGGCATGGCCGTACAGGATACGCTCATGCCGGACAGGATTATCATCGGAATAAACGGAGGAGCCAATTGCCAATTGCCAATTGCCAAAAGCCACATGGAAGAGCTCTACCGCCCGATTACCAGAGTCGGCAAGCCGCTCATCTTCATGAGCCGCGAGAGCGCGGAGATCGTGAAGTATGCCAGTAACGCTTTTCTGGCAACGAAAATAAGTTTTATAAACATGCTTACGGAACTGACCGAAAAGACCGGGGGCAACATCCGCGACGTCGCCAAGGGAATCGGACTCGATAACCGGATCGGTCCGAAGTTCCTGCATGCCGGCATCGGTTACGGCGGCAGCTGTTTCCCGAAGGACGTGAAAGCGTTGATGGCGACTTCACGCGAATACAATGTCCCGCTGCCCATCATCGAAGCCACCGACGCGGTAAACCACCACCAACGCCACCGGTTCATCGAACTGATAAAAAAAGCTTTGCCGAAAAAATCACATATCGCCGTCTGGGGACTGGCTTTCAAACCCAAAACCGATGACATGCGCGAGGCGCCGAGCATCGATATCGTCACCGCACTGGCGAAGGAAGGCCACACGATCACCACTTTCGACCCCGTGGCGATGGACCGGGCGAAACCGCTGCTGCCCAAGAAGGTCAGTTACTCAACTTCACCGCTTGCCGCAGCGAAAAACGCCGACGCCGTTCTGCTTCTGACTGAATGGGACGTGTTCCGTGGAGTCGATTTGAAAGATCTCAAAGAAGTAATGCGCGGAAAGAAATTGTTTGATGGACGGAATGTCTACGAGCCGGAAGAAGTCAAAGGAGCGGGACTCGAGTACCATGGAATTGGCATCTGAGAGCGATAAGCGATAAGCTAGAAGCGGTAAGCGCAACATCGGTCTTCATGCTTGTCGCTTACCGCTTATCGCTTGCTGCTTCTATGAAAATCCTTCTTACCGGCGTTGCCGGCTTCATCGGGTACCATACCGCAGAGGCGCTCTTAAAGCGGGGCGACGAGGTCATCGGGCTCGATAATGTCAGCCCGTACTACGATCCGAAGCTCAAGGAAGCGCGGCTTAAATTGTTAGACGGGAAGAAAGGTTTCCGCTTCGTCCGCGGCGACATACTGGATCGGAAAACCGTTTCCGAATGCATGCGCGGCGTCGACCGCGTCTGCCACCTGGCGGCGTTGGCCGGAGTCAGATATTCCTTCGAACATCCGGAGGAATACATCAGCACCAATATCCAGGGGTTCTTCAACATACTGGACGAGGCGAGAGCGCAGAAGATCTCCGGCTTGATCTACGCCAGCTCAAGCTCGGTCTACGGGGGAAACGAGAAGCTTCCATCATCGGAATCCGACCGGACCGATGATCAATTGTCGCTCTATGGCATGAACAAGAAAGACAACGAACTGATGGCTCATGCCTACCATCATCTCTACGGCATCCCGATCACCGGACTGCGGTTCTTCACCGTCTATGGGCCGTGGGGCCGTCCGGACATGGCGCTGTTCCTCTTCACGGACGCACTGCTGCACGGCAAGCCGCTTCAGGTGTTCGGCGAGGGAAAGATGCAACGGGATTTCACCTACGTTGACGACATCGTCAGTGGAATTCTCGCATCAATCGACAAAAATTATCCGGAGGAGATTTTCAATCTCGGCTGCGGACGCAAAGAAGAACTGATGGATTTTGTCCGGATGATCGAGAAGGCATGCGGCAAGGAGGCGGAGAAGGAATTCCTGCCCATGCAACCGGGCGACGTGCGCGCAAGCCTCGCAGACATTTCCAGGGCAAAGGAGAAGCTCGGATACTCCCCGAAGACACAGATTTTAGAAGGTGTACCAAAGTTCGTTGAGTGGTACAGGGAGTACTTTGGGGTTTAGGGTTAGGGTTAGGGTTTGGAAAAAAAGCCAAAATCTACCAATTCCACCAACCCCAACCCCAACCCCAACCCCAACCCCAACCCCAACCCTAACCCTAACCCTATCGTCTCACCCACACCTGCACCGGTGAATTTTCGAGGCGAACCCACACCTCGGGATTCACGTTCTCCTCGCACGACTGCCGCGTGCAGACGATGGCCTGCGCCCTCTCCTCGATCTGC
>JBBAAJ010000175.1:0-2901 GCA_041658365.1 Candidatus Peribacteraceae bacterium | reverse complement strand
GTAAATGAGGGTTTCCCCGCGCTCACAGGCCGTGGTCAACCGGTTGTCCACCCAGAGATTTTTCATTTCTTCCTCTGTCTTCAGGACCGAGTGGATATAATTGTCGACAACTTTGTTTTTCCGGTAACCGGAGTCCTTGCCCACGAGATCGGAAGTGCCGAACTCATCGTCCCCGTGAACCAGGGTGACGGGACGACCGAGCTTGGAGGCCACGTGGAAGGCGAGGGTCGTCTTTCCCGTTCCCGCAACCCCGGAAAAATGGACAGGATAACCCGCCACTAAGTAGGCTAAAGCCCGCTCCGTGACCTGCTCCACATATGGAGAAAAAACAAAGGCGTCGCTGGCTACGGGTTGAACGCTGTCTTCACCGGCCGATACGCGTACGGTTGATGTGCTGACGACTCTTACTGCGTTCTTACTCATGAACTCCCTTCCCCTTTCTGACTTGTTCAATAATCCAACCTTTTCCCCTGCACTTCAGACAGGCCATTGCCGGGGCCGAGGCGTCATCGCCCGAACCTTTACACACAGGACAAGAGACGGTCGGCTGCAGAGGCTTGGAGACAGAGCCTTTGCCGCCGCAGGTCGTACAGGTAAGGGTCTTGACGGCCCCTGTTCCTTGGCAATGGGCGCAGGCGACGGCCGGCGCCTGGACCAGTACTTTGCCGCTTCCCCCGCAAACGCAGCAGGTGGAAAGGGAAGACATGATATCGAAGGGGTCTCTGCCCCGGCCACCGCAAAAGGCGCAAGTCAGTTCCTCAAATACCACCGGATCCCGGCTTAGACGCGCTTTCTTCATGTCAATCCCCTAAATGAACCTTTTCCGATTCAGAAACTGATAGTATTATTTCCTGCCCCGTTTCCCCTTGGTTGCTGTTTTGGCGGGTTTTTCATCCAGCCAACTCTTCTCTTTGTCCTTCTGAAACGGCGGCATAGAGGCGCTGACAAACGGCAGGGCCTTGACCTTGGGGGGTTCGACCGCCGGGGCCGGGGCTTGGGGCGCCGCGCCGACCGTCTTCTTTACTTCTTCCTTCAGCGGTTCCTTGAATGTGACCGGGGGCTTTTCCGCCTTGAACTCCGGCGCTGCGACTATCTTCTTTTCTTCTTCTTTTTTCAGCGGTTCCATGAATGTGACCGGCGACTTTTCTGTCTTGATCTCAGGCGCCGCCACCGCCTTCTTCAGTGCTGCTTCCATCGGGGGCGGTATGGGTTTTACGACCACGGGTTTCTTCTTCATCGGAACGGTCCGGGACTTTCCGGGGCGCTCGCCGCGCCAGGCAAGCCGGGCCCCCATCAGGTCGTCCGCCGTCTCTTTGCGCAGGCCCGCGACCTGTCTTCTCATTTCTGATAGAAAGACTTCCCGGTCACGTCTTCCCTTCCGGGCCATATCATTCCTGTCTCTGGAAAATTCACCCAGCAGGGAGTTGACCTCATCGATCATGGCGGCCACAAAGGCTTCCCGCTCCCCACTGGTCTTTTTCGCCATCGCGGTGTGGGCGGCGGCGAAATAAGCCTGCATGGCCGAAACCGCGGTGGTCAGCCCCCTGGCATCCCGCGCCATCTCCTGCAGCAGCGCCGCTCGCGCACCCCGCAGGGTCTCTATTTCTCCACGCAAACGCGTCATGTCATCGGTCAGTTTGCCCATGATGATCCTCCCTCACCTTCTCCGAACGTGAAAAAACCTGTGTAAGGCGGAGGCTCAAAAGCCCCCGCCCCACAGGCTTCATTACCTTACTCTCAGGCCGGAGAGGCGGCACTGGCGGTCAGGCCAATCGCCTCAGCGTACTTGAGGTAAGTCTCAACCGAAGCAATCACGACTCTCGCTTCGATGGAAAGCAGCTCGATGCCGACCAGAGATACTTTCACCCACGCATCGATCACGATTCCTTTGTCCAGGATCCGATCGACAACTTCTGCCAAACTCGATGAATCTGTTGATTTCTGTACTTTAGCCATCGCTATTTCCTCCCTTTAAAGTTATGGTTATTTTGCTTTACCAAACCAAACCTGAGAAGCGCCCGCAAGATCGGTGGCGTTCTCTTTTCTCATCCTGCCAACCTGCTTCTTGATCCTTCCTACATACGAGGCCCGCGCTTTTCCGGTTTTTCTGGCCATCGTGGCGTGGGCGGCTGCAAAGTCAGCCTGCATGGCTGAAACTGTGGAGGCCAGATCCTTGGCCCCGCGTGCCAGTTCCTGCATCAGTGCCCCCCGATCACTCCGCAGGGCGTCAACCTCCCCGCGCAAACGGGTCATGTCATCGGTCAAATTGCCCATGATGATTCTCCTTCACTTTCTCCAGATACTGAAAGACCCATGAAAGGCGGGCGCATCACAAGCCCCGCCCCACGGGTATCCTTTACCTTAAGCTTAGGCCGGAGCGGCTGCACTGGCTGTCAGACCAATCGCCTCGGCGTATTTGAGATAGGTCTCGACCGAAGCGATCACCACTCTCGCCTCGATGGACAGCAGCTCGATACCAACCAGGGATACCTTCACCCAGGCATCGATCACGATACCCTTGTCGAGGATCCGGTCGACAACTTCTGCCAAACTCGATGAATCTGTAGATTTCTGTACTTTTGCCATCGCTATTTCCTCCTTGATGTGTTGTTATTATGAACCTTCCGAAAACCCTCAGCATGCATGCCTGCCCCCTATACAGCAAGACCTATGCCAGCCTGCCGAGAACAGGCGCTGCCGTGGCAGGCTTGGTTTGCAAAAGATCGTCATTCCCGCGCAGGCGGGAATCCAGAGAGTATGAAACTACCCGGAAAGACTGGATTCCCGTTTTCACGGGAATGACAGAGGAGGAGTTTTTCAGGCTATTTACGAATGCGTAAATAGTATAAAAAGTGGTGAGGTCCGCGCTCTCTCGGAGAGGTTTAGGGAATTGTAACTATG
>JBBAAJ010000174.1:0-2902 GCA_041658365.1 Candidatus Peribacteraceae bacterium | reverse complement strand
TAGAAGGCGCAGCCGGTACCCTGCGTTCTCGATCGTTGACCGGATGTCTTCCGGGGAGGGCGGGCAATCTGCGTCCGCGACGATCTTCGCGATGCCCGTCTTATGATGGATCGAGACCCGCTTCACCCCCTGCACTGCGCGGAGTTTACGTTCGAGGAGAATCTCGCAGCTCCCGCAATGCATTCCTTCAATGCGGACAGTCACGTGCCGTTCGTTTGGGACAGTGTTCGACATGGAAAAAGGCGGCGCACAGCCAAAGCATTATACTCTTCCCATGCATGGGGGTACATCCAAACACATCAAGCCACAAGCTTGTACGCATCACCCAGTTCCTCGATGGCCCGCTTCCATGCCTGGAAGTCGAACAACGCATCATGGGCAATCGTCACGATTTTCTTCTGCAGATCGGTCTCCACGCGCTGAATCGCGGAGAAATCCGCACTCACATCTTGGATCAGAGTGGCACAGGAGGCACAGTGCATCCCCGGAATGGAAACAGTTGTGGACGGCATGGAAACTCAGGTAAAGTCTGGAGATAATTATACCTATACCATAGGTATGGGTAAAGCGAATACGCTGGACTCTTCCGCTGAAGTATCTAATATCCGCCAGCATAATACCCCCCATAGCATATGGAATCGCCCCCGCACAGAGACGAACACGCTCACCGTCGTACGCATCGCGGAGAGACAGCGAACGCCACTCCCCCTTCCAGGCATGAAGCTTCGGCCGGAGCCCGCAATGCGCATCTGATGACACGAAGGTTTACCTTTCTGGAGAGCGTGGGGCTTGGCACCATACTGTTCGCGATCATCGTCTCCTCGTTCGCTGCGGGCATGGTCGTGACGAAGCGGTCGATGAAAGGTACGGGGCAGACAGCGACTTCTGCTGCACCTTCCATCAAAACAAACACGTCCGGAACGGCGAAGGGAGGGAATAATCAGCAGCAGCAAGCTGCCCCGGCTGATCAGGAACTGCTTGCCAAAGTTCTGCCAGCGCAAGGCGTGGAGTTGCCCGTCACCTGGGGAGACCTCGGCTCGCAAATGGTGAAAGCCGGCGTTATTGACCAGCAGAAATTCGAAGCCCTCTATTCCCAGCGCGGCGGCTTGACGCCGGAAATGAAGAGCATGCTCGAAGATCGCGGCAACGGCAAAATACGCATCACTCCGGAGAATGCCCCGGTCGTTCTCAATTTGCTGTGGGCTCTGGGTTTGGGCAACAAGAACGACATCTTGGACAAGGGCGAAATGCAGGAGAAGCAGTTTGGCGGAGCCGGCAAATTCGCCTCGACGGGCGGCTGGACATTGGCGCAAGGCGATACCATGCAGCACTACTCACAGCATACATTCATACGGTTAACCCCGGAGCAGCAAGCCCTCGTCGACCGGGTGTCCAAGAACATCTACCGTCCCTGCTGCGGGAACTCCACGCACTTCCCGGACTGCAATCATGGGATGGCCATGCTGGGCCTGCTCGAACTCATGGCTTCCCAGGGCGTCAGCGAGCAGGAGATGTACCGTGCCGCCCTGGCGGTCAATTCCTACTGGTTCCCCGATACCTACGTAACCATTGCTTCCTACTTCAAGGCTCAGGGCACGGATTGGAGCCAGGTGGATCCTCAATCTGTCCTGTCGTCTCAGTATTCTTCCGCCCAGGGCTATCGCCAGTTACTGACGCAAATCTCCCCGCAGAACGTCCCGAGCAAAGGCGGTTGCGGGATATAGTTGATTTCCGCTACAGCTGCGCGTTATTCAGCTGCCCGAGCATCTGGGCCAGTTCGTCGTTGTGAATGCCCATCCGCGGATCGTCGAGGGTGAAGCGAACGATCCCGTCCTTGTCCAGGAGAACATAGGTGTGGCCGGGCATAGAGCCCGCATGCATGGAGGATGGAGCATTCAGCGCTCCGTACGCGCGCGATACCGTCTTGTCCATATCGTACAGCGCGGTCACTTTCCCGAGATCCGCCATTTTGTCGATCGCCGGCTGCCACTCGCTCTTCTGATCCACCACGACGGAGAACGCGAGGATCCCGTCAGCCTTGAATCGTGCATCGTCACCGAGGGAAATCATCTGGTTCCAGCAGGCCGGATAGCACATCAGTCCCTCGTTGAAGAACAGGATGACGTTCTTCCCGCGCAGCGTCTCATTCGTGTAGACCTTTCCCTGTAAATCGGTGAGCGAGAAAGATGGAGCAGGTTTGTTCAGAAGTTCTGCGAGGGAAGCTGGCGGGCTGCCCCGATTGGCCGTGTTTCCGCTCTGGTTGCCGGCTCCCGAATTCAGGATGCTGAACACAATCACCGACCCTAGGAGGACGAGGATGCCTGTCGTGATCGCAATGACAAGAACGGATGCGTTATTCTTCATGGGAATCGCTGGAGAAAGAGGTAAGAGAACGAACGATGATGAGTCCGAGGATCAGGAAGATGACCAACGCCCACACGAGCGGGGGCACGTTCCCCACAACACCCTGAAGGGACCGGATGATCCGCGTGATGGCGATGTTGACCTTAATCTGGTATACGGAGTGAACGAAGAGGCGGTTCATGAGCGCCAACGTGATCGTGAGCGCGCCCATAACGAGGAACGTGACTCCCGACAGCGCATCGGCGAACGTGATGCTGACGCGCTTGTGCCAGAGCGGATAGGTGATGGGCCTGCGGAACACCTGCCGGAATTTCTGCGCGAAGCCGACTGTATCCAGGAACAGGGAGAGCAGGAAGAGGGGCGCGACCATGCCGAGGACGTAGCTCACGGTGTAGACGCTTCCCCAGAAGACGGAACCGGGCATGGCCGCGAGCGCCAGAACGCCGGCCAGAACCGGCGCGCAGCAGGTGGTGGCGATACCCGACAGAATGCCGAGGAAGTACACGGAGGGCGCGTTGTGTCGCTTCAGCGACGGATG
>JBBAAJ010000173.1:0-2915 GCA_041658365.1 Candidatus Peribacteraceae bacterium | reverse complement strand
TGCGATGCGGCAGTATACGATGGGCGATCCGGTGAATCAATGAAAGAATGCAAACCCCTTTACCTCATTCATTTTCCATTTGTCTTTTCCGAAAATCGGATGTATAAATATCCCCACTCCCGCCCATGCTTTTTTGAAGACGGATCGTATTTCAAGCAAATATGGATCGCTTTTGATGGAGCAGACCCGCCCCTCTTGCAGCTTCGGCAACCTGACCGGTAAATTTTCAAAATGTCTCGGCACGATATTTCTGATCGGAAAGTAAGAAAACCCACATGGCCAACGGAACCAACAGCAAAAACGGCAACGGCAAATCCCTCGAATCCTGGATCTGGGATGCCGCGTGCTCCATCCGCGGCGCCAAGGATGCAGCCAAATACAAGGAGTTCATCCTCCCCCTCATCTTCACCAAGCGCCTCTGCGACGTTTTCGACGACGAGTTGGACCGCATCGCGAAGGAGGTCGGCTCGCGCGCCAAGGCCTTCAACCTGGTCCGGCACGACAAGAAGCTCGTCCGCTTCTACCTGCCGCTCACGCCGAAGAATCCCGACGACGCCGTCTGGTCGGTGATCCGGACCGGAAACGACGCCGAACGCAAACCGGACGACCCCTATCTGGCGAAACTGGGTGAGGGACTGACCACCTACCTGCGCGCCATCGCCGACGCCAACCCGCTCCTCAAGGAAATCATCGACCGCGTGGACTTTAACGCCACCACCCATGGCGTCCGCGACCTCGACGACGACCGCCTCTCCAACCTGATCGAGGCGATCAGCGCCAAGCGCCTGGGTCTGGCCGACGTGGAGGCCGACATCATCGGGCGCAGCTACGAATACCTGATCCGCAAGTTCGCCGAGGGCGGCGGCCAGAGCGCGGGCGAATTCTACACCCCCGCCGAGGTCGGCCTCGTCATGGCCCGGATCATGGATGCCGAGCCGGGGATGGAGATCGACGACCCCTGCTGCGGTTCGGCGGGGCTCCTCATCAAGTGCGAGCTGATGCTCCACGAAAAGATGAGCCTCCGCTCCCGCAAGACCTTCGCCCCCTGCCGCCTCTACGGCCAGGAATCGGAGCCCGGCACCTGGGCGATGGCTAACATGAACATGATCATCCACGATATGGAGGGGGAGATCCAGATCGGCGACACCTTCCGCAAACCAAAATTCCGGGAGGGCAATCGCTTCCGGACCTTCGATCGCGTGGTAGCCAACCCCATGTGGAACCAGACCGAGTTCAAGGAGAAGGACTACGACGCCGACGAGTTCAACCGCTTCCCCAAGGGGGCGGGCTTCCCCGGCGGCAAGGCCGACTGGGGATGGATGCAGCACATCCTCGCCAGCCTCAAGCCGGAGGGACGGGCCGCCGTCGTCCTCGACACGGGCGCCGCCTCACGCGGCTCCGGCAACGCCAACACCAACAAGGAAAAGGAGGTCCGCCGCTGGTTCATGGAGCAGGACCTCATCGAGGGGGTGATCTACCTGCCGGACAACCTCTTCTACAACACGACCGCCCCCGGCATCATCATCGTCCTGAATAAGGCCAAACCGGCGGAGCGGCGGAACAAGCTCTTCCTCCTCAACGCCGGCCGCGACTTCGTCAAGGGCGATCCGAAGAACTACCTCCCGGCCGAGGCCGTCCTGCGCATCGCCGATACGTTCACCGCCTGGCGGGAGGAGGAGAAGTACAGCCGGATCGTCACCCGGGAGGAAATCGCCAGGAACGACTTCTGGCGCTTACCACTGAACTGAAAAAGACCCTTCTGCACAAGCTCTTCACCGAGGGTCTCCGTGGCGAACCCCAGAAGCAAACCGAAATCGGCCCCGTACCGGAGAGCTGGGAGATGGTGAAGATCGGCCCGCTCGGCAAAGTCGTGACTGGAACCACCCCGAAAACTAAGGTGCCGGAATATTATGTACCACCGGAAGTGGACTTCATTTCCCCTGCGGATCTGGGACGAACACGGCAAGTTTATAGATCCGAGAAGAAGCTTTCACGACGTGGGTTGGAAGTTATTCGATGCCTGCCAAAAGATGCCGTCATGTGCGTCTGTATTGGTTCAAGCATCGGCAAAGTAGGTATGACCTCGAAAGCCGATTCAGCAACCAACCAGCAGATCAATTCCATCATCTGCAATGACAAGCATGATCCGGCTTTTGTCTACTATCTTCTGCGCTACTTTGCGGAATACTGGCGCGGATTCGCAACCTTTGGTCCGGTACCAATTTTGAGCAAAGGCAGCTTTGAAAATATTAAAATCGTCGTTCCTAAGACAAAGGAAGAGGAGGAAATAGCTCAGTGCCTGATGGCTGTGGATGCAAAGATGGAAGTGCATATGCATCGTAAAGCGCTCCTAAACGAGCTCTTCAGTAATCTACTGCAGCAGCTGATGACCGCACAGATCCGGGTCCATGACCTCGATCTATCAGAACGGGAGGATAACGAAACGGAGTAGATGGTTCAACAGCCGAATTTCGCGCAGATTACGCGAGAAAGGGACGCTACGTTATCGTTCTGGAACGTGCAAACATCTTTTCCACAAGTGAAGAATGTGATATGGGAGAGTATATTCCAGCCTAAATTAGATGGATGACGATAAGGAAGGTAAGCCATGAGCCCCGCCTCCAACCTGAAAATCGATTTAACGGAAAAATTTCCGCTGCTGGCCCGAGCGCCCATCATAGAGGCGGTTCTCGATATCCGTGCACGCGCGGAGGCGCCCTGGGAGGAGTCGGCCGTTTCGGAGCGGCTCAGTAAAGAACTGCCGGATTATCCGGTTGTTCAATCCAAACGGGAAATACGGCATGAGCTGAAGATCGACAAAGGGCAGCCGGCCGAGCAATCCATCCAAGACATGGGCTGGAAAGGCCTGCAGCTCCAGTCGGGCGATAAACGCCGCATCGCGCAATTCCACCGGG
>JBBAAJ010000172.1:0-2918 GCA_041658365.1 Candidatus Peribacteraceae bacterium | reverse complement strand
TTTCAAGGGAACGAAACTTCCCGGTCACATGGGGAGCGCAAGAAAGACGGTGCAGAACTTGCTGGTATGGGCTGTCCGGCCGGAGATGAATGTGATCCTGGTCCGCGGCGCTGTTCCGGGCAGCAAGAACGGATATGTGCTGATCAAGCAGGCAATCAAGAAGGGTCAATAAGCAGGGGCTTTTTAGGTGGGGAAAATGCCAGTAGCAGGTGTGTACGACATTGAAAATAATAGAGTTGCTGAGATTGAGCTCAGCGAGGCCGTGTTTGGCGCGCCTGTGAATGAGGACGTCATTTACGAAGTGGTTCGGATGCAGATGGCCTCCCGGCGGAGCGGAACCGCCTCGACCAAGGGTCGAAGCGATGTCAGCGGAAGCAACAAGAAGCCGTGGCGTCAGAAAGGAACGGGACGGGCCAGGGTGGGGAACTCACGCTCTCCGATCTGGAGGGGTGGTGGAATCATCTTTGGACCCACGCCGCATGGTTATGCCTTCAGGGTTCCCAAGAAGGTTAGGCGGTTGGCCCTTATTTCCGCGCTCAGCATGAAATTCAAGGAAGAACGGATAACCATTCTCCGGGATTTCCCGATGGAAGAGATCAAGACCAAGAGGTTCCAGGAGGTGATCGACCGTTTCGGATTCAAGAAGACCCTTTTCGTGATCGATCAGCAAAGACCGGTCCTGGAGAAATCCTCGCGGAATATCCGGGATGTCAAAATGGTCCGCTCAGAGGGGGTCAATGTCTACGACCTGCTGAAATACGATCATGTCGTCCTTCTTGAACCCTCTGTTCATAAAATCGAAGGGGCGTTGATAGCATAATGGAACTGTATCAGATCATCAAGAAGACGTTGATCACGGAAAAAACCACCGCCGCGCGGGACGCTGCGAATCAGTACAACTTTGAAGTTCACACCAAGGCGAACCGCATCGAGGTTGGGCGTGCCGTTGAGAAGATCTTCAAGGTCAAGGTGCTGGCCGTCCGGGTCATGAATGTACGCGGTAAGAAGAAAAAATCGGGCAAGGTCATGGGTCAGAGAAGCGCCTGGAAGAAGGCAATCGTGACCCTGGCGCCAGGCAGCCGCATCGAGACCGGAGACGGTGTATAACCTGTCTTCCCGAGTGGGTTTAAGACAGCAAGGATGAGGGAATAGAGGGGATGGGAATCAAAAAATACAAACCGACATCGCCGGGAAGAAGGTTTCAGACCTGCTCCGATTTTGAAGAGCTGACGAAGTCGACGCCTGAGAAGGGTCTCTTGCGCCCCCTGAAGAAGTCCGGCGGACGCAACAGCTATGGCAGAATGACCAGCCGCCACATCGGCGGCGGGCATAAGCGGCGTTACCGGCTGATCGATTTTCGGAGGGACAAGGATGATATTCCGGCCCGCGTCGCCTCCATCGAATACGATCCCAACCGGTCGTCGCGGATCGCTCTGCTGAATTATGCCGACGGCGAAAAGAGGTACATTATCGCCCCGACCAAGGTTACCGTGGGGGATGCCATCGTCAGCGGCGAAAAGGCGGACATCAAACCCGGAAATACCGTTCCTCTGAAGAACATTCCGCTGGGAACCCTGATCCACAATGTGGAACTTAAGGTTGGCCGGGGAGGTCAGCTGATCCGCTCTGCCGGCGCTTACGGCCAGCTCATGGCCAAGGAAGCGGGCTATGCCCAGGTTCGGCTTCCTTCCGGAGAGGTGAGGAAGATTTTCATGGAATGCCGGGCCACGATAGGCCAGGTTGGGAACATCGATTCCGAGAACCTGAGCCTCGGCAAGGCGGGGCGGAAACGATGGCTCGGCCGACGGCCGAAGGTGAGGGGCGTTGTGATGAACCCGGTCGATCATCCGATGGGCGGCGGGGAAGGGAAGTCGTCCGGTGGCCGTCATCCCTGCACACCTTGGGGCGTGCCGACAAAGGGCCATAAGACGCGGACCAATAAAAGTACCGATAAATATATCGTAAAACGAAGAGGTTAAAAGGTGGCACGTTCAATTAAGAAGGGCGCATACATAGAGGAAAGTCTTCTGGAAAAGGTCAGGAGGCAGGAATCCGCGGGGAGCAAGACGGTCATCAAAACCTGGTCGCGCCGTTCCACCGTTACCCCGGAATTGATCGGACAGACCTTTGCGGTACACAACGGAAAGAAATTCATTCCGGTCTTTGTGACCGAAAATATGGTTGGCCACAAATTGGGCGAATTCGCGCCGACCCGAACTTTTTACAGCCACGCAGGAGACCGCAAAACAAAGCTGCGCAAGTAGGGTTGGAGCAGGGTTGAACGGGGATGGTACCCATCGGCGGTTTGGAGTCAGTTATGGAAGCAAGAGCAGTTGCCAAGTATATTCGGATGTCGCCGCAGAAGATGCGGCTGGTGGTCGATCTGGTCAGAGGAAAGAAGGTCGGGGAGGCGAAGCAGATCCTCCTTTTTACGCGAAAATATGCGGCCGAACCTGTGAGCAAGGTGATCCTGTCTGCGCTGGCCAATGCGAAGCAGAATCCCGACATCGATGAGAATATCCTTTACGTGAAGGAGATTTTTGTCGATCAAGGCCCCTCCCTGAAGCGCTGGCGGGCGAGAGCGCAGGGAAGGGCGGCTTCGATCAAGAAGCGGATGAGTCACATCACCGTTGTCCTGGATGAACGGTAAGACTTGAGGAGGTGAGAGGTTGGGGCAGAAGGTTAACCCGATCGGGTTGAGGTTGGGTGGTATCAAGACGTGGCGTTCTCAATGGTTTTCGGAGAAAAATTATTCCGAATTGCTCCATGAGGATCTGAAAATTAGAAAGTTCCTGAAGGAGAAGCTCTACCACGCCGGTATCTCCAGGATAGAAATCGAAAGGGCTGCCAACAAGGCCAAAGTCAATATTCACGCGGCCCGCCCCGGGATTATTATTGGGAAGAAGGGATCCGAAATC
>JBBAAJ010000171.1:0-2925 GCA_041658365.1 Candidatus Peribacteraceae bacterium | reverse complement strand
CGGCTCGCTCCCCGAGGTGTGTGGGGAGCACGCGCTCCTGGTCGAACCGTCGGTCCCGGCACTTGCCGGGGGGATGCGCCGTCTCCTCACGGATCCCGAGCTTTGGTCTCCCGCACGTCTCTCTGCTGCACAGGCGCACGCGCGGTCGTTCCGCTGGGACCGGACGGCAGCTACCATTGCTTCGCTCTTCGCTTCCGTTCTCCCCTCCTAAGACTCAGGAAGTTTTCCGCATGTACGTTTCTGCCCTTTCTGCCTTCGTATGGATCGTCTCTCCCAGATACTGCCGAAAGTCCTCCGCAAGCGCGGCCTCCATGAGGCGGCCGTCGGAAGCCAGGCGGTAGTGTCGGCACAGGCATGGATTTCGAGTACTTTCCCCGCATTCCGGCATTCCCTCTCCGCCATACGCATCGAGCATGGTTGCATCGTGGTGGAGGCGGATGATTCCATCGCGCTGACGGAATGCTCGCAGCGGGCTGAGGAACTTCTTCGCCATCTCTGGCACACCGTGCCGGAGGCGAAAGTGGAGCGAGTGCGGGTGGTGCGGACGTTGAAGAGGTGAGAAAAGGCAGAAATGAGCATGAAGCTCACTGAGTTAGGGACGGAGCCGGGGCATCGTGCCCCGGAACACGGGCACGATGCCCGTGCTGCGTGGCAAAGACTGTTCCAGTCTTGCTTCCCGTTTGTTCATGCCCTAGACTCCCCCCGCAATCCAGGTTTCTTTTTTCACCATGCTCGTGATCCGCTTGCAAAGGACCGGCAGGGAGAACATGCCGACGTACCGTCTGGTGCTCTCGGAGAAGGCCCGCCATGCGAAGAAGGGCATGATCGAGATTCTCGGCCATTTCCTCCCGAGCCGCACGGAGCCCGTCTTCCACTACGAGCAGGATCGCATCATCTACTGGGTCAGCAAGGGCGCGAAACCCAGCGATACGGTCGCGCGTCTCCTCAAGGGAAAAGGAGTAGAAGGCATGGAGAAGTTCATCGTGCGTTACGCGAAGCAGAAATCCAGGAAGGCCAAGGAAGAGGCCGCAAAAGCACCCGCGGCACCGAAGGTGGAGGCTACAAACCCTGAAGGGGAGACGGGGAAGGCATAGATTTTTTCAAATGGTTAAATTGTTAAATTGCTAAATTGTTGACAGGCAACAACGCGCGTCTCGCTTGCGAGCAATTTAACAATTTAGCAATTTAACAATGGTACATCAGTCACAGGTTTCTGCTTCGAAGATCCACGTGACTTCGTTTCTCTCTTGCCGTACTCTTTCTTCCCGTATGGCAGACACATCCCCCGCTCCGCTCCCCGGACATGAGTTCATCAAGGCCGTCCTCTCTATGCTGATGGAGGACAAGGACCAGCTTGTTGTTGAAGCGAAGGTCGACGAATTGGGCGTGCTCATCACGGTCCGCGTGAGCGAGCGCGATATGGGTAAGCTCATCGGCAAGAGCGGCCAGACGATCAAGTCCATCCGTACCCTCCTCCGGATTGTTGGCGGCGTGGCGAACCAGCGGGTAAACTTGAAAGTGCTCGAGCCGGAGAAAGCTGTGAGCTGATCTCTCCTTCCCTTTCCCTCCCCTCCCATGATCCGCGATCTCATCGAGAATGGTTCGATTATCCAGATCGTCGCGACGTTCATCGCGTTCGGTCTCATCCTGGCTTCCATTCTGAGCCTCGTGTACATCATCGTCGGCGGCATCACCTTCATCCTGTCCGCCGGGAACGAGGAGAAGATCAAGAAGGCCGTCCACACCGTGCGCTACGCGATCATCGGCCTGTTCGTGAGCTTCCTCGCGTTCTTCGCCGTTTCCTGGATCTCGAGACTCCTGGACATCCCGTTCGATCTTTCCTTCGGGACGATTCTGGATCTCATGAACCAGCTCTTCAATACGTTCAAGTAACACGGAAGGAAAGCACAGCTACAGCCACATTCGTCCGAATGCAAGCTTGCGCTGTATGCCAGTTGTAACGAGTGCGGAAACAGCGAGGGCGAGTGCGAGGAGCGTATCCATGGCGGCGCCGGTTTCCGGGAAGTCTCTCATCACTCCGGCCCTGGTCGTGCGTACTCTCTCGGTGAGGGAGATATCCTGGAGTTCGCTGCTAGAGAGACTTGCGACATTAGCGAGTTCGATGCCGCCTGGCGCGTCCGGGGAAACACGGAGGATGTAGCTCACGGTCCAGGTGTCGCCGGGGCGAAGCTCCGGAACTCTCCACTGCATCTGTCCGGGGGAGGAACTCACGAGGTTTTGCGCCTGATTTTCGCTCACAAGAGACAGGTAGGTGCTGTCGTAGCGGTCCAGGACGGAGGCGTCACTGATCACGCGGTCCAGCGTGTTGCGGACGAACAGGGTGTAGCGGATCCCGCCTCCCGGGACAGTTTCGCCCCGGTCCGAGATTTTGCGGAAGATCACCCGGCCCCCTCCCGATGCCTCAGTGCGATTGCCGACGAACGTCGAATCGCGGCTGACATAGTCATCGGCGGAGACGCTCGCGGTCAGCCTGGCTCCCTGGGGGGCGTCGCTCCGGACGCGCACAGTGTAGTGAAGCGTGCGTGTGTCATTCGGAGCAACCTGCAGGATGAGCCAGCGGACATTGCTGCCGTCCCATCGGCCTCCCTCGGTCGCGGAGACGAACTCCCCGTAGAGCGGGAGCGCGGCATCCACCGAGACGTTCGTTCCCACGACCGGAGAGGTGTTCTTCACGGTCACGATGTATGTGAGCAGGTCACCCACTTGCGCCATGTCACGGCGGTCCGTGATCGAAGCGGTGATCGCGTCGTACGGGAGTCCGATGCGGACGACGGTCTGGTCGAGGGCGATGGCCACTCCCGCGTACGCTTTCGCCCGGAGGGTGAGTCGGTCCACGGCGCGGTACTCCACCCGTGCGGAGACGGTGAAGGTCTTCTCCTCGCGCGGCTCGAGGCGGACGTTCTT
>JBBAAJ010000170.1:0-2930 GCA_041658365.1 Candidatus Peribacteraceae bacterium | reverse complement strand
CCGGCGGCGGCCTCGGTGCGCTGGCGAGTGCTTTTCAGAGCCGTTTCCAGCGTGATCGTGTCGAGGACCGCCTTGGTGAGGTCGTCGATCTCGTTGGTGATGCTCTGCAACTCCGCCATGATGGGTTCGCCCGCCTTGCTGCAGTTGTTCGGCACATCGAGTTCGGATTCCAGCGTTTCGAACAGCTGAATTACGTCCAGCAACGTCGTTCGGCTGACGTTTCCCGCAAATCGATACCCGCCCCCGACGCCACGCACCGCCTGCACCAGTCCCGCGTGCACCAGGTTGCGCATCACTTTTGCGAGGTGGTGCGTGGAGATCCCGTATTTTTCGGCGATGTCCGTGGTCGAGAGCTGCCGGTTGCAATCGCTGGCCAGCTCGAGTACGGCAAAGAGGGCAAACAGGCTTCCCTTGTTCAGTTTCAAAGCAAGACCCCGCTCCGGTCCAGGACCGCGATGGTCAACCGTGTTGTTCCGTTGATGGCGTGCGGCTGCGTCAATCGATCTCTTTTTCCAGTTCGATATACCGGCCCGAACGCAAACCCTGGCTGCGGAAGAACGACAAAGTTGCTTTGTTATTTCGATCCACCATCGTCCGCACCGTCGTGACACTGCCCTGTTTCAAGCGCTTGCAGATTTCCTCGAACATGCGCTGGGCGATACCGATCCCTCGCGTCTTCGGGGATACGGCCAGCGCGAACACCCAGCCGCACGGGGGGGAGCCGAATTCCCATGCGCGGACCTCCCCGCTGATGAAACCGACGACCTCCCCACCGATTTCCGCGACCAGGAAAATACGGTCTTTTTTCCCGCCCTTTACATAGTGGTCGAAGATCCCGCGCCAATAGGCCGGCTTTTCTTCCTCGGGCCCCACCTCATCCAACGCGATTATGGTGTCGAGGTCGGACGGTATGGCATTGCGGATCGAAACCCGTTCTTTCATTTTCATATCCAGTTGATCAATTTGGTACCTTAATACCGTAATTGAATGAAAAAATCAAGCCTTATTGGAGGGAACCTTATTATCAAGACAGCATGGGTTACCGTCAGAGCTTTTCCGGCTTCGGCAGAAAACCGGTCAGCAGGATCGCGACGCCGGCAAAAAACGCCGCCATGTAAAAGCTGCCCGAAAAGCTCCCGGTCCTTTCCGCCAGGATTCCCGCGATCGCAGGACCTGAAATCTGGCCCAGTCCGAAGATGAACGTAACCAGGCCGAGGGCTGCAGCCGCTTTCCGGGCGCCGAAATAATCGCCCATGGCCGCGGTCATGATCGACGGGATGCTCCACGCGACAAGACCGTAAAAGCCGATGGACAGGTAGAGGAAAAGACCGGGCAGGCCCGTGGCGATGAGGAGATAGGAGACGGCCTGCAGCGAAAAGACGATCATCAGTCCCGCCTTGCGGCTGAGCCTGTCGGACAACGTCCCGAATACGGGTCCCGAGAAAAGGCTCAGGAACCCGACCCACATCCAGAAATTGCCTGCAACCCCCTCGGAAAACCCTCTCTCCTTGACCAGGGTGGTGACGATGAACGTGGCATAAATCACATAGGTGTATCCGAAGAGGAAATAGATGGCCCCGAGATAGTACAGGATCCCCTTCCGGTACAGGCTTGCCTCCTTCCCCCGTTCGCCTGGGCGGGGTGAAGCCACGGGATCGTCGCTGCCGTAGGGCGCAAGGCCTTTGTCCGCGGGACTGTCCCTGAGCAGGGCGAGGCTGATGAACGCGATCAATATCACGATACCGCTCAGGATCAGCCAGCTTGTCCTCCAGCCCTCGGGTCCGATCAGCCGGTTGACGAACGGGATAAGGCGACCCGAGATCATGATGGCAAACCCGCTTCCGATGACGATGAAGCCCGCCGCGCGTCCCCGCTTGCCGCTCGAAAACCAGGCGGAAACCAGGCCCATCAACGGGATATTGGTGGTGCCGCTCCCGATGCCGGTGATCATGTAAAGGACAAGGACGGAGAGAAAATCCGTTGCCCTGCTCACCAGGGACATGGAGATGCCGACAACAAGCAGCGCGATAAACACAAGCCTTCGTGGGCCGATCCTGCCGGCCCAGTGGCCGCTGAGCAGAACAGACGCGAGGTATCCCAGGAAATTGGCTGTGCCGATGAAGCCCATCTGGGAATAGGACAGGTTGAGCGTTGCCCCCATCGACGGCAGCAGCATCCCGAGCGCAAAGCGGCCGAAGCCCAGGCACGCAAGGATGCAGAGCGTGCCCGCCGAGACGATAACCCACCCGTAATGGAACGCCGGCCTGCCAGGAGTTTTTTTCACAACGGGAAATATAACATCGTTGTGCGGAAAAGATATCGATAGCCGGTGGAGCGGATCTGGCGGCGGGAAGGGTTGTAGCGGCCACATGGGCCGTTGCCTGTCTGCCGGCGTTTGACAATCCAATGGAGACAACGGGGGGGTCCTGTAGTAAGATTCGGGTGGAGCAACCATGGAGGCATGCCGCTTGTTTTCCCTAAAACGGCGTGTTGATTTTTCGTTGACGGTTAAAAAGCATTGTGGTACTACTTTACGAATAAATCCTTCGTCTGCCGGGAAGGGGTTGTTGCGCCGGTGGTTTGCCGGCCTTTTCTCACCCGTTATCGGGAGTAGTTATCAGCCGTCTTTATTGGAGCAGGTTCCAGGTACACGGAATACTATTTCCTAAGAATAGCGTACGCCCTATAATGCGGGGCATGCCAGGGAACGCAACGGAGTCAGCGAAGTTGCGATAACGACGAAACGGAGGAGGGGGAAATGAAGGGGAAGATGGGAATGGTTCTGGGGATTCTGCTCGCGGTCGTGATGTCCGGGGTGTTTGTCCAGGCTGCGGAGCCGATCAAGGTCGGGGCGATCTTGTCGGTGACCGGCCCTGCGTCGTTTTTGGGGGCGCCCGAGGCGAAGACCCTCGAGATGCTCGTCGAGGAGC
>JBBAAJ010000169.1:0-2944 GCA_041658365.1 Candidatus Peribacteraceae bacterium | reverse complement strand
GGAAGGGCTTTTCCGGCAAACCCGTGGTGACCGCGGCGGAAGACGGCGGCAGCCATTATTTCTTTGAAAAAGGGAAATACAGCCGCCTGTCCTTCTTCCTGACCCATCTGAGCATTCTGATCATTTTTCTCGGCGCGATGGTCGGCTCTTTTTTCGGTTACAAAGGGTACGTGAACATTTTCGAGGGGGAGACGGTTTCACAGTTGGGAACCCGAGCCGGAAAGATTCAGTATCTGAATTTTCAGGTCAAATGCAATACGTTCCACGCCGAATTCTATCCAAGCGGCGCCCCGATGGATTATCGCAGTGATCTTTCCATTATTCAGAACGGCAAGGAAGTGATCCGAAAAACCATCCGGGTGAACGATCCCTTGACCTTCGAGGGGGTTACTTTTTACCAGTCCAGCTATGGAGGGCTACCCGACCAGATCACAATCGATGTCGTGAACCGGGATGGCGCCCTGAAGGGAACGGTGACGGCGCCCTTTGGCCGGAAGGTCGATATTCCCGGTGTGGCCGATAAGGTGGAGGCGGCCGATTATCAGGAACATTTCCACCTGCCGGACGGATCGGAAGGCGGCCGGGCGATCGGCGTCAACATCTACCCGGCGAAGGGGGGGCCGACAGGGCTGTGGCTGCTGGTGGATCATCCCGAATATGATAAACAGCGCGGCGGTGATTACTATCTCCGGGTGAAGGACTTGAAACTGAAGAAATATACCGGACTTCAGGTCAACAGGGACCCGGGAGAGATCTTAGTGTGGCTGGGCAGCATCCTGCTGATCGCGGGCATCATGATCGCTTTTTTCATATCGCACAAAAAGCTATGGATATCGCTGAGAACCGATAAAAAAGGGAGAAGTGAATTGACGATCGGCGGGACGGCAAACAAAAACCGCGACGCCTTTTCAAGAGAGATGGCGCAGATGATTCAGAGCCTGAAGGAGGTTTCTTAATGACCAATTCTTTGTTATTCGGCATTGCCACATTTGTATACTTTTTCGCGATGGTGCTTTACGTCTCTTACCTGGCGTTCCGGTCTGAGATGCTGGGGAAGGCGGCGAGCCTATCGCTGTTAGGCGGTGTCGTTGTGGAAACGGCGGCGATCGGCATGAGGTGGTACGAATCCTACCAGATGGAAATCGGACGCGCGCCGCTGACGAATCTGTATGAATCATTGACTTTTTTTGCCTGGACGATCGCGCTGATCTATCTTGTCCTGGAGAGAAAGTTCAAGATCCGGACGGTGGGCGCATTCGTCGCCCCTTTCCCTTTTCTGATCATGGCCTATGCTTCATTGAATCCAAATGATATTCAGCCGTTGGTGCCGGCCCTGAAGAGCAACTGGCTCATTTCCCACGTGGTAACCTGTTTTGTCGGATACGCCGCCTTTGCCGTCTCCTTCGGCGTCAGCATCCTCTATCTTTTCAAGGCCAGAGCGGAGCAGTTTTCCGTCAAGTCCGCCGGGTCGTTCTGGGGCTTCCTTCCCTCCTCTTCCGCGCTCGACGAGATCGGCTACAAGACCATCGCGATCGGGTTTCCGCTTTTAACCATCGGGATTGTCACGGGCGCCTTCTGGGCCAACGTGGCGTGGGGGACATACTGGAGCTGGGATCCGAAAGAAACGTGGTCGCTGATCGTCTGGCTCATTTATGCGGCTTATCTGCATGCAAGGATCACCCGCGGCTGGCGTGGCAAGAGGGCGGCCATCCTGTCGATCGTCGGTTTCGCCGCCACCATCTTCTGCTACCTCGGCGTGAACCTGATCCTCTCCGGTCTCCACAGCTATGGCGGCGCTTCCTGAAGTTAGAGCGGCGGCGGGCTCTTTGTTGTCATTTTACCTTTACTTTACAGGTCTATTATGGCATAGACCGCGTGAGTTTTCATCAATACACCGTGAGGTCAAAGAAATGGAAAATCTGGAATGTCCCCACTGCGGTAACGCCCTAACAAACGGGGTGGCGGTCTGCGGATCATGCGGCAAGGAAGTGAAAGACGATGCAAGGGTTCTTCCTTCTCAGGATCAGGAGAAGAGGCCGGGCAGGAAAAATGTCTATGCGATTCTTGCCGTTTTGCTGGTGCTTTTGGGAGGCGCGGCCCTGCTGATTTTTACAGGCCTGCTGCCGAACCCGATGAAGGGCGGCGGTTCAGCGGCCGCCATGGTCAACGGAGAAAAGATATCGATTGCGGAGGTGGATCAGAAATTCGACCTCTATAAAAAAATGTCCGGGAAAAGCGGTCAGCCGGATTCTACCACCCCCGAGGGCAAAGCGGCCGCGGCGGATATGAGAATGCAGATCCTGAATGCACTGATCCAGGAAAAAATCCTGGCGACCGAGGCGGCCAAGGAAAAGATCACCGTGCCCCCGCAGGAGATCGCCGACCGGATCGCCGCCATCAAGAAAAGCATGAATATGTCCGATAAGGATTTTGATGCCTTTCTGAAAAATCACGCCATGACGCCGGCCAACTTCGAAAAGCGGATCGCAAAGGATCTCCTGATCTCCAAACTCGTCGCCAAGGGGACGCAGGAAAAAGGGATGACCAAGGAGGCTTGGATCGGCGAGCTGAACAACAGGGCCAGGGTCGAAATCCTGGCCAAATAGCTTCCGTCACCGGCTGGAATTCCGGCAATGATTTTTTACGAGGCCGTAAAACATGAAGAAAAAAATTGTTTTCGGACTCGCCATTTTTGCCTTGATGTTTTTCTTCGGCGGCGTCTACATCGTGACGACGACGCAGGCGACCATCTATGAGCTGCATCGGCTCTCTCAACTGCACCGCACGGTCGCGCTCAGGAAAGACCTTCTGTTGAGCATCAAGAAAAATCAGGAGAATATTATTCTCCGGAACAGGCACTTTGAGATGGAGGAGGCGTCGGGCGGGCAAAGCATGACGGCCATCGTGGAGAAGTGTTTCGTTTGTCACACCTCTTCCCCGTTCA
>JBBAAJ010000168.1:0-2950 GCA_041658365.1 Candidatus Peribacteraceae bacterium | reverse complement strand
TATAACATCGCGAAGACCTGCCAAGTTTGCCATACCAAGATCGAACAGGTCCATATGAAGGTGATTCGGGGCGAAATGTGGGAAGAGAAGCCGGGGGCGATTCCCGCCTGTTCGGACTGCCATCTGTCCCATAAAATGCGCAAGGAAAGCGTTGCGACCGGCCTGTCGGACCGCGTCTGCCTGAAGTGTCACTCGAAGCAAACGGTTCATAAGGTTGCGGGCGGGCAGAAAATTTCCATGCATGTGGAGGAGGCTGATTTACAGAATTCCACCCACAAAAACATCCCCTGTGTCAAATGCCACGCGGATATCAATCCCCGCCTCCCCCGCCCCTGCCAGACCTCCGGCAAGATTGACTGCTCCGGTTGCCACGCCCAGATGGCGAAAGACTTCAACGACAGCGCGCACGGGCAGGCCTATCTGAAAAAGAAAACGGATGCCCCTTACTGCACCGATTGTCACGGCAAGCATCAGGTATTGTCTAAGCGGAAGATGGATTCCCCCGTCTATCGGGCGAACATCCCCCGCCTTTGCGGCAAATGTCACGGTGTAAAGGGGAAGGCTGCCCGGGTGTCGCAGGTCGAAAAGGGAAACGTCGTCGTCGATTATGCAACCAGCGTCCACGGGGTAGGGCTGCAGCAAAAGGGTCTGCTCCCCACCGCGATCTGCACCGATTGCCACAACAGCCATCTCATCCTGGACCATAAAGATCCGCGCTCTTCGATCAATATCAAGAATGTTCCGGCCACCTGCGGCGCCTGCCACCAGGGGATTTACACCAAATTCGCGAAGAGCATCCACAGCCCCATGGTCAGCAAGTCCACGGAACAGCTGCCGACCTGCAAGGATTGCCACTCCTCCCATGAAATCAAGGTGAGCGCGCAGGACAAATTCCTGACCGAAGTTGCCGATCAATGTGGAAAATGCCATAAGGATCTGGGTAAAACGTACCTGGATACCATGCACGGCAAGGCTTATCGGTTGGGATACCTGAAATCGGCCAAATGTTCCGACTGTCATGGGGCCCATGATATCCTGGGGGTGAACGATCCGAATTCCCATGTCGGCTTTAATCAGGTGGTCAAGACCTGCCAGAAATGCCATCCGGATGCAAACCGGCGTTTCACGGGTTATCTGACCCACGCCACCCACCACGACAAGGCGAAATATCCGATTCTTTATGTCACATTCTGGGGGATGACCTCCCTGCTCCTGGGAACCTTCGGTTTCTTCGGACTCCATACATTGCTGTGGCTTCCGCGATCATTTGCCCACCTGCGTGGAAAACGGAAGATGGAAACGGCGGCCCACGAGAGGTATTATATCCGGCGCTTTACCGATGCCCAGCGCATCTCCCATTTGATCGTCATCCTCAGTTTCATGGGGTTGGCCCTGACGGGGATGGTCTTGAAATTTGCGGGTATGGCCTGGGCAAGGTTAGTCACCAACCTGCTCGGCGGGGTGGAGATGGCCGGTCGGATTCATCGTTTCGCGGCGATCGTCCTGATCGTTTTCTTCCTCTATCATATCTACTCTTTGATCAGGCTGAAACTTCAAAGGAAAACGCCCTTGAAGGAATTCCTGTTCGGAAGAGACTCCATGTTGCCGAATGCACAGGACTTGACGGATTTTGTCGGCACCATGAAATGGTTTTTCGGAAAGGGACCCCGCCCCCAGTACGGCCATTGGACCTACTGGGAGAAATTTGATTATCTGGCGGTCTTCTGGGGCGTTCCGGTCATCGGATTGTCGGGTCTGATGCTCTGGTTCCCGGAATTAAGCAGCCTGATCTTTCCGGGCTGGCTGATCAACGTGGCCACGATTATTCACAGCGATGAAGCGCTGCTGGCCACCGGATTTATTTTTACGATTCACTTTTTCAATACCCATCTCCGTCCCGAGGGGTTCCCGATGGACCGGGTGATTTTCACCGGACTGGTTCCGCTGAATGAATATCGCCTCGACCGGCCGAGGGATTACGCGGAGCAGAAAAAAGAGGGACGATTGAAGAAGAGTCTGGTTTTCACCGAACTGTCGCCCCGCTTCATCAAATTTGTTTACGCCTTCGGGTTCTTTTTCCTGGGCATCGGGATCATCATTATTTTGTTGATCCTTTACTCCATGCTCTTCGGGTATCGATAATGTGACCGCCTCCCGACCCTTCGGTCGGGAGGCGGCGGTAAATGGGGACAGGTACATTTTTTTCGCAGAAAAAAATGTACCTGTCCCCATTTACCTGTCCCCATTTATCGTAAGGAGATTCAGGATTTCCGGGCCGAAGCGGTTTGCACCCTTGGCGGAGAGGAGGCCGGGGCCGGCGATCTTCTGAAGGGATGCGTTCTCCAGCCGCGCCAGACCGATGAGCTGTGAATCGGAGAGGAGCATAAAACAGGCGCGGTTGATCTCCTCCGCCTTCCCGAACCGCCAGCGGTACAGCAGGCGGAGCCGCTCTTTCTGCACGGAGGTCAGTTGCGCGTATCTGGCGATGTTCCGGTGAGCCGACCGGTCGAGAACCCTCGGCCGCCAGACAACCGCGGTCATTCCGACGAAGAGGCGCTTTGCCTCCTTTTCCAATCCCTTTTCATGCAGTTCCGCGTCCAGTTTCCGGTAAAGGTCGGTCAGGTGGGCCGTGTCGAGGGCTGCGTAGTCGAGCTGTTCCTCGGAGAGGGGCCGGAGATCCCACCGGGAGCGCTGCATCTTCTTCTCCAGCGTGACGCCGAGGTGGGTTTCGAGCAGCGTGGAGAGGGAGAGCAGCCGGAATCCGAGAAGCGACGCGGCGCGGTGCGTGTCGAAGATGTTCCGGAAGCCGAAGGCGTAGTCCCGCTTCAGGATCCGGATGTCGTTGTCGCCGGCGTGGAAGATCTTGAGGATTTCCGGATCGATCAGGACGTCGCCGAGAAAGGAGAGGTCCAGGCCCGCCGCCAGCGGATCGATCAGCCATGTCCTCTCT
>JBBAAJ010000167.1:0-2954 GCA_041658365.1 Candidatus Peribacteraceae bacterium | reverse complement strand
GCGGCAGATCTGGAGGAGGTGAAGGCGCTGGCGGCGCTCATGGCCGTCAAGACGGCGGTGGTGAATATTCCCTTCGGCGGCGCCAAGGGCGGCATTCAGGTGAATCCCCGGGAGCTTTCGCGCGGCGAACTTGAGCGCATGAGCCGCGCCTACATCCGCCTGATCGCCGACTCGATCGGTCCGGACACGGATGTCCCTGCGCCGGACGTGAACACGAATCCCCAGATCATGGCGTGGATGCGCGACGAATATGAGAAGGTGAAGGGCGTCTACGCGCCGGCGGTGATCACCGGCAAGCCGCTCTCGTATGGCGGGTCGCTGGGTCGCGACAAAGCTACCGCCCGTGGCGGATTTTTTCTTCTCGAAGAACTGGCGAAAATCGAGGCCATCGAATTGAGCGAAGTGAAGGTCGCGGTTCAAGGGTTCGGCAACGCCGGTTCGGAAATGGCGATATTCCTCCACGACGCCGGAGCCCAGGTAGTGGCGGTTTCGGACTCGCATGGCGGTATTTATTGCAAGAACGGTCTTGATCCCATCCGGATTCACAAGTACAAGCAGAAGACCGGCTCGGTTCAGGGCCAGTACTGCGAAGGATCGGTATGTGACTTGGAGAGATTGAAGCTCGATGAGACGGAGGTGATCAGTAACGAGGAGCTTCTGGAGATCGATTGCGATGTCTTGATCCCGGCTGCGCTGGACAATGTCATCACCGAAAAGAACGCGAAGGATGTGAAGGCCAAGACAATCCTGGAGCTGGCCAACGGACCGGTATCACCGGAAGCCGATAAGATTTTGGAGAAAAAAGGCGTCATCGTCGTTCCCGATGTTCTGGCCAATGCCGGCGGCGTGACCGTGAGCTACTTCGAGTGGGCGCAGGGAAGAGCCGGGAACCAGTGGACCGCGGAGCGCGTGGACCTTGAGCTCAAGCGCATAATGCTGCAGGCTTTCGACGATGTGCGCACCGAAGCCAAACGCAAGGACTTAAGCTACCGCGAAGCAGCGTTCAATATCGCAATTCAGCGAATCGTTGATGCGATGCGGGTGAGGGGGTGGGTGAGTTGACGTATCTGTATCTCTGTAGGATGATCGTTCTCCAAGCTGCAAGAATGCTTTATAAAAGCCAGTGTAGCTTGGATGCTCTTTCAAAGCGTCAGGATCACAAATTGACTGCAGCTTCGCGCATGCGATACATGTGAGGAGCTGCAGTCATGGAAGCACCATGATGTCGAAGAGACATGCGCTTCGCAGGAATTGGTTCCATGCGGAGAGGTCAGTTGACCGTGCATTGCTCATCTGGCAGCGAGGAGACTATGCCATGGGATGCCGTCAGACGCAGATACATCGGTTCGGAAAGTTTTCCTACCACCAAGTCGGCCTTGTCCGGGGACAGTACGGCAACGTACCCGAGGGCGAGTGGATCGCTTTCCTGCAAGGCCAAGACTTCGATGGCTGGGAAGAGGCGGGCTGGGAACTCGATCTTGGCCGTTGCGGTTCCAGCGAAGGAGCCGCAGCCTATGCTAAGGAGCGGGTCGCTCTCGCGAAAAAGCACGAGCTGGAGATCTTCACCCTTGCCATGCACCTCCAGGGGCAGGCCTTGGGCGATGAGCCCAGCGCCAAGACCCTCCAGTTCGTTGGCGGGAAGGCTGTCGAGGCCTACAAATCCTGGAGGGCCACTGGCGGTAAACCGCCGCTCGAGGATCCCTACTATGTCCCGGCGGAGGTGGGGAGGCTGATTCATTCTCAGGCGAGACAAAGCCTCATCAACGCTGCCCGGTATGCCCATTTCCTCGGGAAGGAGCAAGACCGGCAAGTCCCGATCTCCGGTTTCGTAGGCTCGCCGGCAAATTGCTGGTCGCACTTTTTCGGGTTCCCGCCGACTCCGACCGACATCGGCGGTTACAAAATCCCGGACGTGCGCGAGGTCAGCCTGGCACTGCTGGTCGAGCGGTTCGGTCCGGTATTCCAGACATGCCAGGACTACAAAGTGAAGTTCGGTCTGGAATGCCATCCCAGTGAGCGTGCGATGGGGGACATCGAGTCCGCATTGGATTTCAAAGCGGCCATGGAAAAGGCCGGGTTCGGAGACACGGTGGGCTTCAATTTCGATCCCTCGCATCTCGTGTGGCAGGGGGTCGACCCCGTCGAGTTCATCCGTGTCCACGGGGAATCGATCTACTCGGTCCATGTCAAGGGGGTCCAGGTCATCCCGTGGTCGCGTGCCGGTCTCCTGGGGGGCCACCGTCCGATGGGCCACCCGCTGAACGGCTGGAACTTCGTAACGCCGGGCAGCCGCAGGGATTCCGTTGACGTCGAGGCGATGATCGTCGAGCTCAACCGCATCGGTTACGATGGCGCGATCAGCATCGAGTGGGAAGACAACGATGCCGAGCAGTATGCCGGCGCGGCAGCCGCTCTGAAGAACGTCCACGCGTCGGACCTGCCGCCGAGCGGCATGCGCCACGACGAGGCGCTCAAGGCGAAGAGGTGATGTGTGATCCTTCGCACGGAAGGAGCAAAAGCCTGGCAGGTAATACTGCCAGGCTTTTCGTATGGAAAATTAAAGCGGGACCACTAACCCTAACCCTTAACCCCAACCCTAATTCCTAACCCTCCTCCCCCGCCACCTCTATCTCCTTCGGCCCTCCCGTAACGATTGCCTTTATTCTCCGCACACCGGCCGACGAGCTTTCCTCTTTGAGTATCTTGAAGCTGCCGAGCAGCCCGGTACTCGCCACATGCGGCCCGCCGCAGATTTCGTTGGTGAAATCTCCCATCTTGTAGACCTTCACCTGCTCGCCGTACTTGCTATCGAATACTCCTATCGCGCCTTTGGCTTTCGCTTCATCGACGGTCATAAGACTATAACTGACCGGCAGATCGGCTTTGATTTTCTCATTGACCAGATCTTCCACCCGCTTGATTTGTTCCGGCGTCATTTTCTCTGGGTGCGAGAA
>JBBAAJ010000166.1:0-3043 GCA_041658365.1 Candidatus Peribacteraceae bacterium | reverse complement strand
TCTTGCAGCGGAACCCCAACATCTACCCACTCTACCTCATCGGGAACAAGGCGATCACTCTGCTCATCAACGTGCTCTTTCGGAGCCGGCTCACCGACTCTTACACCTGCCTGAAGCTGTTTCCGACGTCGCTCCTGAAAGAACTTCCGCTCAAAGCACGCGGGTTCGAACTGGAAGTCGAGCTCTCCGCATACCCCCTGAAACGCGGGGTAGCCATCCGCGAAGTCCCCATCTCCTACCACCCACGAAGCTTCGCGGAAGGGAAGAAAATCGGCTGGCGTGACGCTGTTTTAGGCGCCTTCACCGCACTGAAGATACGGCTGCAGCGAGAGAGGAAACCCTCTGGCCTCTAGAGACAGCTCCCGCTTACTCCCGCGGGAATGAGTGCGCGAATGCCGTATCCCGGCGACTGAAAAATCGGCTTGCTGCAGGACAGGAACGTGCGCCACTGCACCGTATCCGGATCGGAAGGGGTCGTCACCACCATGGTAAGCGGGTAACGCGTGAGTTTCTCTCTGAAAGAGAGCTTCATGTACTCGCGGTAGGCCGCGACGTGCTCCCTGATCACCGCATCGGGGATAGCGGCATAGTCACCGAGGAGCTCGCGATAGTAGATGGCGTAGAGGCGGCTGCTCAGCGTGTAACGCCGCGACGCAAAGAACTCTTTTGAAGCTTGCAGGGGCGTGACCCCTTCGAGCCAGAGGTCGAAGAAATACACATCGCGCGCGCGCGCGAGCGGCACCAGGTAGTTGTTCGCATTGCTCGAGGTATAGACATCGGCGGACGTGTATACCGGAGCGAGGTTGAGGACATCCAAATCGTGCGAGTAGATGACATCGCCCCGCGAAGCGGGGTCGCGGAGGAAGTCAAGCACGGGCGCCGTGTCCTGCAGATGCCCCCAATAATCGCGTACCCCGAGGTAGGCCTGCCGTTGCTGGACAAAGCCGACGCCGATGGCCGAAGCGACGAGCACGGCGCTCACGATGCCCCGGAGGAGACGGGAACGGACGAACGGGAAGAACACCGAGAGCGCAAGTGCGACGGTGAAGACGCTCGCAAGCGGCTGGATGAAGTACCAGTGGTAGTGATGCGGGACGATGTACCGCCCGGTGAGCACATGCTGATTGAGGGCGATGAGCCCTCCGAGCGCGAGGCACGGAAGGAGCGGCCACGTCGCAGGCCAGAGGCGCTTCGTGAGGAACGAAACGACGATGAACACGACAAGCCACACCCCGATGATGGGCGTATGACTCGTCAGCATCCCGAGCCGCTGCGCGCTCTCCGGAAACCACGGATGGCCCATGGCCTCCAAGAGATTAAGCGCATACGGAATACCGACCACAATGACCACGACCCAGAACAGCGCAAGATGCTGCAGACGCTTCCTGTCACGCCGCCAGTCGAAGACTCCGAGCGAAGCCGAAGAGAGGAACCAGACCGTGAGGAGTCCGACCGACGCGAACACGTACGTCCAGGCATACACGTAGGAATAGATGAGAACACCGGTGCAGGCTGCCGCGACGGCGAGCCATCCGATACGCGGTCGCTTGATCCAGAGTGCAAGGGAGAGGAGGACGCCGAGGAACCATGACACCGTCCACTGCGGGTTGATCGCGCGCGAGAACCGGAGGAACTCAAAGGAATCGCCTGCCGCCGGACGGAGGAACATCGGGAAATCCCACGGCGCAGATAAAAGCGCCCCGCCGAAGAGGAGGAGGGCGGTCGCTGTGAACGCCGTGAGCGCACTGCCCGTCACGACGAAGAGGAAGGCAAAGAACAGGATCGTTACGATGACGGCGAACACCGCCTTCGATGCCAGAAACGCCATGAGGGGATCGATCCCCAGCATCGAAGCTGCGGACGCGATGGTCGCTTCCGGGAGGGGCGGCTGCAGTGAAGGCAGATTCTTCGGCGCACTGTAGAACGTATTCCCGAGTGACGGGAAGCCGTCAGCGATCTCACGGACCCGCGCGGCATAGTGCACCTCCGCATCGGGACCGAGAATCTCCACTCCGCGGAAAGGATAGAGCGGATCGTGGCGCTGCAAATAGGACGGCAAAAACACGAGGAGCATCAACGCCACCCCGAGACCGAGGGGGCCGATCCACAGCAGGAGGGATTTCCGGGCCATACGAAATTGCAGTGAAAAAGCCATCAATCCGGAAACAGAAAAAAAACATCCTCTCGTACCGCGAAGCGTTTACTCAAGCCAACAATCGCCAATGGTAAACTCTGATCTACTGAGGGAATGTTGAAAACGCGAAGTGGTATCATGGCTTCCGGAGGACAATGTACAGGTTCGCGGCGCAGAGCTCCGCGCCGGGGAGACGGGCCGCGAGGAGATCGAGGAGCTTGAGCGGGATAAGAAGCACATAGAACACATGCTCGAAGAAGGAGAAGAGCATCACGGACCCGAAGGAGAGGAGGGTTGCAAGAGTCGTGGCGAGGAGGGCGGTGAGAGCGGAGCAGGGACCCGCCGTGACGCCCTTTTCTACGAGCGCGCAGCCCGGGAAGAGTGTTGCAAGTCCCTCGAGCGTCCAGCGATGGTAATCGGAGGGAGAGGCATGCCACGGGAATACGAAGGGGCTTGCGAGATGGATGAGGCCGCCGCTCCGTGTAACGCGCAGGAGCTCTGCGGTGACACGCCCGGGATGAGAAACGTGTTCCAGGACCTGCTCGCAGGACACGGCATCGAACACGCCATCTCGGAACGGGAGCGCGGCGAGGTCGGCGACGACGTCCACGCCGGGGAACTCGAACATATCCACGTTGATCGCGGTCGGACTGATGCGACGCGAACCGGACCCCGCATAGAGAACGGCTGCCGATGCAGGAAACCTCCGGACGAAACGCGCGGAGGTGAGCCCCGTGAGGAGCGACGGTCCGATGACGGCGAAGAGGAAATTGTAGAACTTCGGCCACCGCTTGAAGAAGTTCTTGAATGCGTTCGAGTGATGCGCCAGCTCCGGGACGGCGTCTGAAGCGGCGTCATCGAGAAAGAGCGGCGTGCCGGCGGCGGTGCGTCTGGAAGGCGGCGCCTTCA
>JBBAAJ010000165.1:0-3096 GCA_041658365.1 Candidatus Peribacteraceae bacterium | reverse complement strand
GGTCGGAGCTGGAGAACGGGAAGCTCGTGGCCAGCGCCTGCGTGTTCATGTTCCGGTTGAAATCCAGCTCGTCCATGCAGTACGGCAGGCAGCTGTTCCAGCCGTGCTCCATCTGGAAGGCGGCGGGTTTCGTGAGGATCAGTTTCCCGCCGAGGATCGCTTCCACGTCGGTTTGGACTTTCTTGAGCTTTGCCTCGTTCTCCGCGTAGATCGTGAAGTAGAACGCGAGCTGAAAGAGCTTCTCGCTTCCCCGCGCGAGGAGGTCGCGGAGTTCCTCCGCGTCCTGGAGCGCCGCTTCGAGTTGCGGGTCGCGGACAATGCCGCGCTGCTGCAGCATACGGATGGAGCTGCGCATCTCTGCGACTTTCTTCCTGAGCATCTTCATGATGACCTTGTTCGATGACGGATAGATGAACATCGAGATGTCCGCCTGGATGTCGAAGTTGATGAGCTGCGAGAGCCAGTTGGGGTAGATCTGGCTCGGCCAGTTGTAGGCGTAGAAACTGCGGGCCACCAGCTGTTCGTTGAGCTGGATGAGGCTGCGGTCATACTTCAGGCCAGCTGGCGCGATGACATCGAGGAGCTTCTGGATGCCCTCTTCGTAGCGCCGGATGATCTCTCTCTCCTCCTTCGTGAGTTCCTCGTTCTCGTCGGATTTGACGATTTCCTCCACCTTCTGGTGGAGGCCTAAGAGCTCGTCGATGACCGAGAAGAGTTTCTCGGCGACCGGGGAGGGGGCATGTTTGGGTTTTGTGGCGTCAGAGGCCATCAGGGAATTATACCACAGAATGGCTTCCGTTCAAAGAGCTAAAGAGCCCGTTTTTCGCAGTCTCTAGAGCTTGTCTCGGATCAACACCAATACGTGGGGAGAAAGCTTTTATCCGGGTGTGTTATGCAAGAAAAATTATAGTTTATCTGGAGCAGGTATCTACCTGCGGTCGGCAAGTTTAAGCTTTGACCATCAACCGCGGGTAGATACCCGCTCTCGAGGAGAAAGAATCAATTTTTACCAAAATTATTTCCTCCCGACAATTTGGTTATGATCCCTTGTTCCTGCGTATTCTTCCTCATCATGAAGGGCTTCACTTTCACTGGAAGAGCGTGTCGAATCCGGTTTTGCGGTCTTTGACTGTCGTTTTCCTCGTTCTTTCAATGATTTTGAGGTCCTCGATTCCCGGCACATCCACCACCTTGTTGCCGGCGACGAGCACCTCGCGATTCTGCTGGATCGCGAGGATTTTCTGACCGTAGAGCGTGAGGAGTTTGTCGAGGGTATCCACCACTCCTTCTGTTTCCTTGCGCTTCAGGTCGGTCTGGGCGAAAGCATCCTGCTTCTCGAGTACGATCTTCTGCTTCTCTCCCGCGTCCGTGAAATCTTTGCCGTCAATCGCTTTCTTCAGGTCCCGTTCGGCCTGTGTTTTCTCCTTGTTCTGATCCCGTGCGGTCTGTTTCAGCTCCTCGAGAAGCGCCGTGAGTTCCTTGTAGCGGTCGTTCGTGCGGGTCGCGACATTCGTGAGCGCTTCGCTGTATGTATCCAGAGCCTGCTGGCGGTCGATGCTACGATTGAGGAGATCGGCGACGTCTACCTGAAGAGCGTCAGCGAATGCCTGCAGCAGATCAAAATCCGGATCCGAAATCGTCTGTTGTGCCGCCATGATCCGGGACTGGACCAAAATTCCTTTCTTTCCGCCCTCCGTGGCCATAGCGGTGGGAGAGGTGGAGAGAAATTCAGCGGTAAAGAGTCCCAGCGGCGCGGCACGCCGCACGGAAGCCCCTTTCGATAGTTGTTCCTGGAGAATAGAGAGCGTGAGGATGGCGCTCCGGCCCCCGCTTACGGGTCCGGATAACTTTTTTTTCGAGCAGCCCGTTGCTCCGATCACAAGGAAGCAACAAACTGTGAATTGGATGATGGCGCGAGTGTGTGTTGCTTTGTGTTTCATGAACACAGTCAATTATACCATCTTTTCTGTGTAATCGTAAATTGTCATGTGCAGGTTTTTCTTATACTCATGAGGAAAACTTTTCGTTTGTTCACAAAATATCCACAGAGTTTTCCACATTTTGAGTATTTCTGTTGATCAAAGCATGGGTGTACAAATGTGCATAAATTATTTGTTCAAACATGCGTAAAACAATGAAGAAAAAGTGTGATCAAGATCAATTTTATTTTTTTGCTATACATGTCAAATAAACGGTATAAAGTAGCGCTTAACTTTTGATCACTTTCTGTGTTCGAACTTCGAAAAAAATTGGCGGGAATTTCTGAGGGTATCCTGAAGGAAAAATTCGACATATCGACAACTGTCCACTTTGATTTTGCATTGGATGAAGGAAGAGGGGATCTTACGACTTCTATTGCTCTGCAACTAGCCAAGAAGTTGCAGAGGAAGCCTCAGGATGTTGCTGAGCTCATCGCGAAAAGTTTGAGAGCCGCTCCGGGTGTTTCTTGGGTTCAGGTCGCGGGGTCGGGATACGTCAATGTCGCGCTTGATGACGAGGTCCTCTCACGGTGGCTTACGGCAGTCGAACATGCATGCGAACCAAAACAGGCGGGTACGGGCGACGCGCCGATCATCATCGATTTCTTCGGTCCGAACATCGCCAAGCCGCTCGGGATTCATCACATCCTCAGTACGGTCATCGGACAAGTGATCATCAATCTCTACCGCCACTGCGGATTCCCGGTGATCGGGTGGAACTATCCGGGCGACTGGGGCACCCAGTTCGGGAAACTGGCCGTGGCATACCAGAAATGGGGCTCCAGAAAACCTATCGGCAAATACACAGTCGACGAATTGCTGGGGCTCTACGTGCGTTTCCATAAAGAAGCCGAGACGAACGCTTCGCTCGAGGATGACGCTCGCAAGGAATTTGCGAAACTCGAAGCCGGGGATTCAGTCTTGCGCGCCTTTCGGGAAGACGTGGTCGATGTGACGAAAAAGGCTCTTTTGAAGCTTTGCGAGCGTCTTCATGTGAAGGTCGACAGAGAAACCGGCGAGAGTTTTTACGAAGAAAAAATGGAGCCGATTCTTCGGGAGGGGGCCACGAAGAAGGTGTTCAAGAAAGGGGAAGGGGGCGCGCTCATCGTCGAATTTC
>JBBAAJ010000164.1:0-3097 GCA_041658365.1 Candidatus Peribacteraceae bacterium | reverse complement strand
CAAGGTCACGCGAGACCATCTCATGGTCGAGGCCGCGAAAAAATTCGCGAAGTACGGTTTCGAGAAGCACAAGGGCTACGGGGCGCCGTTGCATCTCGCGGCTATACGCAAACATGGCCCGAGCGGGTTTCACAGGAAAACTTTTCTACGCGCTTTTATCAAAAATTAGGTAGTGTTCACATAAAAAATCCGCCGCAACCGCGGCCACGGAGGGCCGCTGCTGATTGAGAAATATTTTTTGATCAGCAGCACCCCTCCGTGGGTGCGGCGATTCAAGAAAATTGGCTCTGGAAGCCAAACGATACGTTAATACCACCTAATTCATCGGTTCAAGAGTTGCGACGACAACCTTTTTTCCTTCAGCATCTTCTTGTTTAATTTCTTTCTTTTGATTGTTAGTTGCCAGATATGCGAGAAGCTTCAGAGTTTCATCTTTCGTTAATGTCTTGCCTCCTTCGGTTGGAAGTCCGGTTTTTTTTACCAATGTAATTACCCAGCTCCAAGCATTCAGTTGCATGTTGAGTGATAATTGACCTTGTTTTAGGGATACGTCGGTAAAACAAACCGGGAATGCTTGATCTCCTCTTACTGGTATAGTCACATATTTTCGAATACACCACCTCCTGTTTCCGACAGAAAATTCGTTCGGCAGTTTGATTTGCACCCGATATTTACCGATTTCTTTACCACTGAGAAATTCTTGGAAAGCAGTGTCGGATAATTGTACTGTTTCAGGATTATTTGTGGTTTGGATAGGAGCTGTTGGCATAGCAGATTGTGATTGCTCCGAAGGTGCGGGTGTTGGAGTTTGTTGAACTGTAGGAATAGAGGGCACAGCGGATTGGGGTTTCACTTCGGGCGTTGGACTCGGAGCTGTCGAAGCCTCTTGGGGTGCGGGCGATTGGGTTGGCGCCGGTTGCTGCTGCTGTACCGCTGGACTCGGCTCCGTGGGGGCAGGAGGCAGCGCTTCCGGCTGTTTCTTCTGCTCGGGAGCTGCGGCCGGTTTCTTCCACCAGCCATTCCACCAGTCCATCAGCCGGTAGACGCCGTACGCGAACCAATACTTCGGCTTGCTCCAGATATTCTCATCGTAGTTTTGCCCGGGATTCGGAGACTGCACGCCGAACCACGAGACAATTTTGTTCCATGTGCCTTCCGCCGGCGCCGACTGGCCCCGCTGTGAGCGCACCCACTCACGGAAGCACATGGCCGGTTTCTGCGTGGCCGTGGGCGCCGGATTCTTCCCGAACACATTGAGGCTTTCTTTCGGAGCCTGATCGGAAGCAGACGACTGCGCCGATTCCTGTGCCCTTGGCTGCTCTTTTTCCGTCTCCTGCCTGCGCTCAACGCCCCGGCTGAAGATAATCCCTTCCGTGGCCTCCAGGAGGGACGATAGGAGGACGTCTCTTGTCACGTCGATCATATGCTCGCGAAGCCGCCCATAGGCTTCCCTGTCAGGTGCCGATTCAGTTTTTGCATGTGCAATAGCCTCCTCCGTTTCCCGTTTGAGGGCATCGAGTTTCTCGCCTCTGAGTGCGGCAAGCCTCTCCCGAATCGGCTTCCGCTGCTCGAGGTCACGTATCAGTGATTGGAACAGTTCTTCACTCATGGATATGTGTTTTCTTGTATATTATAGCACAATATTGAATATACGGCAAAGTTAGCCGGTACTTTAAAAATCATCGAGTGAACGATACAATGGAGACAGATGGGGCTGTAGCTCAGCTGGCTAGAGCGCTTGCATGGCATGCAAGAGGTCAGGGGTTCAATTCCCCTCAGCTCCACCAAGTACGAAATCGTCGCCGCTGGCGCAGAACGCGCCAGCCTTTTTTGGCTTCGTACCGCACCGCCGCGCCTTTCAAAAGCCAGTTCGATCCGGTCGTTTTCAGAAATGCTGGAATTTCGGAGAACTTTTCCGTGTGAAGGAGCATTTTGGCTTGTTTACTGCGCAAAATCATCTCGCGCATCGGTTCAATCCAATTCGTCTGCTCCTGCGTGGCATCCCGGATTTTTTGCTCGACATCCGCCTTTCGGTTGATGAGCTGATTCTTCTTGGCAATGTACTCCGCAGTATCCAGCACACCCTCCAGCTTGAGATCGAGCAAACCGGAGAGCTTGCTTTCAGTACTCTGCTTTGCCTGCTCAAGATGCTGTATCGCTGCCCGATTGTCTGTCTGCTCCTGCGCTCCATCCCTGTCGAGCTGCCGCAGCATTTTTCCCGCCCAGTCGTCGGGCAGAGACACCTGTTCGACGATGGCCTTGACCCGGTCGAGGAGCTTTTCCTCGCGCAGGTACCCTTTCCTCGGACATGGCCCCTTCTTCTTGGTGCAGTGGTAGTAGTGATGGCCTTTCTGAACTTGCGCCGTGATCGCGCAGCCGCACTCGGCGCATCTGAGCCAACCGGTAAATGGGAAGTCATACTTGCGCCCTTTGCGCAGCTTGCCTCGGCTGCGCATCACCTCCTGCACCTCGTCGAACAGTGTCTTCCCGATAAGCGGCTCGAAGGAACCGGTAAAGAGTTCGCCATTGATCTTCATCACGCCGTGATACACGGGATCTGAAAGCATGCGCTGGACACTGGCAACGGCAAGTTTCTTGCTGCTTCTGGTACGCAGACCGAATTTCGTCAGTTCGTCACGGAGCGCCTTGAACGTGTAGCTTCCGGTCGCGTACAGCTCGAAGGCCTTGCGCACAATGGACCCGTTCTCGGGATGCGGCTCGATGTTTTTCCTGCGCGCATTGTTCCTGTATCCGAGCGGAGCCGACCATGACCACTCGCCGCGGTGGAGCTTCTGCCGGATGCCACGCTTGATGTTTTCGCTCAAATTATCCACGTAGTACTTGCTCTGCCCGAAGGCGATCTGCAGCATGAACTTTCCCTGTGGCGTCGGCTCAAACCAGAAAGTGGGAAACTTAAGCGCTTTGAGCTTGCCGGTGTCCAGAAGATGAATAATCCTCCCTCCGTCTACGCTGTTCCTGGCGAGCCTGTCGGGATGCCATGCGAGAATTCCGTCTGCTCCTCCTTTCTCTACAATTTCCAACATTCTGGCGAACTCGGTTCGCCCGGGCTCTTTTGCGGTTTTGGCCTCTCGGAGCG
>JBBAAJ010000163.1:0-3115 GCA_041658365.1 Candidatus Peribacteraceae bacterium | reverse complement strand
GGTAGAGCCGGAAGACGGACTCCGCGATAGCGGTGGCGAAAAGCAGGTACTTTCTTGTCCTGCCGGACGGCTTCCTCTCCTCGCGGACAGGTCTCACGGTGAATGACATCGGGGAGATTGTAGCGAGTGAGAGGATTACAAGGAAGACGAAGAGTACAAGGAAGACAAGGAAATTCCTTGTACTCCTTGTACTCCTTTTTCTCCATTCTCTTCGCTACCATGCTCCTATGCCTCCCACCATCCTCTTCCTCGAAGTCGATTCTCAGGATCTGAAGATCGTCCTGGAGCGTTTGCCCAATGCCGAGATCCGTACGGAAGCGCTGAACGGCATCGAGCTCATCCGTGCCTGCAATGGGAAGGAGATCGTCTGCAGCTTCATCTATTCGAAATTCACTGCGGAGGTCATCAATGCCCTTCCCAAACTCAAGCTCCTCTGCACGCGGTCCGTCGGGTTCAACCATATCGATCTCGATGCGTGTATGGCCCAGGGCATCACCGTCTGCAACGTTCCGGACTACGGCTCGCATGTCATCGCCGAGCATGTGTTCGCGCTGCTGCTCTCCGCCTTGCGTCGGATCACCGAAGCCAAGCAGCAGGTGCGGGAGGGGAATTTCGACTACCACGGGCTCCGGGGAATGGCGCTGATGGGCAAGACGATCGGTATCGTGGGGACCGGGAAAATCGGCATCAATACCGCCAAGATCGCCCATGGGTTTGGCATGCGCATCCTCGCGGTCGACAAGTGCCGCGTGCTCGAGCTCGAAGAGCAGTACGGCGTGAAGTATGTGGAGTTCGAGGAACTTCTGGCGAAGAGCGATATCGTGAGTCTGCATGTCCCGCTCCTCCCGGAAACGACACATCTGATCAACGACCGGGCGCTCGAAAAAATGAAACAGGGAGTGATCATCGTGAATACCGCCCGGGGGGAACTGGTCGACTCCAGCGCCCTGCTCTCGGCTCTGGGTAGCGGAAAAGTATCCCGCGCGCTGCTCGATGTGCTGGAGCACGAGAAAGATTTCCAGTGGAACGAGAAGCTGATCAGCCATGAGAATGTTCTGGTGACGCCGCATATCGCTTTCTATGCCGAGGAGAGCACCCAGAAGATGTACAAGGAATCCTTCATCGCCATCGAACAGTGGCAGCAGGGGAAGACGCCGACCCATCAGGTCTCCGCGCCGACGCTGGTTTGCGACCTCAAGGGTGCTGCGGCGCTGCGGGAAGCGATAGCGATCGATAAGCGATAAGCGGACAGCTTCCCGTCCGACCGGGTCATCCGGGCGGGCAAGCTGCTTACCACTTGTAGCTCGCCGCTTGAGACTAATTCTCAGTTTATGAAAAAGGCCGGAGGTTCATCCGGCCTTCGTCCATGTGTCGCGGAGTTACGCGGCGTTAGCGTCGCTGCCGACGTCGTCCTTGCTCTTCGGGGGAAGGACGGAAGCGCCGCCCTCAGCCTTCTCTGCCTTGAAGCAGTTGAGGCACAGGACCGGGCGGCCGCCCTCGGACTCGGGGCGCGGCTTGAACGGCACCTCGCAGGCGGTGCCGCACTTGGCGCACGTCGCGGGGTACATCTGGCGGTTCGCCATCCGCTCGCCCTTCCGCTTCGTGCGGCATTCCTTGCAGCGCTGCGGAGCGGCAAGCCCGCGTTCCGTGTAGAAGGCTTGCTCACCCTCGGTGAACGTGAAGGCGACGCCGCAGTCGCGGCAGGTGATCTGCTGATCAGCCATAAAAAAAGAAAAAAAGGAAGTAGAGAATGCAACCTTCCTTCTTTTCTAGAGTGTTCGGTAGAGTGTTCCGATCGACTAAGACGAAGGCGTTTGCCAAATGACTATAAACTCATTGAGTATGGTTAGTCAATATTCTTTTTTTCTTGGCAAGGGAATAGTTCTCGTTATGCGCCCGCCCGGCCTGTTGGCCGTTCGGACGGGTTACGCGTTGTACATAGCGTGTTATTGAACGCGCAACCAGCAACGGTTTTTTCGGTTTCGGATTCTTCATACGGCTTCGCGATATACATGATACGACTGTTCATCTGAACTTTTCTTCATAGCGGCGAAGCGATATCGCTACGCCGCTACTCCGAATAACCTTCGAGAAACATTCGTAGCGTTTTCATCGCGGAGCCGTATCACTTCGCTATCCATATCCCCAGCATCGTCACCGCGGCTCCGAAAAGAATCCCACCGATCACTTCCTTCAATGAGTGCCCGAGTCGTTCCGTGAAGTGCTCCCAATGCTGGAGCCGATTGAGGATCTTCGCCTGTTCTCCGATGGCGCGGCGTGAGGAGAGGGCGTCGTACCAGACGATGCAGGCGAAGACGAAGGCGATGGCAAATTCGACTGAATCCGCCCCCAACTTCTGCTGCACGACGATCAAAAGGGACATGACGAACGCCGAGTGGCTGGAGGGCATCCCTCCCGAGCGGAAGAGCCCCTCGTGCCAGGCGCCGCGTTCGATGCCTTCGGTGATGATTTTGAGTCCCTCGGACAGGAGCCCAACGATCAAGGGGATGAGGAAGAGATACTGTTGGAGGAGGAGCTGCATGAGGAATGTAGAATGTACAATGTAAAATGTAGAATGAAAAAGGAGCTTCGGCAGTGTCCATTCCCTGTCGTCATTGTACATTGTACATTCTACATTTTACATTCAAAAAAAGAGGCGGACTGCCGCCTCTTCATTCGCTTCCAGATTATTTCAATGTCACCTTTCCTCCGGCTGCCTCGATCCTCTTCTTCATGGCATCGGCGTCCGCCTTGGCGACGCCCTTTTTGATCATGGCCGGGGTTTTCTCGGTCAGGTCCTTGGCTTCGCCGAGGCCGAGCTGCGTGAGTTCGCGAAGAGCCTTGATGACGGCGATCTTCTGCGCGCCGGCATCCGTCAGCTCCACGTCGTAGGAGGATTTCTCCTCAACGACCGGGGCGACGGTGGGGGCGGCGACCGCGACGGGGGCGGCGGCGGAGATGCCGTACTGCTTCTCCATGAATTTCACGACGTTATTGAGCTGAATGACATTCAGCTTCTCCAGCGCGGAAATGACGGCCTGCTCTTCCTTCGAGAGGGTGATGGTGTCGGACATGGGAATTAGGGGAATGGGGATTGGAAATTAGGGGTTAGGGT
>JBBAAJ010000162.1:0-3116 GCA_041658365.1 Candidatus Peribacteraceae bacterium | reverse complement strand
TGCGCCGCTTCTTTGTCAAAATCTCTTTTCTCTTTTGGTTGCATCGCCTGATATCCCCTGCCTACTGGTCTGATTTTCCGCTTGTCATGTACAGTATACCATGACGAGGTTTCGGGTCCAAGTCATTCCTGAACGTTGATTCTTGGTAACTACTCAGGCCTGTCTCGCGCAAAACCGCAAAGCGCGCAAAGAAAAACGTAAGCTCTGCATTGTTAAAATCCGATAATCCACGAACAACCCAATGAACCACCCAGCAGCAGGCTGACGAGGTATCGACTATTATAGTTACCCCTCCCTTGATGCTGGTCATAGCACACACTTGACGCCGGGGGTGATTTAGTGTATATTGACCTACATGCAGGTAGGCGGGAAGCTGTTTACGACTGACATTGTTAACCGCATCAGCCGCATGATTGCCGACAACCCCGATATTTCGCGCGGGAAGTTGTCGCGACAGGTCTGCGAATGGCTCGACTGGCATACATCAACGGGACGCCCGCAGGAAGGAAACTGCCGCAAAGCCTTGTCTGAGCTTCAGCGGCAAGGCCTCCTGCGCCTGCCGGCTGCGGCGCGTGATTTCAGTTTCGAGCGGCGCCGGAAGTCTTCCAGCATCGCCGAACTTGAGATTGATATCCCCCATATCAGTTGCACTCTTAAGGAGTTGGGGGCCATAGACATAGTGCCGGTTACCAGCCGGTATTGCAAGGATTCGCGCATCTTTAGAGCGCTTTTGGAAGAGTATCATTACCTGGGAAACGGAATGCTCTCTGGGGCGCAAATCCGGTATGTCATCAAAAGTCCCCGGTATGGCTATCTGGGGGCGCTGGCTTTCAGTTCCGCAACATGGGCTTTGCGGGAGCGGGATGAGTATATCGGTTGGTGTGAAACGGCGCGTATTGCGAATTTGAAATATGTCCTGACCAACAACCGATTCCTGATTGTTCCGACGGTGCAGGTTCCGAACCTCGCGTCCTTTGTTTTGGCGGCTGCCCTTCGCCGTTTGCCCGAGGACTGGGAGACCCGATATAAAGTTCGGCCCGTGCTGGTGGAAACGTTCGTCGATCCGACACGGTTTAAGGGCAGTTGTTATCAGGCGTCCAACTGGATTGATGTGGGTCTGTCGGCCGGTCGCCGGGACGGGGTCAGGAAACGCATATATCTCCATCCGCTCACAAAGAAATGGTGCGGTATTCTGCGGAACGCGCCGGTGATTCCTCTGGGAGCGAGTCGGCGTCCCGAGCATCCAAAGACATGGGCGGAACAGGAATTCGGCGGCGTGCGGCTCCACGACGACCGGCTGAAAGAGCGGTTGTACACGATTGCACATGATTTTTTCAATCGTTCGGACAAAAACATCCCGGAAGCCTGCGGAACGAAGGCCCGGACCATGGCCGCCTATCGTTTCTTCAGCAACCCGAAAGTGAATATGGACGTCATCCTTACCCCCCATACGGAAGCGGCGATAGAACGGATACGGGAGCACAAGGTCGTGCTCGCGCCGCAGGACACCACGTCGCTCAATTATTGCGCTCATTCGGACACAAAAGGCCTGGGGCCGATCAACAACAAAGACCATACCTCCGTGGGTCTTATCCTTCACGATACGCTTGCGTTCACGGAAAGTGGAACGCCCCTGGGTGTGCTCGACGCGCAGTGCTGGGCGCGCGATCCTGATGATAAGGGGAAACGCGAAAGACGCAAGGAACTGCCCATCGAGCAGAAAGAAAGCATGAAGTGGCTTCGGAGCTATCGCCGTGTCGCGGAAGTCCAGAAGTGTTGTCCCGACACGATGCTGATCAGCATGGGGGATCGGGAGTCCGACATCTACGAGCTGTTCCTGGAAGCCGCGAAAGATCCCGCCGGACCGAAGCTCCTGGTACGCGCCGAAAAGAGCCGGAATCGCACGGTGGAGCAAAAGCACCTCTGGAAGTTTATGTATGAGGTGAAGCCCGGGAAGGAACCGCGGATTGTCAACGTACCCCGGCGTGATAACCGACCGGGCAGGAAGGCTATTTGTGATATTCGCTTTGCGCAGGTTGAACTTGTTTCGCCCAAAGGCAAGGCCTACCCGCCGGTAACGATGTGGGCCGTCTACCTGCTTGAACGTCCGAATAAAAGCGTTACATCCCCTCTGGAGTGGATGCTTCTGACGACGGTGCCGGTCAATACGCTCCGTGACGCGGAGGAGAGGCTGGACTGGTACGGCAAACGATGGGGCATCGAAGTCTATCATCGAACGCTGAAGTCGGGTTGCCGGATTGAGAGCCGACAGTTTGGCTTCGCGGACCGGCTTATGGCCTGTCTCGGCGTTGACCTGGTGGTAGCCTGGCGAGTCGATCATCTGACCATGCTCGCTCGTGAAAAGCCGAATGAACCCTGTACGATTTTTTTCGAGGATGTGGAGTGGAAAGCACTGTGCTGCTACTACGGCAGGACCAAGGAGCCGCCGCGAACACCGCCTACGATGATTCAGGCGGCGAGAATGGTAGGCCTCATTGGCGGTCACATGGGCCGGGTGCGCGACGGTATGCCGGGAACGGAATGCATCTGGCGCGGCTTGCAGAGGCTGGATACCGCTGTTGATATGTATGTTGTGTTCAAACAAGAAGCACTTCCTCATATTCGTAAATTTTATCCAAGCGCCCTGCGCCCTCCAAGTTTAGGGCCATAACACCCACAGCGTTAAGTGTGGGTAAAGACCAGCCCCAGCGGGGAGAGGGTGGGGAGAGGGGGATTCCGTAGGAATGTAACAATTATTATTTCGTTTGATTTAGATTGGGTAATCGGGGGAGGAGTTTTATGGTACAAAATAAGATCGTTGTGCGTTATCAGGACGGCAGTGTGTCAAAGGGTTATACGAACAATTTCATGCCCAACAAGGACGTTTTTCATCTCGTCCCGATGGATGCCCCGGCCGGTTCCAAGCCGCTTGATGTTTACGTCAACGTATTGAAGGCTGTATTTTTTGTGAAGGACTTTACCGGGGATAGACAATACCAGGAGAAAAAAACATTCGACACAGCCAAGCCGATTGTGGGGAAAAAGATCAAGGTGGTCTTCAAGGACGGGGAGGAATTGATCGGAACGACGCAGGGCTATCAACCCGGCCGGCCGGG
>JBBAAJ010000161.1:0-3122 GCA_041658365.1 Candidatus Peribacteraceae bacterium | reverse complement strand
GTTTCATGGTTCTTCCAGGCGGTTGCCGATCACCTGCATCGCTTTGATGAGTAGAGCGCCCCGCGGAGCGGGGAGGCCGCTGGTTCGAGTCCAGTCGCTCCGACCACGTAAAGACGCGAAGCGGCTTTACGTGACTTCTGCTAAGATAAAACACGGCTGCAAAAATTTTCCTTGCCCTGCCTCCATGCGTACGCTACAATGTACGCATGAACAAGTGTATGACTGCAACAGAGGCCAGAAAGAAGTTTTACGACGTGATCGACGCGGCAGAGCATCCCGGTGTGTCCGTCGTGATTACACACGAGGGCATTCCCAAGGTCGTCGTGATGTCCTTCGAGGAGTACGAAGGGTGGCAGGAAACGATGGAGATCATGGCCGACCCGGAGTTGTCCAAGGATGTATTGGAGGGGATCAAGGAAATGAAATCAGGGAAACGTCCCAAGGACACCATCAGCCTTGACGCGCTGAAAAAGCAGCTCAAAATCTGAGCATGTACATAGTCGAGGTCAAAAAGAAGGCGAAGAAAGAGATAGCCGCTCTCCCCCGGAAAGAACAGCAACGCGTGGTGGCCGCTTTCGACGTGCTGCGGGAGAACCCGTTCGCGGGGAAGAAACTGCAAGGAGAACATGAAGGGGCATGGTCCCTGCGCGTCTGGCCGTACCGCATCATCTATACCATCCATCAGAAAATCGTGACGGTGACGGTGCTCCGTGTCGGACATCGGCAGAGTGTGTACAAGTAGCGTGATATTCATTCATACAGAGATTGAACACAAATTTTGATCAAAGTTTACTGGACATGCCGGGGCGGGTGAGTAAAATCGCCGCCTTTTTATGCGTTTTCCGACCACCACCGGAGCATCGCTCCTCATCCTGATGCACGTCGTGCTCATCGCCATCGTGACGATCGCGATGGTCGCAACATTGCCCATCAGCAGCCTGCCTGCCTAAAACTCTACGGTAGTTCTGCTTTCCACAGCTCATCGCTTACCGCTTATCGCTTTACTTCTTCACTTCTCTGAGCGTTCCCTCGGCTTCACGGACACTCCCCGGCTTCTCCGGATCGGAGGAGGATTCCAGTGATACCAATACCGTCGTCAGTCCCGTCAGATCTTCCTTCGTTTCGAACGATACCGAGTGCCGGGAATCCCCGACAATGCTCTGAAGCGCGCCGACGCGCACCGACTCTGTCCACGTGGCGTCGGAAAGCCACACGACGTGAAACTTCTTCACTGGCGCCTTGAGAATATTCAGGTTCACCGTCGCGGTGGACGTTCCGTCCTGAAAACGGCGGAGGAGCCCCACCCCGTTGGCATTCACGCGGTTGATGCCGGTGACCGCGCCGTACCAGAAGCCGATCTCTTTCCCGTGCACGGGGTCTCTGACCTCGCCGGGCTTCCGGCTGACCGTCGCGTACTTCTGCAGTTTCTCCGTATCTGACGCGGTAGGTTGGATGGGCTGCTTGCCGCAGGCGGCGAGCAAGAGTGAGAGGCAGAGAACAGCGATGGTAAACTTCTTCATGGCAGAGGAGAAGGAGGGTGAATGATAGTGCGGCCCCGGGGAGGAAGGCAAACTAATCCCTGAATACTCTCTCATCGGCATGTTCTGAACAAGAGAGTCCTTCGGTTAATTCCTCACCACAACAGTCCCCGCGACCGGGCAGTGAAGCGCGCACGGACTTCCCGCGCGCTGAGAGTCGCCTCCCGCGCGAGCGCGCGGTAGGCCTGGTGGTCGGCAGGGAAGATCTGCGCCATCAGATCGCTGAGTGAGACGAGCTCTTCCACGTTCTTCGAGAGCGCAACGAAGTGCGTGTTCTGTTCGATGGCCAAACCGAACTCGTTCATGAGCTCATCCACATCCTTTCTGCGCGCACCGAGCAACTTGCTGTGCGCGGAAACGTACACGAATCCACGCGTGATGCCGATGTCGTTGTACCGTCCGAACGCGTAGGCGCGCGTGTAGGCATTGAAGGCCTCCCGATAGTTCCCTGCCCGCAGTCCGATATCGCCGAGGAGTCTCCATGCGCGCGCGTCCTGCTCGTTCATCTGCAGGTAGCGCTCAGTCGCGAGACGCGCGTCGGAGAGCCGTTCGAGCGAGAGGGAAATCACCCCGCGCGAAAGCCACTGGTCGCGGGAGAAGAGCGCGCGATTCGTCCTGTTGTACCACTCCAACGCGGCCGCGGCGTCCCCTGCCGCCTCCGCGCGGCGCGCGATGAAGGAGAAGTACAGGAATGTCCCTTCCGTGAGCGCGAGGAGGAGGAGGAGGATGGAGACGGTCAGTTCCACTCCCTTGGAGAGGAGCTGTCCCCCGATACGCTTTTGCTTCCCGCTGGCGAGCAGTCCGAAGCTTATCCAAAGCGGCAGGCCGATACCCACGAACTGGAGATTATAGTCGATCATATTGTGCGCGAGGACGCCCGCTACCCCGACGAGAAGTACTGCGTCCTTCAGCCCACCGTCACGCAAGAACTTCCTCACCCCCGTCGTCAGAACGGCAACGATGAACAGGAGGAAGAGGAACGCCGCAGGTATCCCTCGCTCCATCGCGATTTTCAGGAATACATTATGCGGGTGGTCGGATGTGGCCAGCACGCTGTGCTGCAGGCGCGGCTGCACGAAGCGGAAGCTGTACGGTCCCCAGCCGAGGAGCGGCTTTTCGCCTGCGAGGAACACGGCCTGCTTCCAGAACTGCACCCGCTCCGAAATGGACGATGCCCCCTCGTCCGAGGAGAACGTCACCTTGCGCGTAACGGACTCGATGGGGTGGAAACGGCTCCGCACATGGTTCAGTCCGGCGAAGAGTACCAGCGCGACGGCGAAGGTCATGAGCCCTATAACCCCCGCTCTCCGCCACGGAAACACACACCCCCGGCTCAGGAAAACGAGGAGCGCGAGCAGGAGCAGCTGGCCGAGGAACACGAGCGCGCCGCCGCGCGAGTAGCTGAGCAGGAGACTGCCGATCACGAGACCGAGTACGGCGGCTTTGAGCCAGTCCAGTCTCCGTCCCCTTCCTGCCCGCTTGGATTTCCTCCCCCACAGAACCCAGAGGAGCATCGGCCAGAGGAGGAGGATTTCCTCCGCCCATGCGTTCGGCCAGTAGTCGGTATGGAATTTCGCATTGAAG
>JBBAAJ010000160.1:0-3136 GCA_041658365.1 Candidatus Peribacteraceae bacterium | reverse complement strand
CGATGCTACGGCCGGCAACCTTCGCAGAGCGAAGGTTGGTCGGGGTGCAGGGACTCGAACCCTGGGTCTCCAGACCCCCAGCCTGGCGCTTTACCAACTAAGCTACACCCCGATGAAAGAAGCTTACCTTCCCTCGAAAGAACCTGCCATTGATAAGGGAAAACACTGGTGTTCATAACGGTTCTGTGCTTATAATTTGCCTTTCTCCCTCGCTAGTTGACAGTAAGTAGTATTGATTTTCTAATCATATTATGAGATAATAGTGAGAAACCTCCCATGCCTTTAAGCTCCAGCGATCTCCAGGCAGCGACGAAAGCAATCGGGGATGCCGAACGCATCCTGATCGTCCCGCATGCGAACATTGATCCGGATGGTCTCAGCAGTGCTCTGGCCTGCTATTCGGTCTTCCGCGCACTGGGAAAGGATTGCACGGTCGTGTGCCCCGATACCCTCCCGGAGGCGCTCGGATTCCTCCCAAATTACGAGCACCTCGCCACGAATCTCGGTGCCGAGCAGGAATTCGTCATCACGCTCGATTGCAGTAACGGCGTGGAGGTGGACAAGCTCCGCTACACGGTGGAGGACCACAAGGTGAATATCATCGTGGTTCCGAAGAAGGGGAGGCTCTCCCAGAAGAACGTGACGATCCTCGAGGCCGGGATGAACTACGACCTTCTCGTCGTGCTCGACAGCGCGGAGCTCTCGCTCCTCGGGTCCGTCTACACCGACAACATCGACCTCTTCTCCGGGGTGCCCATCCTCAATATTGACCACCACATCAGCAATACTCGGTTCGGGCAGCTGCACCTCATTGACCCCACCGCCGCCAGTGCCACGGAAGTTCTCTACGCGTGGTTTATGGCGCAGCCGAAGTGGAAGGATCTCCTCACGCCGGACATCGCGACTCTCCTCCTCACGGGCATCATCACCGATACGCGGAGCTTCCAGAATCCCAACACCACGCCCCGTTCCCTGGAGATCGCGGCGAACCTCCTCGACATCGGTGCCAGACAGCAGGAAATCATCCAGCACATTTACAAAACCAAGCCTCTCTCGACCCTGAAGATCTGGGGGCGCGCGCTGAACCGCATTCAGGTCGATACCGATGTGCGGATCGTCTGGTCGTCGGTCGGCAAAGAGGATCTCCGCGAGATGGGCGCGCAGTCCAGAGAAACCCATGGGATTCTCGACGAGCTTCTCTCCACTATTCCCGATGCAGACGTGTATATCCTGTTCACGGAAGTCGAGGAAGGAGGGCTCAAAGCCAGTCTCCGGTCTTCCACCGCGATCGACGTGAACGTCGTTGCCGGGCGTCTCTTCGGCGGCGGCGGCCATCCGCGCGCTTCGGGATTCCGCGTGAAGCAGTACGGGAATTTCCAGCTCAAGGTCGTCGAGTGCGTCCAGCAGATCAAGGAAGAGATGGCTCGCCAGCGGCGCGAGGCGGACAGCGCGCCGCCGATCCCGCAGGGCGCATCACACCTTGCCAAAGACATCATGCCTGCCCCCACGAGGCTCCCGCCTCCGCTATCGCCCGCAGCATTTCCCACGGTGGATATCGTGAAGTCGATCGCGACGCCCCAGGGTACTTCAAAGAAAGGAACGGACATCGTGGAACGCCTGGATGCGTAGACGGGAGCGGGTATCTACCCTCGGTCGCGTGTCAATCGTGGCCGGTGCGTCTTGTAACACTTCTCTTCTATGCTAGGCTATGGATCGGCTTTTCCCCTACCACGTGCGACTCGTTCAGGTTGCCAAACTCTTGGGCATAACCGGTCAGGAGCTTCGAAAGGAGCTCACCGACGTTGATTTCGGGGTCCGGCCGACGGATCGTGAAGTCGCGGACAACCTGGCAATGGGGGTCATCCGCTTCGTCGCGCGGAAACGGAATATCACCGTTGATTGGGACATGGTGGAGACGATCCGAGGCGGCAAGCTCCCCGCTCAAGACGAAGGGGAAGAGGAGAAGGCGAAGCCCCCCGAAGCGGAAGGCGCAGTGACGGAGGCCGGGGCGAAAGCGGGCGCGAAGCCCGAGACGCTCAATGTTCTGCGAAAACTCACGCTCGAGAACGTGCCGAAGGAAGCGGTAGACCGTCAGCGTCAGGCGCTGAAAAAGCAACTTCCGAAGAGCAAGGAGGAGATCGAGCAGCGCCGCGTGGAGGGCAAGATCCTCCAAAGTCTCGAGCAGAAGGAGCGCGCCGAGCATCAGGAACAGATCAAGAAGAAGACGGGTCTCGTAGAGCTGCCGTCCCAGATTTCCGTGAAGGAATTCGCCGAGAAGACCGGCGTGCAGGTACCCAAAGTCATTGCGGTGCTCATGAAGAATGGGGTGCTTGCCACCATCAACCAGCAGATTGATTTCGAGACGGCTTCCATCGTCGCACTGGAACTCGGCGTGAATGTGGAGAAGGAGGAAGGCGCTGTCTCGGTGGAGGCGCTCCTCCGGAATGATCTTCAGGAACTCACGAAGGAGGATGACCCTCTGCGCATGAAGCCGCGCTCTCCCATCGTTACGGTCATGGGACATGTTGACCACGGAAAGACGGCGATCCTCGATGCCATCCGTCAGACGAACGTGGTGGCGGGAGAGGCGGGCGGCATCACGCAGCATATCGGCGCGTATCAGGCTGCACACCAGGGGAAGCAGATCACGTTCATCGATACGCCGGGCCACGAAGCATTCACGGCCATGCGCGCGCGCGGGGCGCAGCTCACGGATATCGCGGTGCTGGTCGTGTCGGTGGAGGAGGGCGTGAAGCCCACCACCATCGAGGCGATCAACCACGTGAAAGATGCAGGTGTGCCCATCATCGTGGCTCTCAACAAGATCGACCGGCCGAATGCGGACATCGAACGCGTGAAGGGCGAGCTTGCGGCGCAGGGTCTGCAGCCGGAGGACTGGGGCGGCAAAGTCCCGATGATCCCGTGCTCCGCGCTTACGAAACAGGGGATCCCCGAACTCCTCGAGCACATCCTGCTCGTCGCCGAACTCGAGGAGCTCAAGGCGAATCCGGAGAGGCCTGCCATTGCCACCGTCATCGAGAGTCACCTCGATAAGTCCAAGGGGCCGCTCGCGTCGGTGATCGTCAATACGGGGACGCTCCACGGAGGCGACATCATCGGATGCGGAGGCGCCTCC
>JBBAAJ010000159.1:0-3151 GCA_041658365.1 Candidatus Peribacteraceae bacterium | reverse complement strand
AGCCGGGTGCGATCAGGGAATGGGCTCATGATCGAGCGTTGGAGTCCGGCTTCCATCCGCGCCGAGCCGCTCGTCACGCAGTTCTACAACAAACTTGCCGATCAAGCCAAAAAATATATTCCCCGATCGCTCTATGCTCCACCGCGCGCGAAGCAGGAAGCATCCGGCGAAAAACGAAGTGCCGGACCCGTGCGGCGGCAACGAGCGCAAACAATCGCGCGGCTCATCAAAGAAAAAGTGAGTATTGCGAACATCGCGAAGCAATGCGGCGTCAAGCCCGAGCGGATCATTCTGTATATTGAGAAACTCCTCGCCGTAGGTGGTGCGAAATTCGATCTTCAGTACCTTGCATCGAACATTCCTGATCGGCAGAAGATCGGTGATGCATTTGATAGCTGTGGCCATGATTTGCTGAAGCCGGTGTTCGATGCGCTCAGCGGCAGGGTTCCTTACGACACCTTGCGTCTCATCCGCTGTGTTCGATATTCATCTCGGCGCGGCCGCGCCGCGACGGACGCCGAGATCATGGAAACAGCTGATAATCCAAAATTTACAGATTCTCCGAACAAGCCGTTTCTCGCCTGATTTTGAACATACCCACCACTCGCACTCACTATATTGTGGATCACGGTTTATGTTTCAGTAGTCCGACCAGCAATGAGAGCTTCATATTTCTCTGCCAGCTGATACCGGCGTGCTTTCTTCGATGGATCGGCGATCATCAGGAAACCGGCGTCCACCCATTTCAGGCATAACGCGGATACTGCTCTGGTTGATATGCCGAAGAATCTTGCTGCGTCGCTGGATGTGACGGTTTTCATCCGCGTGAAAAGCGAGAGCGCCTTCCGTTGCTGTGGCGTGAGTTCGCGGAGCGCAGTTGTCTGATCTGGTTCGTTTTGTCGCTGCGCTTCCTCAGCTCGACTGCGAATCCTGGCAAAGCTGTCGGCCATGCCGATGCAAAAGTAGGTGAGAAACGGCGTGATGTCAGCCTCGGCACGACCGGAGTAGTAGTTATGACTTGTACCGACGGCTAATGCGTCGTAATAGCCCTGTAGATGCTGTGCGTAATACTCTTCCAGTGAATAGATGCCGTGCAGCCCGTACCCGCCGCGATGCAGGATGAGAGTTGTGAGCAATCGTGCAGTGCGTCCGTTTCCATCGTAATAGGGATGGATCGTTGCGAATTGATAATGTACGAGACCGGCAATGACAGGCACAGGCAATTCGTTACGCTGCAGCTCTGTCACAATCCATGCGATCAAGTCCTTCATGAGAGTAGAAACGTCCTTCGCTTCGGGCGGCAGGTACACCATGCCACCTGTGCGACCATCACGAATCACGTTCTGGCCGTCACGATATGAGGTCGGCGTCTTTCGACCGTTGAGCACGAGGCCGTGAATGGTGCGGACAGTCCGCTCGGTCAGGGGTTCTTTCCTGGATGCTTCTTTCAAGATAAACCCCATCGCTTTGTAGTAGTTCCGTACCTCCGCTTCATCCTGCTCGCGGCCTGGAAAGCGGCCACCGCCTTCGATCACCTCCTCCACCTGCGATGGACTGAGCTTATTGCCTTCGATCTGGGTTGAAAAATGCGTCGAGAGGAGCCGGGCAGTTCTGCGCAGGGAGTCCAGCATGGGCACTGTAAGCGGCAGACGTGTGACGGCCTGGCGGCAAGCCTCGATTTCCATGAGGGCTTTGGTGATCGCCGGTGTCAGTGGGAATCTAGGTTTGAACATGTGAAATCTCTAGAATACAAATTCTACAGATATGCGAATAAAACGTCAATAAAACGTCATGAAAAGAGACGGACGTCTTCTTCGGGCCGGTGTTCGAGGCACTCGGCGGCAGGGTTCCCTACGACACCTTGCGTTTTGTCCGTTGTGTTCGTTCAACCTGCTGTCCCGTAAAAAACTGGGGGTGTATTCAGCAACTGCGGCTTGACATATCGGTTCAAAGACCGTTCCCAGTGCAGTGATGTGAGTGGGGCACCCCAGAACCGCCGCATCACCTATATTTGTGGGTCTATTAGACCCAGTGTTTCCTGCTGCTTTGTCCCCATTCGCTCCTTCGGGGGGACACAGTGTCTTCGGCCTCGCGCATCGCCCTTCGTGCTCGCGCTCAGCTCGAATTCAACTCAGTGTTTGTGAACTATTCCTTGTCCCGCTCGCCCTTCGGGCTCCCGGGACACCCTCCTTCGCTGAAGCTACGGACGGGCAGGCAGGATCTTCGGCTTTGCGCTCGAACAGCCCGCCTTCGCACTTGATGGCTTGCCGGCCGTAGCAACGCGGATCTGATGCAAGAAAAACTTACACCAACCTCAAGTGCTACGGTGGGCAGCCTACGCGTTGCGTAGGCTGGCGGAGAGGGTGGGATTCGAACCCACGAGACCCTATAGGGGTCTAACGGTTTTCAAGACCGTCGCCATCGACCACTCGGCCACCTCTCCATGTGTATTCTACAGCACCGACTCCGCGAGCCAATCAAGGTAGGGCTTGTTCCCGCCAGTGATGGGGATGCTCACGACGCATGGGCAATCATAAGAGTGCAGCTCACGGATGCGCGTCGTCACGCGCTTCAAGAGCCGGGTCGTCGTTTTGAGGATAAGGAGCGCCTCGCGAGCAGTTTCGACCTTGCCTTTCCAGCGGTAGACGGAATCAATGGCGCCGAGAACATTCGCGCAGGCCGCGAGGCGTTCCTCCACGAGTGTCCGTCCGATTGAGCGCGCTTCGCGCCTGCTCGGCGCAGTGACGTACACGATCATTGCCGTTTCGGGCCCGGGTCGCTGTCGCCTCATGGTGCGGTGTGGTAGGTTGGGTGACAATAATTGTACGCTCAGAGTCTCCGGCAGGGGAAATTTGTATTGTGAACTGCCACACAGTTAACGGTATACTTGGAGTCAGTGGAGAGGTGGCCGAGTGGTTGAAGGCACCACACTGCTAACGTGGCAGGCCGTAAGGCCTCGAGGGTTCGAATCCCTCCCTCTCCGCCACAGTTGAATTCGAGTTGAGCGCACGCACGAAGTGCGATGCGTCGCCTCTACAGTCCTTTTTTGTTCTCCATTCTCATCGCCTCGAGGAGGACGGGATAGGTGACGATATCACTGCTCAAACCATAGACAGTGGTGACGGGCAGGACGTTCCCATTCCGCGCGTAG
>JBBAAJ010000158.1:0-3152 GCA_041658365.1 Candidatus Peribacteraceae bacterium | reverse complement strand
ATACCTGGTGTAAACCCGGGATGGAGGGAAGGTGTGTCCCCTGCCCACAACCCACAATTCCGCCTTGAAAATCCTTTGGATACGTCAGGCCCTGTTTTTGGGATAATCTCGGGGAACCTTCTACATTTTGGAGGCATAAGCGAAGCCTCGGTCGTGCACACGCGCTTTTTGGAGACCAGCTCCGGCCCATCATGGCGGATCTGAATGAGAAGCTGGCGGGATGAACCCAGGACAAAGATCTCAAATAGCGGTTGATTTCCGGTTTCGGTATGTTACTATTCCATCAGCACACCCGCCAAGCCTCTGGCCGCAAGGCCATGCTCAAATGTGGCGGGTTTTTCTTTTTCTTCACGGGACAACTCCATGAAATACGCCAAGCCGTCGCTGACGTACGAGCAGCAGGCCGATCTGGTGCTCTCGCGAGGCTTGGCGACGGATCGCCAGATCTTGATCGAGAGACTCCGGGCCGTCGGATATTACCGGCTTAGCGCCTACTGGCACCCCTTCAAGCGGCCGGACGATACCTTTGCCCCCGGCACGACCCTCGATACCGTCTGGCAGCGGTACACGTTTGACCGTCAGCTCCGGCTCATGGTCATGGACGCGATCGAACGCGTCGAAGTGGCGATTCGCTCCGCGTTGATAACGAACCTGACGTTACGTTTCGGTCCCTTCGCCCACCTCGATCCGCGCGCTTTTCCCGGCATAAATCCCGATGAACACCGCCGACTGCTGGATGATCTCCGGGACGGCGCACAGCGCAGCAGCGAAGTGTTTGTCGAACATTTCAAGCGGACCTACGACGACTTTCCCGACCTGCCGCTTTGGGCGGCCGCAGAGATCATGACCTTCGGCAACATGTTCACCCTCTTCCGGATCAGCGGAAAACACACCCAGAAGGCGCTGGCACAGCCTTATGGCGTCACCGGCAAGGTTCTGTTTTCCTGGCTCCTGACGCTGAACTACGTCCGCAACCTGTGCGCCCATCATGCGCGGTTGTGGAATCGGGAACTGGCGCTCAAGCCCCTCATACCGGATGCGAAGCACGACCCCCGCTGGTACGGCGAAAGACCTGTCGGAAATAACCGCATCTTCGCTGTCCTGACGATTCACCATTTCCTGCTTCTACGGATTGCACCCCAAAGCGGCTGGCGAGACCGTCTCTTCCTATTTTCCGCACATCTCGATCATGATATCCGTACCTGTCGGAGCATGCGCTCGGTGACCTGAAGTGAGAGCGTCTCCATCCGGGAGACGAGTTTGCCGAGCTGGCGCCCGTTCGCGATCCACTCCTGCATCAATGCGGCTTCTTCCGGGGAAAGGCGGACAGTAACCGTCTTCCCGCGAACCTTCCTCGTCCACTGATAGTACGGGCCATGCAGCCTGGGCGGTGTGGCCTGACAGCGGCAGCCCGGCTTGCCACATGGCATGAACCGCCGCACCACGCTGCCCCGGCGGATGAAGCCTATGTCCGCCACCAGCCTCTTGATCGTTTCGTAGTCCTCCGGACCCGGCGTGCGCTTTCTGGTCATCGCCCCTCTTGACAAGTGTTCCTCTAACAGTATATATACTGTTAGTAGGCAACGTTGTCAAGTCCTATTCCGGGCCCTTTCGGCCCACGGAGGTTCCGGCATGATGACCAGCAAGCGAGACGGCTCTTTCCGGCTGGAGTCCCGATCCTTTGGCGCTATGCCGGTGGTCAACCACTTCCTCGGTCGCATCGGCCTGGACGAACTGCTCGAACGATACCTCCCCCCTGCCGACCGCCGCTGCCGCCTCGCCCCGTCTCGCGCCCTCGGGCTTCTGCTGCGCAACATCCTGCTCGGCCGATCCCCGGTCTACGCTCTCGAACAATGGGCCGCCTCCTTCGATCCGGCACTGCTCGGGGTGGCCCCCTCGCAGATCCCGCTTCTCAACGACGATCGGATCGGACGGTCCCTGGATCGCCTCTTCTCGGCCGATCGGGCCTCGTTGCTCACGGAGATCGTCGTCCGGGCGGTCCGGGAGTTTGGGATCGACCTCACCCAGATCCACAACGACTCGACCACCATCACCTTCTCGGGCGAGTACGCAGACGCCTGCGGTAAACCCCGGAAGGGGCGTCCCACCCTGAACATCACCCATGGGTTCAACAAGGACCACCGTCCCGACCTCAAGCAATTGCTCTGGATTCTTACCGTCAGCGCCGACGGCGCCGTGCCGGTGCACTTCCGGGCTTGCGACGGCAACACGACCGACGACCAGACGCACATCGACACCTGGAGCACCCTCCGCAAGATCGTAAAACGCGCCGATTTCCTGTACGTGGCGGATTCCAAACTCTGCACGCGACCTGCGATGGACTACATCGCACGCGAGGGCGGCCGATTCCTCACCGTGCTCCCCCGAACGCGTCGGGAGGATACCTGGTTCCGCGACTGGGTGCAGACCCATAGCCCCCCGTGGGTCGAGGTCCGCCGTCGCCGGCATCCCCGTCGGGAAGAGGGGCCGCCGGACATCTATCGCGTGGTGGAATCGCCGGTCCGCTCCGCAGAGGGCTACCGGATCGTCTGGGTGTGGAGTTCCCGCAAGGCCGAGCAGGATCAACGCAGCCGCCAGGCGCGCATCGAGAAGGGGATCCTCGCGCTGGAAGTGCTGGAAACCCGCCTGCGGGGCAAACGATCCCGCTTCAAAGACGACGCATCCGTTTCGCAGGCGGCCGAGACCGCCTTGCAGGCCGCAGGGGCACAACGGTGGATTGACTGCACGGTTCACGAAGTGATCGAAGAGTCCTTCCGCCAAGAGACGCAAGGACGTCCCGGAGCGCGGACACGCTACCTGCGACGGCAGCGACGACGTTTCCGGATCGAGTGGCGCCCTTGCCCCGAAACGATCGACTACGACGCGCACACCGATGGGATGTTCCCGCTGCTGACCAACGACGAGAACCTGCAGGCCGCCGACGTGTTGGAAAAGTACAAGTACCAGCCGCAGCTCGAGAAGCGGCACGAGCAGCTGAAGACGGTTCGTGCCGTGACGCCGGTCCTGCTCAAGAGCGTGACCCGGATCGAGGCGCTGTTGATGGTCTACTTCCTCGCGTTGCTCATCGATGCCTTGATCGAGCGGGAGATGCGGCGAGCCATGAAGGCCGCCCACATCACTTCCCTGCCTCT
>JBBAAJ010000157.1:0-3163 GCA_041658365.1 Candidatus Peribacteraceae bacterium | reverse complement strand
ACGCCGCACAGCTCGGATACCATGGTGAGTTTCCGCGCCGAGGGACTCGGCGATGCCTTCTTTGGCCTGATGAGCCGGGGATCGTTCGGCATCACGTGGTACGTTCTCTTTGCCGTTACCGGACTGCTCCTGCTGCTCTTTCGCCGTCGCGATCCCCGCATCGAGCGCCGTTCCCTCCCGCTCCTCGCATGGGGATGGTTCGTGTTCCTCACCGTGCTCTTCATCTATCTCATGACGCCGAACGTCCGCTTTCTCTTAAACGGGGAATCGTACTACCGCCAGATGATGGTGCCTTCTTCGATGCTCATTCTCGCATGCGGGTACTGCTTCGTAAGGAGGAGAGAACGGGTATCCTGAGAACAGATGTACGTTTCCGTCATCACGACCAGGCAACCCAAGTCCATCGGTGGCGGCCTCACCTACCAGTCAGACCAGCCGCTCATTCCCGGAACCCTCGTGGAAGTGCCCCTGAGGAAACAGCTCACGGAAGGGATCGTCATTGCCTCTCTGAAGGAAATGCCGAAGGAGATCAAAGTGAAATCCGTGACGAGAGTGCTCGGCTCCGTCCCCATCCTCTTAGCCCCGCTCCTGAAGACAGCACTCTGGATGTGCGAGTACTACTGCTGCCTGCCGCGCCAGGCTTTTCAAGTATTCCTCCCTCCGCCCCCCTGGAGGAACGTGCTCCCCATCCTCGTGAAACGCGGCATACTCTCAGAAACAAGAAGGGTGCCCCCTCCCGAGACACAGACCCCGCGCATCCCCACGTTCCCCGGGGAAGAAGAGGATCTCGTGGAGAGAATCATGGGAGAGCAGCGGCCATCCGTCCTCGTGGACGGGGAACCGGGAGACGATCGCACGATGCTTGCTGCGGCACTCGCTGCACGCACATTGAGCCAAGGGAGGAGCGCGCTCCTCCTTTACCCCGACAGCTTCAGCGCCGAAGCGGCGCACAAGCGGCTCGAGGAACTCTTCGGTCCCTCCGTCGAACTCCTCCACAGCGGAACGGGCACCGCGGAGAGGAGACGGATCACGAGGAAGCTCCTCCTCGGTTCCCCCGCCGTCATCGTCGGGACACGGACCGCGCTCTTCAGTCCCGCTGCTTCCCTCGGCCTCGTGATCCTGGATAACGAGCAGGAGTGGACATGGAAGAGCGAGCAGACGCCGCGCTACCACACGCGACTCACGGCGGAGGTCCTCTGCAAATTTTCACGCGCGAAGCTCCTCCTCGCATCGGCGACGCCCTCGCTGGAGGCGCTGCACCACACGCACGCGGCGGACGGAGAGCCCGCTCGTTACCACCGGATCGATCGTCCCTGCAAGTCCGTACACACCGGGACCGTTCAGGTCGTCGATCTCACCACCGCGGATTTCGGTTCGTCGTACCCCGTCACGTCGCCCCTCCTCGCCGCACTGCGGGATCGCCTGAAACGCAAAGAGGCAAGCGTTCTCCTCCTCAACCGCAAAGGAACCGCGACAAGCCTGATGTGCTTCGAGTGCAAGCGGAGCGTGCTCTCCCCGCTCTCCCGGCTGCCCATGAGCATCGTGACTTCGGGAGGGAAGCAGATGCTCCTTGATCGGCCGACGGGGCTCCGTGAAACAATGCCGACGAGCTGCCAGCACTGCGGGTCTCTGCGACTGAAGGCGGTAGGCGCCGGCACCGAAGGCACAGAGACCATCCTCCACCATCTGCTCCCCGCCGCCCGCATCGCGAGAGCCGATGCTGATTCCCTCGATGAACCCGGCAAGCTCCTCTCCCTCCTCGGCGCGCTGGAGCGCGGAGACCTCGATATCCTCATCGGCACGAGACCCGTGCTCAAAGCGCTCTCCATCTCCCGGGTCACGCTCGCCGCGGTCCTCGTCGCCGACATCGGCCTCTCGCATCCCGACTTCCGTTCGGGGGAACGCGTGTTCACCGAACTCACGCGGATCATCGCCAGGATGGGAGCGAAAAACGGCGCTCTCACGATCATCCAGACGTTCCGCCCCGGTTCCCCGGAGATCGCCTGCGCCACAGACGGGCAGAAGGAGCAGTACTGGAAAACCGAACTCAAGCTCCGGACGACCGCCGGGTACCCGCCCGCCACACAGATGATCCGGCTCATCCTCCGTGGAAGGGATGCCCGCACGCGCACACACACGCTGCATCGTCTCGCCGAGGAGCGCGCTTCGTCCTCCGGAACCAGAGTTGCGAAGACCGAGGAATTCGAGGGAGGCCGCCTCGTCGGCACCGTCACGTTGCGGGGACTTGAGCCGCGAAGGCTCCTGAGAGAGCTCCCGCTCCGCGATGTGTCGGTCGACGTGGATCCGGCGCAGTAGCCGGGATCATGCCGAGCATGCGCTCCGCAGCCCGCCGCGCGCGGACGACCAAGTCAACATTCAGGAGACTTCCGAAACGGAGATCTGGAATGCCGCTTTGGCGAAGGCCATAGAGCTCACCGGGACCACGGAGCCTCAGGTCGATCTCCGCAAGCATGAATCCGGAGTCGTGCTGTTCCATCGCCTTCAGGCGCTCGCAGCGCGCCTGCGCGAGAGACGTCGTGAAGAGGAAACAGTAGCTCTGATGGTCGCTCCGCCCTACCCGTCCCCGGAACTGGTGGAGCTGCGAGAGACCGAAACGCTCCGCCCCCTCGATCACGATGATGGCGCTGTTCGGCACATCGATCCCCACTTCGATCACCGACGTCGACACCAGAATATCAGCGAGTCGCCCTTTGAATCCCCGCATGACATGAGCTTTTTCATCCGACGACATCCGGCCGTGGAGCATGGCGATCCGACGCGACGGGAATTCCGCCTTGAGCCGTTTTGTCTCCGCTTCCACGTTCTTCACCTCCGCAAACATATCATCCTTCGATTCCTGTATCAGCGGGCAGATGACAAACACCTGTCGACCCTCCTGAATCTGTCGATCGATGAACAACTCAACTGTCCTGCGCTCGGACGGCGGCACGACCTTGGTCTGTATTTTCTTTCGCTGACCCGGCTTCTCGAGCAGAACCGAGAGATCGTGGTCGCCGTAGGCAGTCAGTGCCAGCGTCCGCGGAATCGGCGTGGCAGTCATGGAGAGAAAATGCGGGCTCCCCTTATCTTTCAACCGCTGTCGCTGCTCGACACCGAACCGATGCTGTTCATCCACGATCGCCAATTTCAAATCCTTGAACTT
>JBBAAJ010000156.1:0-3185 GCA_041658365.1 Candidatus Peribacteraceae bacterium | reverse complement strand
AGGGCGATTGTCCGCGCTCTTTTGATGGCCACGGTCAGTTCCCGCTGATGTTTTGCGCAGTTTCCGGTGATCCGGCGAGGCATGATCTTGCCTCTTTCCGTTGTGAAATCGCGGAGCGTCTGAGGGTCCTTGTATTCAATTTTCAGGTTCGAGTCCGTGCAGAAACGACAGAATTTCCTCCGATGGAAGAACTTTTTCTGTGGTCTCGCTCCCCTGCTGGGCCCTCTGGGTGCAGGTGTCGTCGCCATGATCAATTCCCCCCCTTCACGTCTGTCTGCGTTTCTTCCGGAACCGGCTGTTGAATCTCTGCTGCGATCGGTTCGGGACTTTTATCCGGAGCGGCGGTGGGAGGCGGTGTGGAGGCCGTTACCTTGGTCTCCTCCTTTTTTTCCGTCTTCTTTGCGGCTTCCTCGATCTCCTTTTGCAGGGCGCCGGCATCGACCGCGTCATCCTTGAGTACGGTCATGAACTTCAGAATCTTGTCATCAATCTTGAGATTTCTTTCCAGTTCATTGACCACGGCGCTCTCACCGGCATAATCGATCAGGATGTAAAATCCCCTCGCCTGTTTATTGATCAGGTAGGCCAGCCGCCTCTTTCCCCACCGTTCGACCTTGACCGGGATGCCCTTCTGACCCTTTACGACCGCAGCGTAACGGTCGATAAGGGTGGTCAGCTCATCCTCGGACAGATCGACATGGGCGATCAATATGGTTTCGTATCTCCTCAATGTTCTTTCCTCCTTTCGGCTCTAAAGCCCGCACTTAATGTCCGGGCAAGGAGAGTCCCTCTGCTGAAATGAAGTTGTTTTCGATAACATGTCTCTATTAATGGAGACCCCTACGCCATTGGTAGGCGATGTGGGACTTGAACCCACGGCCTCTGGTTCCGGAGACCAGCGCTCTATCCAACTGAGCTAATCGCCCCCTAATAAACGTCCGCCGGAGCGGTCGGTCATACCGTTGGTCCATACTACAGGCCGGGAGAATATTCAACCTTTTTCCACGGCACTGCGACACGGGTCTTTAGGCGGCGGTATCCATGCCATCAACGCCCCACCTTGTCAATCTCTTTTCGCGATCGGGGTTGAAATTGTCGGCCGGAGCTGATACATTTTCTGGAAACTTGACGACTTCGCAAAAAGTCCATATGCTTCATGGCGCCCTTCGGTAGAGTCGGAGCGGGTTCCATAACGATTATGATGGGCTTGTCGAATCAGGTTCGCCTTGCCTTTGGATCTGATTACGAAACCGTCACGAAATCATCAGGATACGGACATGTCCCTTGCAGGAAAATTCTTCGTGATTCTGGTCATCTGGATCTTCGGATCCGGTGGACCCTCCTCAGCCCTGGCCTTGAACGAGATCCTGAACATTCGCCATTGGGTGGCCCCGGACCACACCCGGGTCGTGATCGATACGACCGAGGATGCCTCCTTTACCGTCGAAAAAGGGGAGCGGCAAATTGCCGTCGATCTGGACGCCACCTCCCTGCCTCCAAATCTTCCCCGTCTAACCGTCCTGAATAAGCCGGGGGTGGAGGGGATTCTCCTTTCCGACCGTCCTCGTTCCGGGGTGCGCGTAGAGATCTCCTTTCCCGGCCCCCTCCAGACCAACGTTTTCAAATTGAAAAAATTTCAGGATAAGCCGTACCGGATCGTTATCGACATCAGTTTGCCGGATGCCGCGAAACAGGAGAGTGATGCACGGGAACGGATTAAGGTCACGCGCAAGTCGCGGGTCGTCGTGATCGATCCGGGTCATGGGGGCGAAGCACCGGGGGCGGTGGGGAAAAAGGGGACCCTGGAAAAGAGTGTCGTGCTGGCGATTGCATTGAAACTGCGGGATCTTCTAAATCAAAGGGAAGGTTACCGCGCCTTTCTGACCCGGGATGGCGATTATTATGTATCCTTCAAGAAAAGACTCATGATTGTGAGAGAATACGGTGCGGATCTCTTCGTGAGCATCCACGCGGATGCGGCCAGAAATCGTGTGGCCAGCGGCAGTTCGGTCTACTGCCTCTCCACCGGGGCGGCGAGCAGCGAGGCGGCGAAGATTCTCGCCAACAATGAAAACTTGGCCGACGTTGTCGGCGGGGTTGCCAACGGGGAAGGAAACGATGCCTCCGATCCGATTATCCTGGATATGTTCCAGACCCATACCATCAACCAGTCCAGAACCTTCGGCACTCTTCTGCTGAGAGAACTGGGCGCGGCGAACCATCTGAAATTCGCGACTGTTCAGGAGGCGCCTTTCCGCGTGCTCAAGCTCCCGGAAGTTCCGTCGATACTGATCGAAACCGCCTATATCTCCAATGCAAAAGAGGAAAAGTTGTTGCGGAGCGACCGCTTTCAGAAGCGAATTGCGGAGGGGGTTGCCCGTTCTGTCGTGGAGTTTCTGCCGGCCCTTCCGGCGACGCGCGTATCCCTTTCCGTCCGTGAAGAGGAAGGCAAGCCTCGGGATCCGTCTGTTGGGGTGATGAAGGGGAAGGCAAAATCCGTTGCCGACAGGAAGCGCGATCCCATCCCGAAGTCCGGAGCGACAGCGTCATATCGCGTGAAAAGGGGCGATACGCTGGCCGCGATTGCGACAATGCACGGCACAACGACCCGCGTTCTCATCGATCTGAATCGCCTGAAACGCCCCGACACTCTTTATGTCGGACGGAAGCTGATCCTTCCGGTGCCGGAGCGTCCAGTCCCGTCAAAAAAGGTGGTGGCAAGATGACGAGACCGTGCAAATGGGTCCTGATGCCGGCCGTCCTGATCATAACCCTGATCGCTGAGATAGACCAAGAGTCCCTTGCCGCCGAAGGGATTTTCGATCGGGAACCGCGAGCAGGTGTCCGTGGAAGACCGGACAGAGGCAGACCCTTGTTGGTTGCTCATGACCCCACCCGTGTCACCCTTACGGCGGTTACCTTGTACTCAGGGATCTTGGCCACCGGGTCCAGCGCGGCGATGGTCAACAGGTTCACCGCTGTCTCCGGGAAGTGGAAGGTCATGAAGACCACGCCGGGCTTGATGCGATCCGTCCGTTGCACCCGCGCCTCCACCTGCCCTCGCCGTGACGCGATCGACGCCATGTCTCCGTCTGCCAGGCCAAGGGGCTCGGCGTCCGCGGGATGGATTTCCATACGTTCCTCGGGCAGCAGGGTGTTGAGTCCCGCCACACGATGGGTCATGG
>JBBAAJ010000155.1:0-3200 GCA_041658365.1 Candidatus Peribacteraceae bacterium | reverse complement strand
CCAAGGAAGTACACCCGCTGGCCCACCCGTTGGGCGCGGAAAACAAGTTGGTCATCGCCCCCGGCATGTTGAGCGGAAGCTCTGGTTCTATGACCGGACGTATTTCCGTGGGCTGCAAAAGCCCGCTGACCGGCGGCATCAAGGAATCCAATGCCGGCGGCCAGGCGTCCCAGGTAATGGCGAGACTTGGTTATGCCGCCATCATCCTCGAGGGTAAGCCGCAAGGTGATGATCTGTACAAAATATACATCAACAAAGACGGCATCAAGGTAAGCGTGGATAATAGTCTCAAGACGCTCGACAACTATCCTCTCATCGAAAAGTTGCGCCAGGAATACGGCGACAAGGTGGCCTATATGTCCATCGGCTCAGCCGGCGAGCGAAAACTCCTGGCATCTTCCATCGCCTGCACCGACTCGGAACTGCGCCCGACTCGCCACTGCGGGCGCGGCGGCAGCGGCGCGGTCATGGGAGCTAAAGGTGTCAAGGCGATCATCATTGACGATGCCGGGATGACGATGCGTCCCCCCAAGGACGCGGAAAAATTCCGTGATGCCAACCGCAGATTCGTCGAGGGGCTGCGCAAGCACCCCGTCACCGGACAAGGACTCCCCGCTTATGGAACTAACGTCCTTACCAATATCATTAACGAGGCCGGCGGATATCCGTCCTATAACTTTAAGAACGGACAGTTTGCCGGCGCAGCCAAGATCAGCGGCGAAACCGAGGCCGATCTGGAAGTCAAACGGGGCGGCATTGCTACCCACGGCTGCCATCGCGGTTGCGTCATCCAGTGCTCCGGGGTTTACCACGACAAGGATGGTCATTACCTGACCAAACAGCCGGAATATGAAACGGTTTGGGCCCATGGCGCTCATTGCGGCATCGACGACCTGGATACCATCGCCCGGCTCGACTTCATGGATGACAATATCGGCGTGGACACCATTGAAATGGGCGTCACCCTTGGCATAGCCATGGATGCAGGGATTATCAAATTTGGCGATGGCGCCGGCGCCATCAAAATGTTGGAAGAAGTCGGCAGGGGAACACCGCTGGGACGTGTACTCGGCAGTGGCGCGGCTATTACCGGCAAGGTCTTCGGTGTGGAACGGGTGCCGGTCGTCAAGGATCAGGCCCTGCCGGCCTACGATCCACGCGCCATTCAGGGAATCGGTGTTACCTATGCCACCAGTACCCAGGGCGCCGACCATACTGCCGGATACGCCGTTACCGCCAATGTCTTAAAGGTTGGCGGGTATGTGGATCCGCTGAAGCCCGCGGGGCAGGTAGAGCTCTCCCGCAACCTGCAGATCGCCACTGCCGCCGTTGACTCTACCGGCATGTGCCTCTTCATCGCCTTTGCCATCCTGGATCAGGCGGATACCTTCCAGGCGCTCCTCGACATGCTCGGCGCCTTCTTTGGGATCACCATGACGGGAGACGACGTGGTAGCGCTGGGTAAGAAGGTTCTCTCCGCCGAGCGGGACTTCAACGCCCGCGCGGGCTTCACCAAACATCACGATCGGCTGCCGCGCTTCTTCTACAACGAACCGATTGCGCCGCACAACCTTACCTTCATGGTGAAGGATGAGGAACTGGACCAGGTATTCAATTGGTAAGTAAGCTATAATGGACTGTAGGGAGAGGTTTTAATTCCTCCCTACAGTCATTGCTAAGGTGTAATGTTGGAACTTGATATTGGACTCTTTGCCGGGCTAAGTTGCAATAATCCCGAACTACCAAGTTACGGCGAAAAGGTTGTCCGTCTGGAAGCTCCCGATGGTCTGTCGATCCGCCAACTCCGCAATCTTTTGGCGATTGACCCGGCCGTACCTCTGATTGCCATGGTCAATAATCGTCATGAAAAAGAAGATTTTGTTCTCCATAACGGCGATCGGGTGGCGATGTTCCCTCCCCTGGGCGGTGGATAGGTAAGCCGGCAACTTAATCGGCAAGTTTTAAGGAGATAAACCGATGGCCGACGCTCTCCCGGCAAACCTAATTTTAACCATGAAGCCGACGCGTATTGGACACTTCTTCCTGCTTCTGCAGCAGGGTTTCGATGTTCCGGTTCTCGTCGGCTGCACCTTGGAAAACCTCCTTGAATTGCAATGGCAACTCGCAGCTGATTATGTGACAAAGCGCATAGCCACGATCTTTCTTGATGGTCGCCCCATTGATGACCTGGCTACAGCAATCATCCGGGAAAATTCCGTAGTTGCCTTGTCGGGGGCGATGCCTGGGCTGGTAGGTGCAACCATGCGACGGGACGGGTTTTATGCCAACCTCCGCAGAAATATCACTTACCGGGAGATTATCCCCGACACCCCTAAAAGGGTCGCCCGGATCCATGTCAAAATTTTCAATATACTGCTCCCCGAGCTGGGTCCGGACTTTCTCCGGAGGGGCATTATCCTTGGTATAACCGAACTGGCATATTTCATGAGAAACAAAACAGCGGCCTTCTTACAAGATTGCACCGCGGCAGTGCTTAACGGCGTAGTTGTTGCTCCGGCGCAGTTGTGCGAAAAAATGCCCCTAAGCGGCAGTGAAACAGTGTACTTGCATGTAATTACAAGCCGATAGTGTGCTCCGTGCTACGTTTCTATGCCTCCTTAGCGGAGAGAATCGCCTCGGCAATCTTGGCATAACCGATGCGGCGGCAGAGGTTGCCCGAGATCACCTCCTTTACAGTGCGTGAAGGACCATTTTGAAACCTTTGTCTGGATCTATGATGTGTATTTTCAAGGCGGTACGGATTCTGGCGACCTTATCTTCAGCAGGTTATTTACCGCTATCTCGATTGCGGTGACCTGCACAAAAGGTTTTGCCCGTCTGAAATGTAAAGACTGCGGCAACGAATACCTCCTTGCTTTTGCCTGTAAACACAGGCTAAAATATTAATATCAATAGCAAATACGGATTATGTTACGTATAGGCAGGTGAAAGACGTTTTCTGCCAAAATCAACTTTTTTCTTGATAACGTCTCGCTGATTACCACTCGAAACAGAATGGCTCTGGATCGTAATCTTGACGAAGAAGGCGATGTGACGGACAGGATTAGAGACATGGAAAAGATACAGAAAAAGGTGGGACTATAGTGGGACTAAAACGACAGATAAAAAACAAGGGGGCTAACCAATGGCTGGTTAACCCCTTGTTTTTGTTGGCGCGCCCAGGAGGATTCGAACCTCCG
>JBBAAJ010000154.1:0-3200 GCA_041658365.1 Candidatus Peribacteraceae bacterium | reverse complement strand
GTCATCGGCATGGAGTTACGGGAAGCCTGCCAAAAAACCAGCATCAGCCTTCACAAGTACTACAAGCTCACCTTAAACCGCAAAGCCATTGTGGACGCCATCCGGCGCGGCCTTGGGCAAACTGCCGATGAACCCAAACGAAAGAGGCGCATGCGCATTCCGGATCACACCGACCACAAAGACCGGATGACTTATGTGGAAAGAACAAGGAAACGCCTACAGGAAGGCGCGAACCTGGGAGATTTGCTGGCCAGGGACGGCATTCCTGTGCGGCTCTATTTCAAATGGGCAGGCGAAGCCGAGCAGGCCGCCGCCGCGCAGGAACAAGCCGATGGCAATGGAGAGGGCGAATCCCCTGTTTTTGTGGCATGGAAAGCTTTTGGAAGAAACAAACATGACCAGAAAGCCCGCAATGTTCTCATGGCGCATTATCTGCCAATGGTACGAACAATCGGTGAAAAAATATCCGTGACACTGCCCCGATTCATAGACGTGAACGACTTGGTGCAGGAAGGCGTATTTGGCTTAGACGATGCCCTAAATGGATTTGATCCTGGCCGGGGAAAATCATTCCGGCACTATGCCACTACGCGCATCTGGGGATCCATGATGGATTACCTCAGAGAACAAGACTGGGTACCGCGTGTGGAACGGCAACAATACAATCATGTGAGGGATGCCGCCCGGGAAGCATATTTGAAAGACGGACATGGCCCCGATCAACAGCCAGACGCCGAACAGCCGGCTCTGGCGGAATCCAACGGAAACGGCCACCCTCTTTCGCTGCCTTTGCCACGAATGATCAGCATGTCCAACCCCGTACATTCGGGCCCGAGGGCCGACAAGCCGCAACCATTGGGAGATACGCTGACCGATGAATCTACGGAAAATTCCGGAAGCAAATTAGGTAAACAGGAATTCATGCGTTTTGTGTTAACCGGGTGCAACACTACCGAAAGACTGGTCATGATCTTATACTACTACGAAGAAATGACGATGAAAGAAATCGGTGAAGCATTGGACGTAAGCGAATCGCGGGTAAGCCAGATACATTCCACGGTGGTCGAGCGCCAGCGAGCTGTTCTCCACGACAGGCTTTCCGCATACTAACACAAACTAAACTTCCTCATCGGGAGTGGGGATGAATTGATTGGGAGCGGGTATCTACCCGCGGTCGACGAGACTTTGCTGTGATCAGCAAACGCAGGTAGATACCTGCTCTAGTGGATGGAAGTGATTCGTAAGACCGAAGGAATCAAAGCTGCAGGGTCAGTGACGGATTACAATAAAGCCAATTGACATACTCGAAGAATTCCTCAATAAAGCTATACAGACCATTGAGCAAACCATGGTATTTTTGGTACAATAAACAGAATATGGCGAAACTCAGGTTATCGGCTCTCTCCCTCGCTGCACTCATCCTGCAGACAGTGGCTCCGGTGGCGCTCGCCGCGGGGGGATGCTCGGTCTCGGCGCTCGACACGGTTGCCGGTCTCGGAACGGAGGTATCGGTGCGCGGTTGCGCCCCCGGCGCGAGCCTCGTGCTGACCATGCGGCAGGCGATAACGCAGGAGTACACGCAGACGATCTCGACCGACAGCAATGGGGACGCCACAACGCTCATTCCGTCGAAGTACACCGTCACCGCCGGGAAGTACGAAGTGACCGTCGCCGGGGAAACCGCAACGTTCACAGTCCTCGCCGACCGCGCGGACGACGCACACTCCAGCCTGCTCATCTCCACAAGCACGCTGCGTGCCGACGGCCTGGATACGGCGACCGTAACGGTCGTGCTCCGGGACCGATACGACAACCCAGTCGCTCTTCGCCCGCTCGCGCTCATCGCGAGCCGTCTGAGTGACGAGGTCACGACCCAGTCGAAGCAGACGGATGACGAAGGCCGGTTCCTCTGGACCGTGCGCTCCTCGGCCCCGGGAACGATGACGCTCATCCCCTACGACATCCTGAGCGGCCGCCAGCTGAAAATGCGGGCAGACATCACCGTGGAGCAGAAACCGGGAAACGATACCCCGTACCGCGCATCGCTCACGGGGCTTGAGAGCGGCGGTGATGTGAACGCGGACCTCTCCAGCGCCCTCGTGGATCACTTCGAGATCGGGTTGCCGCAGGGAGCAACCGACGTGAAAGCGAATGAGCTCTTCAGCCTCACCGTCCGCGCTTTGCGCGGAAGCGAGCTCGTGCGTGCGTACGTGGGAACGCTCATCGTGAAGAGCAGCGATCCGGACGCGGACCTCCCGAAGAAGGGCGAGGATCCCAAATCCCCCTCCACGGGACGCATCGAAATCCGCGGCGTCGACCAGGGCGAGCGCAAGGTCCCCCTCGCGTTCGTGCTCCGCCGCAAGGGCGGGCAGACCATCGAGGTCTACGACAAGGAAGTGCCGTCCCTCACGGGGAAGATCACCATCACCGTCCAGCGTGACGATGTCAGCGGAACGGACCAGATCGTCATCCTGGACCCGAAAGACCGTTCGCGCGTGAAGGGAGAGACCATCCGTCTCCAGGGGAAAGCCCCGAGCCTCATCAACCTGAAGGTGAAGGGAGGCAAGGACGTCGTGGACGGCGAGAGCGACCAGGAAGGCGTCTTCCGCATCAATGTCCCGCTCAATCCGGAAGACAAGGAGGTGACCCTCTTCGTCACGAGCGAGAACGGAACGTACGAATCCGCACCCGTCCACATCATCATCGACAACGAACCGCCGAAGATCGACTCGATCACGCTGAATCCCCTGGAAGGGAAAACCGGAGACCCCGCGACCATCACGGTGAAATCCGAGGCCGACCTCGCATCCGTCGAAGCCACGTTCGAGGGAGCGAAGATTTCCCTCACCGGGAGCGGCAGCGCGTACGTCGGAACGCTGAAAGCACCGGATAGGGAAGGGGCGTACGACATCACCGTGGTGGCGACGGACGGCGTGGGGAATGCAGAGAGCATGCTCACGAAGTGGCAGGTGTTACCGAAACTGCTGCCGATCGTCCAGGGCGTCTCCGCGGAGAGCCTCCCCGGAAAAGTCCTGCTCCGCTGGAAATCCATCGGGGGCGTGCCGGTCGCGGAGTACAAGATCTATATCGCTCTGGACAGCGACCCCAGGAACACCCTGTACAGCATCTCGACGAAGAAGCCCGTCACGTCGGCGGAGATCAAGGATCTCCCCCTCGGAAAGACGTACGTTTTCTCGCTG
>JBBAAJ010000153.1:0-3227 GCA_041658365.1 Candidatus Peribacteraceae bacterium | reverse complement strand
GCGAAGTATCTCTCCGCGTCGTCGGTGTTCCCGCTCCTGGCCGCGATCGCACCGAGACCGGTGAAGAGCTTCGAGTTCTGCCCGAAGGGAAGTCCTTCCTCCAGCACGCGCTTCTCCTCGTCCTCGCGCCCCGTATTGCGGTAGATCACGGAGAGGTTCACACGGGCCGCAGCGGAGGCCGGATAGTACCGCAGTGTGTGCGCGAAGAGCTTCTCGCTCGACGCCCACACGGTGGATTGCACGGTTGCCAGCACGGCGAAGATCACGATCACCGCCGCGGACACGCTCGTCGCGATCACCGTCCTCTTCCACTGGACGTCATCGCGCACGGTGGAGGAAATCCACCAGAGGACCCCCGCGCCCGCGAGGAAGAGGAGGCCGAGGGAGGGAAGGTACAGGTAGTGATCGGAAGCGAACTGGATGCCGGTCGCCCTCGCCGAAACCATGCTCGCATTCCGGTTGAAGTGCAGGAGGGTCGGGGCGAGTGCGATGAGGAAGAATCCGAATCCGAAGGCGATCTCACGCGTTTTCCTGAGCGAGAGGAGGACGAGGGCGATGATGCAGAGGAAGAGGATGGACGAAATCAGGAAGCCCGGCGATGCGAGGGAGATCGCTTCGTTGTTGGGGTAGAGAACGGACAGCCCCGTCGGCATGAGGAATTTCCAGAGGTAGAACATGACGCTCTTCGCCGCCATCAGAATTTTCTGCGCGAAGGTAGTGGAAGCGAAAATCGCGGATTTCGGGATGACCCCGATGATCCCGAACACGATGGAGAGAGCGAAGAACGGGGATAATTCGAGCGCCGTGCGCTTTCCGATGGGCCGGCGCTCCCGCCAGTCGATGAGCAGGAGGAGGACGGGGAGCGTGAAGATCGTCACCTTGGAGAGGAGCCCGAGGAGGTAAAAAGCGAGGCTCAGCGCGTAATTAGCTGCCGATTTAAATCGGCAGCTAACTTTCCCGCTCTCGCGGTACAGGAGGAAGGCAAGGAGGGAGAGGAGGAAGAAGAAGGTCGAGAGGACTTCCTTTCGCGCCGTCGCCCACGCGACCACCTCGGTGTTGATGGGATGGACGGCGAAGAGGAGCCCGAGGAACAGCGCGGCCAGGCGATTCTTCGTGAACTTCAGCATGATCCAGGCTACGAGCAGTGCGTTAAGGGTATGAAGAATCAGGTTTGTCAGGTGATATTGAAACGGATCGAGTCCGCCTCTTAAGTAATCGAATGCGAAGCTCAGGAATGTGAGCGGTGTATAAAGTTCCGGATCGTACATCGAAAACATCTGCTTCACGTTCGCAAGCGACAACCCGCGGATCGCGAGGTTGTGGTAGATCACGTAGGGGTCGTCGAGCGAGACGAAATTATTCGTGAGCGTCCCGCCGTAGACGAGGATCGTTACGAAGAAGAACAGCCCGACGATGGCGAGGATCCCTTTCCAGGAGGGGAGTGATGTGTCAGATGTCTCGGCTTCCTGCATGAGGGAATTGTACACAGCGCAACCGCGCAAAGCATTGCGCTCTCAATTTTTTGTTAGAGCGGGTGGCTTCCCGCGGATCGTCTTGTCGCACAACAATCTCAACAATACAATTCTCATTTGTTCTATGCGTTTCCATAGCTTTCATCTGAGGTCGACTGTTTTCCTGTTGCTTTTGTTGGGAACGGTCTTTGCTTCTCCCGATAGTGCAGATGCCAAACAGACGGCAAGAAGCGATACCCAATCTGCCAAGGTTACCTCGGTGGTGGATGGTGACACTATCAAGGTGAAGATAGGAACGAAAACAGAAACAATTCGCATCATCGGGATCGATACCCCCGAAACGGTTGATCCCCGCAAACCAGTGCAGTGTTTTGGCAAGGAAACCGCAGCGAAGATGAAATCACTCGTGAACAACAAAATCGTCACTCTGGAACGGAATCCTGCCGAAGAGCGTGATATCTACAAGCGTCTATTGCGCTATGTGTGGCTGAATGACGAGGACATCGGAGCCAAGATGATCAGCGAAGGTTATGCATTCAGTTACAAAGTGTTTCCACACCCGAAACTGAATGCCTATAACAAGCTCGAACAAGAGGCGAGGACTGCGAAAGTTGGGCTATGGGGCAACGCGTGCAACGGGAAAACGACTGCGGTCAAATCATCATCCTCTTCGAAGTCCAAGACGGAGAAAACTTGTGATATCAAGGGCAATATTTCAACCAAAAAAGGTGAGAAAATCTACCATGTGCCCGGCTGCGCAAGTTACGACAAGACCGTCATTGATGAGTCTGCAGGAGAAAGAATGTTTTGTACTGAGAAAGAGGCAAAGGCCGCTGGCTGGCGCAAAGCACTCAATTGTCCATAACGGGCGGGCTGTGGACTGTTAAGGAAGCCCTGATTAATGCCCTTATTCGCGATAAACAACATAACAGCAGCGGCTTTTCAAGCCGCGGCGTTTGCGTGATAGACTACGCAGCAATCCTTCGTTCGCCGCGGCCCGAAGGGCCGCTGCTGATGTGAAATATTGCCGATTAATCAGAGGCTCCTTAACTGTTCACTGCCTCCTCTCGTTGCCCCGATGCCTTCGTAATCCACCGGACTGGCACACCGGAGAAGCCGAACGTCTCGCGCAAGCGGTTCTCGAGGAACCTGAGCTGCTCTACCCGCACGCGTCTGGGATGCTTCGTGAACAGGACGAATGTCGGAGGCACGTCACTCGCCTGCGTCACATGCTTACTCGTGGCGATCTCCCCGAGCGGCTGGCCGTGTACCGTCCCCTGGAACCAGTCGCGGAGCGCCCGTGTGGGGATGCGCCGGGTTAGGCTCAGGCTCACCGATTCGATATCGGAGAAAATCTTGAGGAGTCCCTCGCGTGTTTTCGCGGAGCAGGGGAGGATCCGCGCGAAGCGGCAGAACGAGAGGAGTGCCGCGATCTCCCGGAGCTTCTGTTTGCGATCATCGCCCTTGAGTCCGTCGATCTTGTTGACGAGGATCAGGAGTCCCTTCCCGCGTTCGATGGCGATGGAAGCGATGCGCTTGTCCTGCTGCGTCAGCGGTTGAAGTGCATCGAGGACGAGGAGCACGATGGAGCTCTGCTCGATGGCCGTGAGCGCGCGGAACATCGAGAACCGCTCGAGCTCTTCGGTCGTCTGGGAGCGTTTCTTGAGTCCCGCGGTATCGACGAGAATGAAAGTCCGGTCGTGGTAGCGGATTTCCGTGTCCACCGCATCCCGCGTCGTCCCTGCGATGGTGGAG
>JBBAAJ010000152.1:0-3244 GCA_041658365.1 Candidatus Peribacteraceae bacterium | reverse complement strand
CTTTTCCGCGGCCGGTTCGCCGTCGCGATCGGAGGCGGGCGCCGGATTCGGTCTCGCGGTCACCCTTTGTTCCACGGGTTCCGGCGTCTTCGTTATCGCCGCCGGACCGGTTGCGGCGGGGTGAACAGCCGGACGCCCTTTCGGGACCGGTGCGGCAGACTTTGCCCCATTGTCCACGGCGCGGATTCCGGCTCTGTTGCCTTCCAACGTCGGTGCAGCAGATTTTTCCGTCCGGACCGGGGTCGGCGTCTCCGTTTCCGTCCGGGGGAAAACGTCGTCGAGCGTCATGTCGATGGAAAAGAGCCCCGCACGGATTCGTGCCTTGTTTGCCCCCAGGCCCAGAAAGCCGGGGTTTTCCGCCTCGATGATCTCGATGTTGAGCTTCTCCCGGGGAACCAGAAACGCGCTGCACGCCTTTTCTATGGCATCATCGATGGATTTGCCTTCGATTTCAATTCTTTCCATTGTTCAATGCACCTCTATGCCGGTTGTTTGTTGATGTACACCTGCTGGCCGATGCTGATGATATTGTTGAACAGCCAGTAGATCACCAGCCCCGACGGGAAGTTGAGGAACATGAAGGTAAAGATTATCGGCATGAAGAGCATAATCTTCGCCTGCATCGGATCCGCCCCCGTGGGGGTCATTTTCTGCTGGATGAACATCGTGCCGCCCATGATGATCGGTGTGATGTAATAGGGGTCCTTTGCGGATAGGTCCTGGATCCACCAGAAGAGTGGGGAATGACGCAGTTCGATCGCGTAAAGCAGCGCCTTGTATAGGCCGAAGAAGACGGGGATCTGCACGACCATCGGCAGGCACCCGCCCAGCGGGTTCACCTTGTGTGTCTTGTAGAGGGCCATCGATTCCTGGCTCAGCCGCGTCTTGTCGTCCTTGTATTTCTCGCGCAGGGCGGCCATCTTCGGCTGGAGTTTCTGCATCTCCTTCATCGACTTGTAGCTCTTGTTTCCGAGGGGCCAGAAAATCACCTTGATCAGGATGGTCAGGATGATGATTGCGATTCCGTAGTTGCCGACATAGCCATAGAGGAACTTGAGCGTGATCAACAGCGGGATCGCCAGCCACTTGAGCCAGTCGCCGAAATCGATCGCGTTCTCCAGGCCGAGGTTCTGGGCCTTGAGGATATTGTAATCCTTCGGCCCCAGATAAAGTGCGTAGTTGAAAACGCCGGGCTGACCTGGGGGGATCACGTTCTTCGGACCCTTGAGGCCGACGGCGATCAGGTTGTTCGTGTCCTTCGTCATCCGGAAGCTCGTCAGCGAAGGGTTCTGCGGGATCATGGCGGCGATGAAATATTTGCTTTCGAAGCCGCCCCAGGAGACGTCGGGTCCGAGGGTCTTGTCCGCTTCCATCTTACTGACCTCGGGGCGGTCCATGCTCTTCGCGATGTAGGAGACGGGGCCGTCGTGGCCGTAACTGTCCGTCGGCGCATTGGGATCGACATACTGGTACCAGGTCAAGCCGCCGCTCTGGTTCAAGGGGGCGGCGCCGAGGTTGTGGACCCGAACCTCCAACTCGAAGCTGTACTTGTCCGGATGAAAGGTAAAGGTCTTGTCGATCCGGAGTTCCCCCGGATAGGAGTGGGTGAAGGTCAGTCGATGCGGCTCCACGCCTCTCGTCATGTCGAGCAGGCTGCCGTCCGCCTCGTAGAACCCGTCATCCGGGATATTGACGGTAGAATCAGGGAAGGAGACGGAGAGGGGCCTCGGCATACCCTCCAAAACATGAACGAGCTCGATTGGCTTCGGTCCTCCTTCCGGTTTCGGCTTCCCTTGGCCGATCAGCCGCATGAAGATATCGACGATATCCTCGCTGTTTGCCACCTCTGTCTTGTACTGTTTCAATTGAAAGGATTTCAGGGCGGCGCCCCGCGTGGTGAGAACCGCCCGGTAGAGGGGGGTTTCCACGATTACGTCGCGCTCGTCGCCGGTCACGGCCTGGGCTGCCGGCATCCGGCCCGTCGTTGCCGTCTGAATTGCGGCCGGCGCCGACGCCTTTCCCGGATCGGCGGGTGGCGCCTGCTGCGCCGTCGTCTGCGAAGAGACGGAGGCCTCCTGCTGGGTCGGCGCCGGCGCCGTCTTGACCGGCGGTTTGACGAAAAAGTTCTGATAAACCATCAACACAACAACCGACAGGACAACGGCGAGAAGGGTTCTCTTGTCCATTCATACCTCCAATTTTACGAACATTTTTTTATTTCACCGGGTCATACCCGCCGGGGTGCAGCGGGTGACAGCGAAGAAGCCGCATCAACCCCGCAAACGCCCCCCTGAAGGGACCGTAGCGCCGGATGGCGATGATCGCGTATTCGGAGCAGGTGGGGTAAAAGCGGCAGCAGGGGCCTAAAAAGGGCGAGATGCAGACCTGGTAGGTGCGGACCAGAACCACAAAAACTTTCCCCAGCATCTGCATGAAAAGGTTTTCAGACATCGGCTCTGCGGATCAAGCGACTCTCCAGTTCCGTGTAAACATCTCTGTAGGTCAGCGGCAATATGCCCCTTTTAGCGATGATCACGATGTCCTGCGAAGCTGGAAGCCTGGACTTGTTCAATCTGAAAAACTCGCGCAAAAGGCGTTTGATCCTGTTTCTCTGTACGGCGTTTCCGGCTTTCTTGCTGACCGTCATGCCCAGCCTTGTGATTCCCGTTTGGTTCCGGCATGTGATAATGGTGAAACGCGCCGAGTGACTCCGTACCCCCTGCTCATAGATCCGCAAATAATCCTGTCTTTTCCGAATGCGCTCATCCTTGCCAAAGGTTTGGGATTCCATGCGCTGCCGCCCCTTTCCCGGGGCCTCACCGACCAGCCTTTGGCCCGCCCGCGGGGGTTACACCGACAGTCTCTTCCTGCCCTTCGCCCGTCTTCGGCTGAGAACGTCCCTGCCGCCCCTGGTGGCCATCCTCACGAGGAAACCATGGGTGCGCTTTCTCTTGGTGTTGCTGAACGTCGTCAATGTCTTTTTCATCGTCTGTGCCCCGGTTTTAATTAATGAGCTTTGACATAAACCATAGCTGAAATGGTTTGTCAAGCAAATATGAGAGCCGCGGCAGGGTCGGAGAGAAAATTAGTGCAACCATTCCGTTGGCGTTGGGTTTGACAATCCTAAGTCAAAGGGCGTAACGGTTGCTGAACGCGGCTGTCGCCGTTCATGGCCCGTAAAAAGTGTCGAATTTGACAATATCGCCCAAGCGTGTTACCAAACCCAATACTGAATGAATTGTCC
>JBBAAJ010000151.1:0-3247 GCA_041658365.1 Candidatus Peribacteraceae bacterium | reverse complement strand
TTCCCGCCGCGGAATCCCGGAACGCCTGACGATCGCGTTCCGCACCGCCGGCCTCTCGCACATCGTCGCCATCAGCGGGTACAACGTGACGATTATCCTGAGCCTGCTCACGGGTCTCCTCTTCTGGCTCCCCATCCGCTGGCGGTTCCCCTTCCTCGCGACGGGCATCATCGTCTTCACCCTGTTCGTGGGCGCCGGGGCTCCGGTGGTCCGCGCGGCGATCATGGGAATCCTCGGGCTTCTCGCGCTCGAGACCGGCCGCCTCCCGACCATCCGCCTCACCGTCCTCTGGACAGCTTTCCTCATGCTCCTCTGGAAACCGGCATTTCTCTGGGATGACGCGAGCTTCCAGCTCTCCTTCCTCGCGATCATCGGCATCACCGAACTGAGCGCCCCGCTCAAGCGTTTGCTGAAGCACGTCCCGGAAACCCTGAGCCTGAGGGAAGCACTGGTCGCAACACTCGCGGCGCAGATCGCCACCATCCCGCTGACCATCGTGCTCTTCCGGCAATTCTCCTTCGTGGCCCCGCTCGCGAACATTCTGGTCGCTCCCCTCATACCCCTCGCGATGATCATGGGCTTCCTCGCGACGGTATTCGGCGCTCTCTGGCTGCCGCTCGGCCTCGCGGTAGGGTACCCGGCATGGGCCTTCCTCCAGGCGATCATACTGGTTGCGACCTGGAGCGCAGCGCTACCGTTCGCCGCAATCACATTCTAAACTGGACAATGCAGAGCGGGCGTTCGCGCCCGCGGTGATAAGGCGTTCGCGCCCGCGGTCATAAGGCGTTCCGCTAGCGGCTGGCATGCAGATATTCCTCACCGGCCGCGCCCGGGAACGGGCGCTCTGCTTGTGCAATGTTATCCAATTATTGACGAGTCACAACACTAGCTCCCCCAGACGTAAGAGTACACGCGATGTACGCCGCCGAAACGGCGGGGGATTTCCCGGACCTCTCTGTGCTCTGCGCCCGGGAGACGGAACGCATGGGATATGATCCGCGTTCCAGGTCGGAGCTCACGGGAAAACTTCTTCGAGAGCAGCTCCATCACATGCGGCGAGAGGTACAGCAGGAGCACGTCCGCCTGCGAGAGGTCCTGCACAAGGAAATTCTGAAACCGCACGTCAATCGGCACGCGCGCGAGCCACGAGCGGACTTTCGCAAGGATCCAGACAGCGGGCGCGCCCTCGTACCCCAGAACGCGGATCGTCGGCTCGCGTCTCTTCGCCGCGATGAGGAGCCGCCCGTCCCCCGCTCCAAGATCGACGACGGTATCGCCGGGGCGGATCCGCGCGAGATCGAGCATCGCTTCGACGACGGCAGAGGCTGTGGGGACGAAGACGACACGCCACTTCAGATGCCGGATCTCGGTAATGAGGAGGAGCACGGAAAGCGCCGCCACGAAAGCGAGGAGGAGCACCGCAAGCACCAACGCAACCTGCTGCATCAGATGAGGATGAGTCCGAAGTAAGTGAAGAGGGCCCCCATGAGCACCATCAGGAACCCCGCGAACGCCTGAAGGGAGGGCGCGGCCAAGAGATACTCGTGCGAGCGGCCGTGCAGCTTCACGAAGGTCGCGGGCCACCAGGCCACGAAGAGGCTCTTGAGGAACACGATCCACGCGACGGTGACGATGATCCCTTCGCCGTCCGGCGTGATGCGCCACTGATACCGGAGCGTCGTGACGGAAATCATGATGAACGCCGTCGCGAGGATACGGAGCATATTCTGGTCTTTCATCAGCTTCTTCCACCAGACGACGTATGTTTCATCGGAGAAGACGAGGGGAAACCCGTAGACGTAGAAGAACACGCCGATGATGAGCGAGAAACTGGAGAGAGACATACGAACAGGAGGGAAATTGAAACAACTATACCCCACCTCGGGCACGAGTCGCGAAATTGACAACGTTGCACCACTCACGGAGAATTACGTTCTGGAAAATCAGCAGAGCTTATCGCTCGTTTGGCCCCATCGTCTAGTGGTTAGGACAGCGGGTTTTCAATCCGTTAACCAGGGTTCGATTCCCTGTGGGGCTGCCACGTAGTACGTCTCGCTTCGCTCGACGACTACATGGCAAGCCACGAAACTTCACTTGCACCAAACCGAGTACTACGTGGCCCTGTAGTGATGCGTTGTTCTATAAAAACAACATCAACGGAAGCATCTACTACTGGGGCAGTTCACGTCTCGACCGCCATGCAGTGACACTCAAGTATCTACTGCGTGGCTTCGCTCGACGACTACATGGCAAGCCACGAAACTTCACTTGCACCAAACCGAGTACTACGTGGCCCTGTAGTGTTCTGTAGTGATGCGAAGCATCTACTACCGGGGCGGCTACCGGGGCTTGTCCTATTGCGATACCGAAGTATCTGCTATCGGGACCGGTATACTCGTACTATGTACTTTATCTACATACTTCAGAGCACTATCGATCAACAACTCTATGTTGGCTTCAGTGAAGATGTGAAGCAAAGACTGAAGAGTCACAACAATGGAGAGGTGATTTCCACTAAGAGTAGACGACCATGGAAAATAATTTTCTTCGAATGTTACGCAAGCAAAACTGACGCGCTTAGGCGAGAAAAATATTTCAAGACAACGATGGGGAAGCGGGCATTGAGGCACATGCTTAGAGAAACATTGCATCATAAAGAAACCAGGACTTCTGTGGGATGAATGATCGCAGGAAGTTCTGCGAAATGTACGAAGCATGAACTGCTTGCCCTTCCGTAGCCCCGAGCGAAGCCGAAGGGCGAAGGAGAGTGTGGCTGCCACAAGGCGTACAAATGTACACCAAAACATTTTTAGCAATGAACGCATAAAATATAAAATACAGTTAATATATAGTATATTTTATATATTATTAACGTTCTATTGACTAAAATCCGTTAAATTGATAGAGTTGGGACGTGGCAACAAGCAATCCTCTCAAGCAGCGGCTGCAAACCTTGAAGGCGGAGTACGACCGATTGCGGAAGGGGAAGGAGTCTCTGCTCAAGATCATCAATGAGTCCGAGCTTCCGGAAAGCGTGTTCAACTCCAATGCCATAGAAAATTCCACGCTGACTCTCAAAGAAACCGAGCGGATCTTGTTGGATTTGGAGATATCACGAAATGTATCCGTGCGCGAGGTATTCGAGGCAAAAAACCTCGCTCGCTTAATGCAGTATATGGAAAGCACGGCATCAGGTACGGAATTATCCACAGAACACATTCTCTTTTTTCACAAGATGTTGATTGGG
>JBBAAJ010000150.1:0-3259 GCA_041658365.1 Candidatus Peribacteraceae bacterium | reverse complement strand
GTCGCCCTTCACGCCGTGCATGAAGTGCGTCGTGAGGACGCGGGCAGTCGTGAAATCCCAGTACACCGTCGGCGTGCTCACGTCGTTCATTTCCCGCAAGTTATAGCGGAACCGGTCGGCGTTGTGCCCCTCCACCCGGAAATCGAGCTCGCGCATCGTCCAGTCGGCGAATTCCTTCACGACGTTCACCGGTTGGTACGGTCTCAGTGTGGGGATATGCCGCTCGGCAAGATGCGCGAAAGCCGCAAGCAGATGAATATCCTCTTCGATGATCGTCCGGATGCCGGGCCGTTGCACTTTGATGGCAACCGCCTCGCCGTTCTGCAGATATCCCCGGTGCACCTGCGACAACGATGCGGCGGCGATGGGCGCGGGCTCGATGGAGCGGAAGATCCGGTCCGATTTCCCCTGGAACTCCTCCCGGAGGATTCGCTGCACGTCGTCGAAAGGGAAGGGCGGAACGTTGCTCTGGAGTTTCGTGAGTTCCGAGGCGATCTCCTCTCCGACGAGATCCGCCCGCACGCTCAGGAGCTGTCCGAGCTTCACGAACGTCGGACCCAGTTTCTCGAGCGTCTCGCGGAGAACCTTTGGCGAGATGACCGTCCGGTCGATCTGCCGGCGCACGAGGCAGACGGAGGGGGTCGGCGGATAGAGCCAGCAGTGGATTCTGCACTGCAGCGGCACGAGGTGTTTCAAACGCAGTTGCTCCAGCAGCGGCTTGCCTCCGGCCTCGAAGAGAACCCGGAGGATGAACCACAGCCGCTGGAGATCGGAAGCAGTCTTCCAGATCCGAAACACACGCATAGGATAGACGATTAGTGCGCTCTGCCTTTCGCAGAACGACGGCGTGTCTTCGACGTGGTCATCTCCCTGCGCAACGCCTCAAACTCCTTGCGCGTCGGAATGCCCATCGTTCTCAGGGCCGACTGAACGGACTGCTCGTAGACCTGCCTCATCTTCCGGTATTCCTTCCGCCCTTTCGTCTCCAGCTGTTTCTGCAGCTTCCGGCGGTCGGTCGTGGTAGTTTTGCCTTCTTTGATGAGGTAGTCGATGAAATCCGTCAGGCGCTCCCTCGCGGTCGCGGCAGCGCCGAGGCTGAGGAAGAGCGCCTCTTCGAGCGGTGATGGTTTGGACATGACGATGGGGGGAATGAAATGCAAAGACACTATTCATGCAGCGAGCCATCCGCCATCGGCGGGGAGGCAGAGGGTGAGGCGCTCAGTCTTTCTTGCAGTGATTCAGGCAAAATGCGAGCGTGCCGCCGAAGAGGAAGCCCCAGATATAACTCATCACGATGCCGAGAACGAGAGTGAGCCAGTTCATTCCGGCGCCGCTCCAGCCGAAGATGAAGGCGCGGAGAAGATTACCATGGAGATCCTTGAGGACCGGATCGGTCTGCAGGAAGAAGTAGCCGTAGAGCATGCAGGCGGCGAAGACAACCGCAGAGACCCGGCTGAAGCCGTGTGCCCACTGGCCGGGGGCATAGGGAGTAAAGAGGGAAACGGACATACGAGAAGGGGGAAAGAAATAAAAGGACTACGAACGAGGTGACTGAGGGGATGCGAAGCGCGGGAGGAACGCTGGTGTCCGCTCCCTGTACCGTTCGTACGCTTCGCCGAATTCCTTCACCATCTGTGCTTCTTCCCAGAGCGCGAGCCGCGCGTACATGACCGTAAGAATCGGGAACATGATGAGCGTGATGATGGTCGGCCACTGCAGCAGGAAGCCGAACATGATGATGATGAAGCCCAAGTACTGCGGGTGACGGATGCGGGCGTAGGGGCCCGTCGTCGCGATCGCATGTTCCTTCTGTGCCCTGAAGAGGACCTTCCACGAAGCCGAAAGGAGGATGAATCCCGCGACAATGAGGATGTTACTGAGGATATGGAGCAGACTGACGTGCGGGCTGCCGCTCCATCCGAAGATCGTTTCCCAGAGATGCCCGGCATTGTGTGAGTAGAGATCGAGGCCGGGATACCTGCTTAAGAGCCAGCCGGAGAGGAAGTAGATCGTGAGCGGGAAGCCGTACATCTCCGCGAAGAGCGCGACGATGAATGCGGAGAACGCCCCGAATGCCCGCCAATCGCGCGGAGATGCGGGAGGCGCGAAGCTGAACGCGAAGATGAGGAAGATGGCGATATTGGCAATCGCGAGCCCCCAGAGGCCGTAGGCGGGAACGGCGTCACCCATGGTGATGGCGGGAATCGGAAAGTTCCTTCGGTTCGTTATCCTCGTCGGTACCATGGCCTCCATGCCCGCCGTGTCCGAAGAGGTGCAGGAGCGGGCAAGCGAGGACGAGCAGGTAGGGGAGGTACCCGTAGAGGTGTGCACGATGCTCGGTAACGAGAAAGAACCCCACGATTGCGAGGAAGCCGAGGAGGGCGACGAGGGGACGGCTCATGGTTTGTCGCTTCCGTTCGGTAGTCACGGGAAATAGTGTACTCCTCCGCCGTGCCGGTTCCATGGCTATTTGGGACAACGTGTCCTGTCGGTGCACGGCCGGGAAGCCTCGCCATGCACACGTTGGTCGTATGCACCATATGTTATTTCGGAGCATATCCGACACTGATTTTCCATACGCCCGCCTCGCGGAATGCCGGGATGGTCTGCCTTCGCGCGGCGTTACTGAGCGCCTGAATGGATTTCTTCCTTGTCTTTGCAAAATCGGCAAGTGTGACGATGGATTCCCCGCGCAGATACACCAGCCTCTTATGTAATGATTCCAGTAATGCCAGAGTGATGATCTTTTCCATGGTTTTCGGATTCTTGGCATCTTTGTACTCGCTGAATGATCTGTAGTAGATCTGTTTTTCTTTGTCTCGGATCATAAGAGTGGGGAAACCCAGCCGCATGAGTTGATAATTGACGATGGCGCGTCCGATTCTGCCGTTGCCGTCGCAAAAAGGATGGATTGTCTCAAAACGAAGATGGAACCGCGCGATCTTGTCGGCAAAATAGGTCACAGAATCACTGGAATACTCGATGAGAATTTCCTCCGTCATTCTTTCCACATGTTCGGGTGCCGGCGCGATATGCGTTCCGACACGTACATATTCACCCGTTTTTCGAAACCGGCCGGCTATGCCATCGTTGATATTCCCAATCAACATCTTGTGAAAAAAGAGAATGTGTTCTGTGGATAATTCCGTACCTGATGCCGTGCTTTCCATATACTGCATTAAGCGAGCGAGGTTTTTTGCCTCGAATACCTCGCGCACGGATACGTTTCGTGATATCTCCAAATCCAACAAGATCCGCT
>JBBAAJ010000149.1:0-3264 GCA_041658365.1 Candidatus Peribacteraceae bacterium | reverse complement strand
GTTAAGTTCGGCGGCCAGCGGGCGATCATCAACGCTTCGCGCAGTATCATTTACGCCGCTGACCCGGGAGCCGAAGCAAAAAAGCTAAAGGACGAGATTAACCAATGGCGCTGATCGAAGTCGTTGACAATCAATATCCCGATCGGGAGTACACGGTAAATATCGAGTTCCCGGAGTTCACCTGCGTTTGCCCGAAGACCGGCTTGCCCGATTTCGCCACCATCCTGATCGATTATGTCCCGGGAAAGAAATTAGTGGAGTTGAAGTCGCTGAAGCTGTATTTTATCTCCTACCGCAATGTCGGCGCTTTCCACGAGCATGTCATCAATAAAATACTGGATGACTTTGTCGCCGCCTGCCACCCCCGCTCGGCCAAGATAATCGGCGAATTCAGCGTCCGGGGCGGGATAAAAACAACCGTCAGCGCCGCCTATCCTCAATAGCCGCTTTATTTTCTAGACATGAAATGCCGAAGATTCTCGAGATAGATCGGCAGACAAAAGCATAAACTGGAAGAAGCAAGAGGACTATTTGCCAGCTCTCTCAAATCCTCGGCGGTTTGCAAGCTCAAGTTCTCCACTTCTTGACAATCAATGCGGATTTTCGGCAAAGCCTGCTGTTTCAAGCGGCCGGCAAACAAAACATTAATCTCGGCATTGACCGTATGATCATAAGGTTTCTCTACGATTTGAACGGGAGTTTGGCCTACCGGTATAAGATTACCTCCCGCCAGATTTATCCCCGATATACCAATCTCCTCAAATAGCTCTCGATAAGCCGTTTCGAGCGGTGTCCGGCCGGCCAGCACATGACCGCCCGCCGTTAGATCAATCATCCCCTGTGTTCCCGGCCGCTTGCCGCTGCGCACCTGCAGGATCATTTCCCGTTCGGTGAAGAGCGCGACCCGAGCGGTCAGATGCTGTAAGCCCATCAGGTGAACGAACCAGCGCGGTGCCTCGTGGCCGGTTGGCTCGCCTTGCGGGTTAACGATCGAGAGCTGTTCGGTAAAGCATTGCGGCTCTAATCTGACGGCCAGCCGCTCAACTTCCCGCTGAAAACGGTCGACCGGCGGCAAGCCGGCACCGGCCTGATAGCGCTGACGCTTATTAATTACGGTCTTGAGTAAGGAGCCGCTCATAGCGTTGCCAAAAACCTTCATATTGCCATACTACAGCGAGCTACCCTGGTTGAACTGCGCGCCCAGCCGCTTGATCGTCTCCGCCACCTCACCCATGCTCGCCGGCCGCTCGGTCTTGATCGGATGGACCAGCCGGACCAGATACTTTCCCAGCTCTGATTGTTTCAACTCGTTCGGCATTTTGATCCTCTCGACCAGTGCGGCATAGCCGAGGGTACCCAACTGCAGCTGCTCCCGGCAAAACCGCTTGACCACCTCTTCCTGCGAAATGAACATTAAATCCAGGCCGGTCAGACGCCAGATATTGCCAACCCCCTCATACTCCAGCCCCAGCCGGCCGGTCAGGAGGGTATAATAAGTCGCGCCAAAACCAAACACATCGACGCGGACATCCTCCCTGTCCGGGGTTTCCAGCATCAACTCGGGCGGCACATAAGGAAAAGCGCCATGGTCTGTTCTCGCTTCGACCGCATCGAGACGCGCGGCCCGGCCGAAATCGAGGACGGTCAGGATATTAGCGGCCGGGTCATAGAGGACGTTGTTCGGCTTGATATCGCGGTGGACAATATTGCGTTCGTGCAGCTCGACCACCCGGTCGGCCAGCGCCGGCATGAGCTGGCCGGTGATCAAGGCAAGTTTTTTCCGGCTGGCCTCTGCCGGATCACTCTGCTTGAGCCGAAAGAGATCGAGGTCCAGCCCGCCGATCCGGGGCATGATAAAGAACGGCGCCTGCCGGCTGACGTTTTTTGTCGCGCTTAAAAAGCTGGGTCGGTCGTCATATCTCACGGCCGCCTGGCCCCGGTGAACGACCGCGGGGAAACCGGCCCGGCCGGACAGTTCCTGTAAAAGATCGGCCTCATTCTGGCACTCACTGTCGACGCTTTTCGTGGCCGAGATTTTAGCGACTATCTCGCTGACTGTTTGGCCCTGCCTGGTCGGCAACAGGTACCCGGGGAAAAGGGACATGGAGGTCGCGTCAAACTTGTTGCCGCCGGCCACGATAGTCCGCCTGTCCGCTGTCCGGCCGATGACCGTCAGCTCTGGGCTGACGCCAGCCCGGGCCGCCAATTTTGGGGAGACCTTTTTTCCTCTTAGTTCAAAAACGCCGTACATAGCCAATAAATTATCGATACTTTATCGGCGGGATTTCAAACAATTAATAAGTGGAATCAGCCTGTTGGAGGATCTTTAGCTCAATGGGGTCATCTTCCGCGAATGGCTCAACGCGGGGGTCGTGTTTTTTGATGATCATCAGGAACTCGCCGGATACCCCGATCTTGGCGAGCAGGTTCGCGCCGACCAGGCCGTGGTGCTTATGGACAAAGAACCGGCGGAGGAAGATGCTTTTGACCCCCCGGGCGGCCAGCCAGTCGTAAAGCTGGGGCAAAAAGAAACGGATGATGACCAGGAGCGACTTGGAAACCAGCGAACTGCGCTCCAGCACTTTACCGATGTCATGCAGCAGGCCCAGTTTGACCAGCTTTTGCGGATCAAGCTCCGGGTTATAGAGAGCCAGCTCAAGCATCTTGCGGGCCACCACGACCGCGTGCTTTTTCTCGAATCCCGGCAGCTGGTTAAACAAGTCCATTTCTGCGGAGTTGAGATAACCCCGGGCGAAAGCTTCGTCCGCCTGGCCGTAGACCGCAGTCATCCCGAACCAAAACTGTTTCAAACGATAAAATATCATGTTAATCGGATTGTAGGGACAGGGTTAATCCCTGTCCGTTTATTTCGGACAACCATAAAGGTTGTCCCTACATTTAATCGATCGCTTTCCTCAAGCTGGCGGCCAGCTTGATCATCTGGCCGACTTTTTTCTTGGCGATCAGGTCAACCAGGGCCGAACCGACGATCACGCCGTCGGCGTACCTAGCGATCTCTTTGGCTTGGGCTGGAGTGGAAACACCAAACCCGACTGCCAGCGGCAACTTGGTCTGCCGGCGAACCCGGGCGACCAGCTCGGCAATATTCCCCGCCACCCCCACCCGCTTACCGGTCACACCCTTAATGGAGATAAGATAAACGAACCCGGACGACCGGGCGGTGATCAGCTTGATCCGGGCATCAGAACTAGTGGGCGCGACTAAATATATTTGGTCGACTGTCGACTCTTCCGGCGGTAAATC
>JBBAAJ010000148.1:0-3273 GCA_041658365.1 Candidatus Peribacteraceae bacterium | reverse complement strand
CGATCGTGATGTCCTACAGCTTCATCATCGGGCAGCACCAGTCGATGCGGGTGATCATCGCCACCTATATCGCCATCATCGCCACACAGGGCATCGGGAACGTCCTCGCCCGGCTCATGGGCGATTCGCAGGCGCTCTTTGCAAGCGTCGGGATTCCATTCGACCTGACGATCATCTCCCTCGCGAAAATTTTCCTCTTCGCACTCTGCATCATCATCTTCGTCAGCCGCAGCGGGATCTCCGTCTCATTCGACAAGGAGGCCGGCACGATCCTGAGCATGGTGTACACGGGACTCTTCGGCTTCTCGACAGCCGGACTCATCGTCTCCACGATCCTGACGTACGCGGCGGGCGGCGGCATACTGGATAGTGGCATCATCGCCAGCAGTACCATCGCCTCCATGGCCAAAGGGAGTACCCTCATGCAGCTGATGATCCTCAATCAGGACATCTGGTTCACCCTCCCGGCCTTCCTCATCATCGCCACCGGGCTCGTTCATAACGACTGAAGTCCCGGAACAGGGAAACCAGCCATCCCCCGAATTTTCCAACCGTTCCATGAAACATTTCATATCACGCTGCTCTGCCGTAATCGCTGCTTCCACCCTCTCCATCGGACACACCTTCGCGGCGCTTGCGAACCCGGCCACAATGTACGGTCTCTCCGGTGAGACCAATATCGTGACGATCATTGTCAAAATCATCACGACGATCCTCGACTTCGTTCTCATCATCGCGGTGGCGTACGTGATTTACGCCGGCATCCGCCTTATCATGTCCGGCGGTGACGAGAGCGCGAAGGAATCCGCCAAGAAGACGATCATCTACGTCATCATCGGTATCATCGTCGTCCTCCTCGCGCGCGTGATCGTGATGTTCGTGAATGGCTTCTTCTGATTCTCCTCTTGCAACGGGGGAACGAGGCGTGGATAATACGAGCTATCCTCCCTCTTCTTTCCCATGAAGCATCTCGTTTCACGCCTGACCGCTCTACTCGCTGCTCCCTCGCTCTTCGTTGAACGCGCGTTCGCCGCCCTCCCTGACAACACCGGAGGTGTCACCGGGCTCGCCGCTGACACCAACCTCGTCACGGTCATCACCAACATCATCACCAAGGTGCTGGATTTCATCCTCATCATCGCGGTGGCGTACGTGGTCTATGCCGGCATCCGCCTCATTATGTCCGGCGGTGACGATAGCGCGAAGGACTCCGCGAAGAAGACGATCATCTACGTCATCATCGGTATCATCGTCGTGCTCCTCGCGCGCGTGATCGTGGTCTTCGTGAACACCTTGCTCTAAGCGGAGTGTGCCTCAACTCGGTTCATAAAAGCCCTCTCCATCCCGGGGAGGGTTTTTTTAGAGAACTCTCTGACTGCCCTGCGGCACAGAAACAACATCCGGCAGGACGATCCCCCGTTCTTTCTCCTCTCGTATCACCGTCTCCTCCCGCGCGGGCAAGAGAGGATCGCGCACCCAGATTCCCTTGGGCGTCACCTCGACGATATCCGAAGCCGGTATGGGCTGGCGAAGGAAGAAGAGCCGACGGGGGAAGAGCCATTCGATCATGAAATGCCGCGTGTCGAACTGCACGTCCGAGCAGGCGCCGAGACGCCGGTTCGTCCCGTGGATGAGGACGGGCTGACCGAGGAACCTCCTCTGATCACTGAAGAGAGTTTGCAGCCGTATGAGCTCACCTGGGGGAGAGAGGCGATCAGAGGAACGGACATGGACTTTCATCCCCCACCCCAGGACATCGGGGGCGGAGAGGAAGAGCTCCTTACCGCCGTCCATGAGCGGGAACGCGGGTGTGACGAAAAATCCCTCGATGCGCCCCGTATCCGGGTGAATGAGCGGCTCACGGAGAAACCCCAGGGTCTCCTGCGTCTCATCATCGACCACCGGTATGCCGGAAACCGCGGAGGCGCGGACGTGCATAAGCATGAGTCTACGACTCAAGCGGAGAATTGCTAAATTGTTAAATTGCTAAATTGTTACCCAACTGTAACGCACGTTGTTGCTTGCTAACAATTTAACCATTTAGCCATTGAACAATACGGACACCGCTTATGCAGATGAAACGAAAAAGATGTACAATGCTTTCCACCATGTACCTCTTCTCCGGCTCCTCGCACCGCTCACTCGCCGAAGCTCTGGCCAAAGAACTCAAAACCACTCTCGGAAAAGTCCTCCTGAAGCCGTTTAGCTGCGGCGAACGGTATGTGCGGTACGAGGAATCCATCCGCGGGAAGGACGTCTACATCCTCCAGACGGGCACGAAGAATCCGAACGAGGACCTCCTCGAGCTCTTCCTTATGTGTCAGGCCGCGAAGCTGAGCTTCGCGCACACGGTGCACGTCGTGCTCCCGCACTTCCCCTACGCGCGACAGGACCGCGTGGCCGAACCCCGGGAACCCATCTCCGCCAAGCTCATCGCCCACCTGCTGGAGGAGTCCGGCGCGGACCACGTGATCACGCTCGACCTGCACTCCGCGCAAATCCAGGGGTTCTTCTCTGTCCCGGTGGACTCGCTCGACGGCCGACCGATCTTCGCGGAGTATCTCAGGAACAAGAAGCTTTCCGACCCCGTGGTCGTCGCGCCGGACGCCGGCGGCACGAAACGCGCGAAGAGGCTCGCGGATCTCCTCGACGCCGATCTCGCCATCATGCACAAGCACCGCGCGGCCCATCACCAGTCGGAGATTCTGGAGGTCGTCGGCGACATCAAAGGTCGCACCTGCATCATCTTCGACGACATCATCGACACCGCGGGCACGCTGGCCTCCGCGAAGGAAGCGCTCGTGAAACGCGGAGCGCACAAGGATGTCTACGCCGCGGCGACACACGCGGTCTTCTCGGGCAAGGCCATCGGGAATCTCTCGAAAGCCGGATTCAAGGAAGTCATCGTGACCGACAGCATGCCAGTGAACCCCAAAGCCTTTACCGGCCTCACCGTTCTCTCCATAGCCCCCCTCCTCGCCGAAGTCATCCGCCACATCGAGAAAGGAGAGAGCGTGACGGATATGTACAGGAAGTAAATCGGATGGTGGAGCCTGGGCGACAAAATCATAACCGACTTCCGTGAACATTGGCGCGGCGGCTGAAAAACCTTCGGGCTGGGGCAGCCGCCGTGCCGCGACCGTTTCCGCCTGCCCGTCTGTAGCTCGCCAGAGCGAGCGAAGGAGGGTGACGATTTGCCCGTCCGATCCGGACAATCGTCCGGGCGGGTAACTGCTCTTTTGCTGCTCAGTAGAATTCTTTCAGACGGGTGGA
>JBBAAJ010000147.1:0-3281 GCA_041658365.1 Candidatus Peribacteraceae bacterium | reverse complement strand
CAGGTATCTACCTGCGGTCGGCAAGAATAAGCCATTATCGTTCAACCGCGGGTAGATACCCGCTCTGGTGGATGTAAGAATCACTTTTGGACAAAATTATTTTCTCCACACAATTTGGCTATGATCCCCAATGCGGGGTTCTGGTTATTGTGATTTGGTCATGAGTTGGACATTGGTCATTGGGGTTTGGTCATTACGAGAGATGTATAAGCCTTCCGCAACCGAATGGTGACTGGACCCGGCTTTCCGCTTCCAATTGCATGACTTTCGATGCGCACCACCGGCACCACTCCCGCGGTGGTGCGCGTGAGAAAAGCTTCGTCTGCTCTGGCGAGACGTTTTTCGGTAGGCAAGCCGAATCTCATCGGAACCCGCAAGCGCTTGGCAATGCTGAGCACCGCCGCGCGCGTGATACCGGGAAGCATGCCCTCCCCCGGCGTCCAGATGTCCCCTTTCTCCACCCAGAAGATATTCGAATACGCCCCCTCCCGCACGAAACCCTGACGATCGACCAGGAGTGCCTCATGGAAACCATCATGAACCGCGACTTCATGCGCGGCGACTTCGCGATGGTAGGGAAGTGCTTTCGCCTGCGGCATGCGGCGTGTGAGAGGAATTATTTTGACCGCGATACCGCCGACTTCCGCCGCATCGAGAGTAAGCTCGGAGCTCTGGATGAGAATATGCCTGTCCGTACAAACCACCTTGAGGCGGGCGGGCCCGTCCCAACCCGACGGTGTTGTTCTGGCGGGCGAACGGCCAGCGGGCCGGGCGGGCGACCAGGGACAGGCGCGAGACGCGCGAAGGAGAAACGCGCGAATTTGGCGGAGATTCTTCGGGAGCCGGAGCCCCGTGAGCTTCGCGGAGCGCTGTAGGCGCTTTAGATGCTCACTGAGAAAAAGGATTCGTCCTTCATCCACTTTGAGCGTCTCGAAGACACCGCGTGCACGAGTGTTCTTCCCATCGAGAAATTTCAATAGCGGACTATCTGGCCGTGCCGGACGACCATCTACCCAGAAACGTACTTGTCCGTCCTTGAGCGCAAGAAACGGGGCGGCTTTCCGAAGTGTCTCGTCGTACTCCGAGGCAATATCCGATTCGTCCACGATACCGCCACCCACCCCTACCCAGAGCCGCCGCTTTCGCGCAATTGCAGTGCGGATGATGATTGAGCTCCCGAGCGAGCCGTCGTCGCTCAAGAGAATCACCGAGCCGGTATACGGCCCGCGCCGCATTCCCTCCAGATCATCAATGAGCTCCATCGCCCTCGCCTTCGGGCAGCCGGTCACCGAGCCGCCGGGCAGCATCGCGCGCAGGATATCCACGGCGGAACGTCCGCCGGCAAGCTCCGCATCGATCACCGAGTAGGTGTGCCAAACGGAAGGAAGCTGCTGCACGAGACGGCGCTCTCGTACCCGGACGCTGCCGGGACGCGCGATGCGTCCGAGGTCATTACGGAGGAGATCGGTGATCATATTGAGTTCTGCCTGCTCCTTCCCGCTTGCGAGGAGTGCAGCCCTCTGCTGTCTGTCTTCCTCCGGTGTCGTGCCCCGCGGGCGCGTCCCCTTGATCGGGCACGTGCGAAGACGGCGCCCCTGCAAGGAAATGAACTCCTCCGGCGACAGCGAGAGGAGGGAGGTTTCCGGCGTCTCAAGGTACGACATGCATGGGGAAGGATGGCGTCGTGCCAGTAATGCGAATAACTGGCGCTCATCGCAGTCCGCATCGCCGCGGAGCATGTAGGTGTAGTTGAGCTGATAGACAGAGCCGTCGCGGATCGCGCGGAGAGTCCTGCGCAGGGCATGTCCGTACTTTCGGCGGGAAACCGACGGGGAGAATTCGATCGGGGGAATCACCGCGGTCGGCAGCGGACGCGCGTGGATATCGCAGACCTCGCGCCTGAATGCTCTGTCTCCAATCGCAACGATCCTTCTCCCGTCCCAACACAGAGCGCGGTCATACACGCCGAGCGAGAGGAGCGGAAGCTTCAGCTCGTCCCGCGCGGACGGCGCGATACCGTGGAGTGCGTAACCGAGATCGTAGCTACAGTACCCGATCATGCCGCCGATGAACGGCAGGCCGCTCCTGTCCCTCGTGCGGCGTCGGCGGAGAAAAGCTTCGAGTTTCTCCCACTCCGCTTCACGCCGCCACGTGATGCGCTCCGCCGGATCCCACGCAAGGACAACCCATCGCCCGGACCGTACAAGTACCGGCTCCCTGGCAGCCGCCCCGAGCTTGCAGAGGAACTGCAGGGGATCAAAACCCGGTAAAAGAAGTTCAGTGATTTTCATTGGGTCTATGACTTCCCGTGTAATTGCTAAATTGTTAAATTGCTAAATTGTTTGCATGCAAGAATCCTGCGTTTCGCTTGCGAACAATTTAACCATTTAGCAATTTAACACTTGTATGTGACAACAAATAGAGACATTGATAAGAGGTCACCATCTTCCTTCCAAAAAATTCCGCATCAATGTATCGCCATTCTCCGTGAGAAACGATTCCGGGTGAAATTGCACGCCGAAAAGCGGTTCGGATTCATGACGGATGCCCATTATGAGATCCGGTTTGGTTTGGCTCCCCGTCCAGCACATAAGTTTAAATTTCGGGGGAACATCTTTCAGTATCAGCGAATGATAGCGGGCAGCACGAAAGGGCGACTTGAGCCCTGTCATAAGCCCTTCGCCAGAGTGGTAAATCAGGCTGGTCTTCCCATGCATGACCGTCGGCGCATGGATCACGGAGCGTCTCTCCCCTCCGAATACCGTCCCGATGCACTGATGGCCGAGACACACGCCGAGGATCGGCACGCGGCCGAGGAACGCCGGGAGCACCACGAGCGACACCCCGCTCTCCTCCGGTCGGCCGGGGCCCGGCGAGATCACGATGCGCTGCGGGCGGAGCCGCTTGATCTCCCGGAGGCTCGTGGCGTGACTCGGCACAACGATGCAGTCCGCCCCAAGCGAGCGGATTTGCTGTTCCAGGTTGTAAGTGAACGAGTCGCGGTTATCGATGAGTACGACACGCATGAAACAGGTGATAGGTTATAGGTGATAGGTTATAGAAAAAGGTGTTAGGTGTTAGGTGTTAGGTTTTAGAAAGTGCTTCTGCCCCTAAAACCTAGAACCTAAAAGCTAAAACCTAACAGCTAAGGAAACTCTGATTAATGCCATTACTTGCGATAAACAACATAACAGCAGCGGCTTTCCAAGCCGCGGTGTTTGCGTGATGGACAACGCAGCAATTCTTCATTCGCCGCGGCCGGGACGGCCGCTGCTGATGTG
>JBBAAJ010000146.1:0-3302 GCA_041658365.1 Candidatus Peribacteraceae bacterium | reverse complement strand
CCCTCAGCCCCAGCCCGGGCCGCGGCGGAGCAACGGGGGGTTCAAGGTCAGGTATTAAGGCGGTGGCCGGAAAGGAGAACAAGCCGATGATTAACATCAGGACCTCGAAACAAATTCGGACCATGCGGCATCTGAAGGGCCTCCGCTCCTGCCGGACTACCACGGGTGCGTCCATGGAGCATCTGGACCGCGGCAGCATCTATCGAGAGGAGATGCGCTTGGCTAACCGGGAGCTGCGCCGGCAGTGGCTGGAGGAAGCCTGGGAAACCGGCCTCAGTCGCTGCGCCCAGAGGAAAGGATGAAATATCCCATCAATGTCCTGGAAATCGGTTCGACCGAACGGTGGCCGCGTCCCCGGCGGAAGATGTTCGTGGACCGGGTGCCCTGCGCTTACTGTCGCGGCGACGGCGTTGATCCCAATTACGGCAATTTCTCGAAATGTCCCGTGTGCGGGGGCGGGGGCCAGATCAAGGTCAACCCACCGGTGGTCACCTGTCTGAGTTGTTCCGGCTCCGGGTACGGCAGCGGCAATTTGAGCTGCCTGGCCTGCCGGGGCACGGGGGTGGTGTCGGTGTCCCCCGATGCCGGTACCTGCCCCAAGTGCCGGGGCACCGGGGAGGAAGGGATCTTTTATTGTAACTATTGCAAGGGTCAGGGGATCGTCTGACCGCCGTAACCACAGGAGGGCGACGCGATGGCGAACATCCTGGATACAGTCAAAATGTCGGAACCGGTGTTCTCCACGGCCGGCCCTGAAGCAGAACCTGAGTTGCCGCCTATTGAGGACGTAAGAGATGCGGTCGCCAACTTCATGACGAAGATGCCGGACGCCAAGAAGGTGAGCATCACAAAGCTGGTGCTGATGGACTCCGAAAAGGGAACGTGGGAGGCTGAAGCAGAGGTCTATGTGCCTAATCCGACCATAAGCGCCTTAGGATTGCCCGTACGGAAAGAAGTGCTCGATTGCCAGACGTACTTACTCCGGTTGGACAAGCGACTCAACATTGTCGCCTACGGGCTAAGAGACTCGGTAATGAAAAGGGAGGATATGGAATGAAGATCAATTGTCTTTCCTGCGGCCACAAAGTGGAACTGGACGATGCCTATGATGACTTTGAAGGGCTGGTCAAGTGTTTCGCATGCACGGCCCTGCTGGAGATCAAAACCGAAGAGGGCAGGCTCAAAACCGTCCGGTTCGTGAAGCTGGTGCCCCGCCCGGGGGTATGGGGCAAAGACGCAGCCGTCTGAAACCCGGGGGCAGGACTTGGCCGGCCGGGACGAAAGCGGCCAGGGGGTGGATCTCAGGCACCCACCTCCCAATCAAAGACCATGAAGGATTGAGATATGGCCCAGTTAGCGAAAAGCGGCAGATACATATACGCGGTGGTGCCCGGCCCTGGAGCGCAGGTTTATGCCTTCAAGGGCCTGGAAGGGAAACCGGTTTACACCATCACCAAGGGCAAGGTGGCTGCGGTGGTGAGCGACGTGCCCAATGACAAGATCCGCCCGGAGCGCCGCCACCTGGCCGCCCAGCAGGCTGTGTTCAAAGGCCTGATGCAAGAGACCCTGGCGGTGCTCCCCATGTCCTTCGGCATCATTGCCGAGGGCCCCAAGGCGGTCCAGGAGATCCTGACCCGGAACCACGACATCCTGGCTACGCAACTGCAGCGGGTGGCGGGCAAGGTGGAGATGGGGTTGCGGGTTGCATGGGACGTCCCTAATATCTTTGAATATTTCGTCAACACCCATGCAAAGCTCCGGGCGGCGAGGGACCAGTTCTTAGGGAGAAATCGTGTTCCTACCCAGGAAGACAAGATCGAAGTCGGGCGACTCTTCGACCGGGTCCTCCAAGAGGACCGGGAGGAACACACGGATAGTGTGGAGGCGATCCTGTCTCCCTGCTGTTTTGAAATCAAGAGGAACGCCCCCCGGAACGAACGAGAGGTCATGAGCTTGGCCTGCCTGGTAGCGCGGGAGGCGGTGGATAAGGATTTCGAGGCGGCCATATTCGAGGCGGCACGCGGATTCGACAATAATTTTGCCTTCGATTTCAATGGCCCTTGGGCGCCACACCACTTCGTGGACGTGGATCTCCTCACCTGATGACCCTTTACAGACAGGGCCATTCGGGTGTCCGGACGCATACGGAGTAGATAGATGTTCCTGATCGATGACATCCTCCTTTCCCCTATCCTCTGGATCTTTCGGGAGATCCATCATGCCGTTGAGGAAGAAAAGGCCAACGAGGCGGATGCCATCACGGCCAAGCTCAGCGAACTTTACATGATGCTGGAAACGGGACAGATGACGGAAGAGGAATTTGACGCTGCCGAAAAGGCCCTCCTTGACCGTCTCGACGCCATAAAAGAGAGGACCGCCGGCGGGGAGGAAGATCAAGACGAGGAAGGGGGCGTTGCACTGAAAAGGCGTCCCAAAAGACGGGCGGATTCATGAAAAAAGACGGGAAATCGCCGGTTTTTTTATCCGATGCGAAGCTACAGCTCCTGCTCTTCGGCGGCAAGGGCGGGGTGGGAAAAACCACGGCCGCCGCGGCGACGGCGTTGGATCTCGCCCTACGGCATCCCGACAGATCCATGCTGCTGGTTTCCACCGATCCGGCCCATTCCCTTCAGGACAGCTTCGCCGGGGCCAATCCGCCGCCCAATCTGAAGGTCCTGGAATTAGACGCCCAGGCATACCTTCTGGACTTCAAAGAGAAGAACCGGCAGCGACTAATGGAAATCGCCTCCCGGGGGACCTTCCTGGACGAGGAGGACATTAACCGTTTTTTAGAGCTTTCTCTGCCGGGGATGGATGAACTCATGGCCTTCCTGGAGATCAGTCGCTGGGTCAAGGAAGGGACCTATGACGGGATTGTCATGGACACGGCGCCGACGGGGCACACCCTGCGCCTCATGGGGATGCCCGACCTGATCCGGAAATGGCTGGAGACCCTCGACGCCCTCTTGGCCAAACACCGTTATATGAAGAAGCTCTTCCGGGGGTCCTATCAGCGGGATGACCTCGATCACTTCATCGAAGGACTTGCTGCTTCCGTCAAGCAGATGGGAAAACTCCTCAAGGATCATAAGCGGTGCCGGTTCGTCCCCGTAATGTTAGCCGAGGCCATGAGCACTGAGGAGACGCTGGATCTGATCCGGGAATTGCAGCGCCTCGGCATCGGCGTAGTGGATGTGGTCATCAATCGCCTGTACCCGGAAAGTCCGTGTCTGCTCTGCCGTCATATCCGCGCCCGCCAGTTGCAGGAGCTTGCCCGCATCTTTAGCGAGCCGGTTTTTTCT
>JBBAAJ010000145.1:0-3303 GCA_041658365.1 Candidatus Peribacteraceae bacterium | reverse complement strand
ATGGCTGAAGCGGGGCGGCTGTCCCAGGCGTTGCAGGTGACCAGGCAACACGGATATCCCGCATACCAGAGCCTTCAGCCTTTATACAATCTGTACGATCGTGCCGAGTATGAAGCGGAGCTCGAACCCCTCTGCCGGGAAAAGGGATTGGGCGTGATCCCCTACTTCCCGCTGGGCGCCGGGTTTCTCACGGGCAAATACCGGTCGGAAAAGGACCTGGCGGGCCGCACGCGAGGCGAATTCGTCAAGAAATACCTGGATGACCGGGGGTTTCGGATTCTCGTATCGAACTGCTGAATCGGGCGAGTGCATAACATCCGGTCCTCACTCCAACCAATGCGAAATCGGAAATGAGCAGAGGTTGTCACAAAATGTGACCGGTTCGCTGACAGAGGGAAAATTGCACCCCCCGTACACCCGGAACGAAAAGGGGCTACGGTGGCAACCGCAACCCAGGCGCAACCAGGGTTATACCCTCTTTCTGCCCGCTCCCCCTCTCCCCACCGCTAAATGTCAACTTGACATTAATTGACATTTGAATGATCATGAATCCAACGAAACGTCAATTTGACGCATATTGACATTTCGTTGACATTATAGAGAACCGCACCATCATCCATTGGAATCCGGTGAGGTGAAATGTGAAAATTCCCGAGCCCGCACCCGACTGGCGCGAAATCCTTGCACGAAATCCGGAAAAACTGCTTTCCCTGTTGACCTCCCGGGAAGCGCGGCAATACGTCGAAAAGACCAATCTCGATTATCTCCATTGGGAAAAGGCCAAGTACCTGAAAGTTCCCGCGTCGATATCCCCGGAGGAACTTTGGTGCCTGGTCAAATTGTCCCGCATGCCGAACATCAAATCGATTCCGCTGCTTGATACCCAAGGGAGGCCGTTCGGATTCTGGCTCCCCGACCCGGTGCTCAAAGAACTGCACTTCATCGACCGGAACGCCGGCGGCAGCATCCTCGTGGACAACCCGGAACTCTCCTCCGAGGCCAGAGAGCGTTACCTGATCAGCTCCCTGATGGAGGAGGCTATCGCTTCCAGCCAGATCGAAGGGGCGGCGACCACACGGAAGGTGGCCAAGGAAATGTTGCGCGAGGGACGGCCACCGAAGAACAAAGCGGAAAAGATGATTCTGAACAACTATCACACGATCCGGAAGATCAAGTCATTCCTTGGCCAACCACTCTCGATAGAAATCCTCCATGCACTCCACGGATCGTTGACGGAAGGAACATTGGACGATCCATCCGCGGCAGGTCGATTCCGGACCGAGAAGGATTCAATCATCGTGGTGGACGAGACCGACGGACAAACATTGCATGTGCCACCGCCAGCTCGGGAACTTCCCCAGCGGATGGAAAAGTTCCTGGCGTTCGCAAACGACAAGGGTACCGAACCATTTGTTCATCCGGTGATTCGGGCCATTCTGCTCCATTTCTGGTTTGCCTATGAACATCCGTATGTGGATGGCAATGGGAGAACCGCCAGAGCGGTCTTCTACTGGTATATGTTGGCGCATAACTACTGGCTGTTCGAGTACCTCAGCATTTCGAGAATCATATTGAAATCGGTCAGGCAATACGGAAGGGCATATCTATACGCCGAGCACGAAGACCGCGACGCCACCTATTTCCTTGTTTACCATTTGAAGGCGATCCACCTGGCGTTGGAGGAGTTGCATCACTATCTGGCCCGCAAACAGAAAGAGATGCGGAAGGCGATCACGCTGCTACGAAAAATCCCCGACCTGAATTATCGACAACTGGCCCTCCTCCAACACGCCCTGAAACATCCGGACGCGGTATATACCATCGAATCCCACAAGAATTCCCACAACATCGTCCGGGCCACTGCGAGAGCGGATTTATATGATCTTGTCGAACGAGGATATTTGACCAAGGGGAAGCAAGGCAGGCGATATTATTTTCGAGCCGTGCCCGGTATTGCGGAAAAACCGAACCTGTCGCCGGAACCAAGGCCCTGAAGGACATTCTCAAAGTTCGTCATGCGACACCGAAAGGTGCAGACCCTCTCCCCTTCCAGGTACGTGGCGTCCGGAACCTCCGCGCCGATAACGATTCGCTCGACGACGAGGTCATGCTCCCAACTGTCGCCGAAGTCGTACTCGTAACCGAACACCTCCCCCTCATCGCGGAGAAATTCGCGCAGGCGCCTGCCCCGTTCGTTTCGCATCTCCGTGGGGTAGTCGGGATCGGGAATCCCGTACTCCTTCTTTCCGAACCGGAAGAGGTGGAGATGATAGTTCTCCCATCCCATGACCTCCTGGATCACTCGATGGAGGCCGTGGAGGGTAATCGCGCCGGGGACCAGGAAGCGCCGCCAGATCGGCGGCAAGACATCCCTCAATGCGATCCGGAGCTGGAATGGTTGACAGGAATTCCTTCAGTGGACCCCCTTGGCCGCCGACGATCAGCTCACGGCAGGACGTCAGGAGAAAACCCTCTTCGCATCGTGTTTTCCGTGATGACCCTCGGTTCCATGAACTGGAGGAGGGGGGCCGACCGTTTTCCCTCTCGCCTTCACGGAGCACGGTGCCATCATGGTGGCGCATGGAGGAATCGTCGGGAGAGCCACCGCATCCGAATATCCGGAGGGCACTATGAAGAAACGCAAGCTGGGAAATTCCGGGCTGGAGGTGGCGAAGCTGGCGCTGGGGGGCAACGTCTTCGGATGGACCGCGGATGAACCGACGTCCTTCAGGCTGTTGGACGCGTTCACGGCCGCCGGCGGCGACTTGATCGACACGGCGGACGTCTACTCCGTGTGGGTCCCGGGTCACAAGGGCGGCGAATCCGAGACCGTTCTCGGCAAATGGCTGAAGCGGGGCGAGAACCGGAAGAAGGTCCTTGTCGCCACCAAGGTCGGAAAGGAGATGGGCCCGGACAAGAAGGGGCTCTCGAAACCTTATATCCTGCGCGCGGCGGAAGATTCGCTAAAGCGGCTGCAGACGGATTACATCGATCTGTATCAGGCCCACGCCGACGATCCGGAGACGCCGTTGGAGGAGACACTGGAAGCCTTTGCGCAATTGACCAGGGACGGAAAAGTAAGGGCGATCGGCGCTTCGAACTACGGCGCGGAGCGGCTGTCCCAGGCGTTGCAGGTGACCAGGCAACACGGATATCCCGCATACCAGAGCCTTCAGCCTTTATACAACCTTTACGATCGTGCCGAGTATGAAGCGGAGCTCGAACCCCTCTGCCGGGAAAAGGGATTGGGCGTGATCCCCTACTTCCCGCTGGCCAGCGGGTTTCTCACGGGCAAATACCGGT
>JBBAAJ010000144.1:0-3345 GCA_041658365.1 Candidatus Peribacteraceae bacterium | reverse complement strand
ATGTGCCAGAAGAAGGCGCTGCGGGACTTTGCCACCGGGATCGAGGACAAGGTCTCCGGACTGCTCAAGGGCTTCGCCGGCGACCTCGCGGGCGCCCGCCGCGCGTGGGGGGGAATGAGCTCGTTGGAACTCAATTCCTGCCGCATCGGGGCTGCCAGGATTGAACACGGTTTTCCGGAGGCGGAAGCGGCGGAGGCCACACCCACGGAGGCTGCTGCACAGCCCGCCAGGGGGGTGCCGGGGCCGCGGGGTGACGGCAAACGCCGGAAGAAGCACCGTGGGTGATCCCGGTCGCCCGATCCTGTGGTCGTAACCATGCGAGAGTCGGAAGGGAGTCTTTGGACATGAGCAAACGCAATCTTGCTGCCGCGTCATCGACAACGATCAGGGTCCAGACGGAGAGCGACAACGTTCGGCCTTCGCCCAGCGAGGGCTTCATCTCGACCCCGTTCGTCGAGGATGTGACCGAGCGCGCGCTGACGTACCTCTCCGTGGGATACGCCGTTCACTTTTCCGGTCCCGCGGGGGTGGGCAAAACGACATTGGCCATGCACGTTGCCGCAAAACTGGGTCGACCGGTGGCGCTGATCCACGGGGACGACGAGTTCGGCAGCTCCGACCTGGTGGGGCGCGACGCGGGATATCGCAAGCGCAGGTTGGTGGACAACTATATCCATTCCGTTCTGAAAACCGAAGAGGAAATGAACACCGTCTGGGTGGACAACCGCCTCACCACAGCGTGCGAAAAGGGCTACACCCTCATTTACGATGAATTCACCCGCTCAAGACCGGAGGCCAACAACGTCCTCTTGAGCGTTCTGGCGGAGAAAATACTCAACTTGCCCGAGCTCCGCAAAACGGGAGAGGGGTATTTGGGTGTCCACCCCAAGTTCTGCGCCATCTTCACCTCCAATCCGGAGGAGTATGCGGGTACTCACAAGACCCAGGACGCGCTCATGGACCGGTTGATTACGATCAAACTGGAACACTACGACCGTGAGACGGAGGTCGGGATTGCCATGGCGAAGTCCGGACTTTCCAGGGAGGATGCGGAAACCATCGTGGACATCATCAGGGAGCTGCGAGGCGTCGGCGTCAACAACCACCGCCCCACGATCCGGGCCTCGATCGCCATTGCCAAGGTCCTCGCCAGCCGGAATGCGCACGCGCGGCTGGAAGATCCCGTTTTCAACTGGGTTTGCCGGGACGTGCTGAACCTCGAGACGGCGAAGGTCAGCCGCGGCGGGGAATCACTCATGCCGCAGAAGATCAATGAAGTAATGCTTGAGGTCTGCGGACGCCAGATCACGTCCTCGGGCAAACAGGATCCCCACCCAGTCAAGGGAAAGAGGTGATTCCATGGCCATCCCGCAGCGCACCGTGAAGGATATCCACACGAATTCCGGCAGGGTTGACCAGATCTCGCAGCCATACCGCGCGTTCATGAGGATCAGCGTGCTGGAAATGGAGAAAGCGCGGCGAGGGATGGAGAGGAAGAGCGCCATGCAGCGGATCCATCAGATTGACGCACGCTTCCGTGAAATCGGAGCGGAAAAAAAGGTGTTGCTGGAGAGGCTGAGCGAAGGAGACCAAAAAGTTTTCATGGAATCGGGGAGCGAGCCGGAAGAAGAACCCCGCCAGGCTCTCGCGGGATTCCAGATCAAGTACTAGGAGCAAGAAGATATGTTGAGCCTTCAGGGTTGTGCGCACATACGCACCATGCGGCACGCGAAAAGCTTCCGTTCGTGTCTTACGGCGGCTGGCGCAGCGATGATACGGCTCGACCAGGGGCGGATTTCCTCCGAGGAGGCAAAACGCGACTGGAGAGGAGAGTACCGGTTGTGGCTGGCCGGGCAAACCCGCGGGAAATCCGCGGAAAACAGGAGGCTGTAAGATGAGAGTTAATTGCCTTTCCTGCGGGCACAAGGTGGACCTGGACGAGGCATATGACGATTATTCAGGCCCCGTAAAATGCCTTGCCTGTGGCGCAATTCTCGAGATCGAAGCCCAGGAGGGCAAGCTCAAGATTGTCGGGATCAGCGGTGCAACGTTGCCCGGCGCAAACGAAAAGTCTCAGCTTCACGGATTCATCCAGCCTGGCGGAGAGGGATCATAGAGTGATGGAGGTGCAATAATGGAAAGTACTCCTCCGACATCGGCCCAAGCGGTGCTTGGGACCATAATGAAGCTCCATGATCTCGGGTGCAGCCCCGAGGAGATTGCGACTCGTCTCCTATCGGGAGGACTGGACACGACCGCATTTCGCGTGCAAGGGCTTGTGGAAATCGCAATCGCCTGCGTCGCGAATGGGAAGCTCGAATTCGAAAGGGTGCCGGATGGGGAAACTCCGCGTAATCAGGGGGGCTGAAATGGCCGGAGAAGAACCTGCAAAAGAGGGGCTGTACCTTTACGCCATCGCCGCCGGCCCGGACGTGCAGACCCAAGGCGCCGTCGGACTTTTCGACGGCAAGGTTTTCGCGATCGCTGACGGTCACATTGCCGCTTTGGTCAGCGAGGTCCCCGACGAAAAGATACGGCCGGAGCGTCGTAACCTCGCGCATCACCAAGGAGTACTCAAGAAACTCATGGAAGAAAGCACCGTTCTTCCGATGTCCTTCGGCATCATTGCCGATGGCCCGAAAGCGATTCGCAGGATATTGGCGAAGAACCACGAGGAGTTTGCCCGTGAGCTCCGTCGTGTCGACGGCGCGGTGGAGATGGGGTTGCGGGTGGTTTGGGACGTTCCGAACATCTTCGAGTACTTTGTCAACGAACACACCGAACTGCGGACCGCCCGGGACCGTTTTCTCGGCAAGTACCGCGAGCCGACGCAGGCGGACAAGATCGAGGTCGGCCGCCTGTTTGACCGTCTCCTCAAGGAAGACCGGGAGCTTCACACCGAGAAGGTTGAGGAAATCCTGTCGGCGCGCTGTTCCGAAATCAAGCGGAACCCGACCCGCGTCGAGAAAGAGGTGATGAACCTCGCGTGCCTTGTGAAGCGGGGAGCTCTGCCGAAATTCGAAACCGCGATCTTCGAGGCGGCCAAGCTTTTCGACAACAACTTTTCTTTCGACTACAACGGGCCCTGGGCGCCCCATAACTTCGTCGAACTCGACCTCAGCCTGTGAACGAAACTGGACCGGAGTAAGTAATGTTCCTCCTCGACGACATCCTGCTCTCTCCCCTTCGTGGAATCCTCTGGGTCGCCCGTGAAGTGGACAAAGTTGCACAGGAAGAACTCGCCAACGGAGCCGAGACGATCAAAGCCGATTTGAGCGAGCTCTACCTGATGTTGGAGACGGGGCGAATTACAGAGGAGGAGTTCGACGCACGGGAGAAGGTGCT
>JBBAAJ010000143.1:0-3347 GCA_041658365.1 Candidatus Peribacteraceae bacterium | reverse complement strand
CTTCGGCTTCGCCGGTTTCTGCATCCCCAGAATCTGCCGGTCGTTCTGGAGGGCCGCAAGCGACTGCGACTTCGCGATCTGCATGTTGAGCACCTCCTGCTGGAGGAGCAGTTCCGTACGCTCGCGTTCCAGGGAACGCAGCTTGTACCCCTTCGTGGCGTTGAGGTTATGGTGAAAGAGAATGATGAGCGCGAGGACGATGATCAGCGCGCCGATGACGAAGAGGAGCAGCACCGTGCTGCTCGACATCATGCGACCGAGCGAATGACGCCGCGGCACCATGGTCACAGCCGGAAGAGACACCACTGGAATGAAACCCGTCATACGAGAGAGCGGAAGTCAGTATACAACTCCTTTTTCCGGATTGCACGCAAGCGCGCCGAACGCGAACGCGGATTCGATGCCGCCTCCGCCACACCGGGCCTGACGGGTCGTTTCGTGAGAAGCTCAAAAAGCGCACCGCCGGTCGCTGCTCCGGTCACGGGATCCCGATGTGCTTCCGTCAGTGTTCTGAAGGCTTGCTTCACCGAACGATCCTCGAGCGAGTGGTAGCTGATGATCGCGCACCGCCCGCCAGGCTCGAGGAGCGCCGGAACCGCAGCGAGGAGATGATCGAGCGCCCAGCGCTCGTCGTTCACCTCGATCCGCAGCGCCTGAAATACCTGCGAAAACACGGACTCCGCACGGTAGCCGTAGACGGCGGCGATGACTTCACGGAGATCGCGGCTCGTACGGACGGGACGGTCACGCCGTCGCGCGATGATCTCGTCCGCGAGTTTCGTGGCGCGCTTGAGCTGCGCATTTTCCCTGAAGAGTGTTGTGAGGCGGCGATGATCGACGGACGCGAGGAGCATCGCCGCCGTCATCCCATCCGACCGGTCATAACGCATGTCGAGCGGCGCATCCTCCCTGAACGTGAAACCGCGCGAAGGATCATCAACGTGCGGAGAGCTCAGCCCCAAATCCGCGAGGATGATATCGAATGATCTATTGTCCGCTGGAAGGCAGTGAGGGAGAGAACGAAAGTTCCCATGGAGCAATATCACCCGTTCTCCGAAGGATTGCAGTTCCCGGTGTGCGGCCGAGAGATTCTCTCCGTCCGCATCCATGGCGACGAGCATCGTACTTTCCGCGGCAGTGAGGAGAGCTTTTGCGTGGCCGCCGAGTCCGACCGTCACGTCCAGCATCCGATCGCCCCGTGAAGGAGCAAGGAGGCTGATACAGGCTTCGAGGAGAACAGGGACGTGGTGCATACGTGCAAAATTGTTGTACACATTATTTGTTCTTCTGTTTCCGCTGCACGACGACGTCGAAAACCCTTTGTAAGTCTTCTACCCTTGCCTCGAGCGAGAATCGCTCCATCGCCTCCCTCTGCGCCTCCGCCCCGAGTGTCATTCTGAGCTCGCGGTCCGAGAGCGCACGCACGATGCACGCCGCACAATCGTGCGGATCCTGCGAACGGAACACGAGTCCCGTTTTCCCGTGCGTGACGATGCTCCTCAGCCCCGGGCAATCGCTCACGATGACGCACGTCCCGAGGAGCATCGCTTCCGCGGCGATGAGACCGAACCCTTCGACGAGCGACGGAACAACGAGCACGGCTGCACGCAGCATCTCGCGCCTCAGCATCGGCGAGTGGAGGTATCCCATCACCGATACCGCGCCACCGAGGCCCTGCGCTCCGATGTACTGGCGCAATGCGCTCCCGAGGAGATTCTCCCCCGCCAGGCGCAAGCGCGCATCTGGAACTTTCTTTCGCACCTCTTCAAACGCCTTGAGGAGCACCCAGATCCCCTTCCGTTCCTCCAGCCTCCCAACATACAGCACGAGGAGCGGACCCTGCTCTTCCTGTGGAAGCCCGGAGGCCCGATGGATGCCGTTCTCGATCACCGTCACCTTCTCCTGCGGGATGTTCATCCGATGCACCACGACATCCGCGGTGTCCTGAGAGACACAGATGATTCGGTCGGCGAACGTATAGGTCCGTTTTTCGAGGAAGGCCATCCACAGCTTCCACAACCTCCGGACAGGATGCCGGGCATAGACGAGCTCCGCTTCCTGCAGGTAGCTGTGGTGCGCCGTGACCACGACCGGCCGGGAGGGCTTCTTAAAGAGGAACACCCCTCCCGATCCCGCGTGCACATGGAGAAGGCCGAGACCGTAACGCCGGATGAGTCCTTCGATCCTGAACGCGAGGAGGAGCGAGAAGAGCGGGCAGCCTCCCCTCTTCTTCCATCGCATCGAGGCGAGAATGGACACCCGATCGTCCGCACCGGCGCTCGGGGAAAACACCGTGTAACGATTCTGCGGGAACGCCTTCTTCAATACCTGCACCTGATGCAACGCCACGGACCCGAGTCCCCCGATGGGAGGCAAGAAATCGTAGGTGATGATTCCAACGTGCATGGCTTTGGAAAGATGAGCGGGCTTCAGTAGAGCAGCATGCTACCGAGGAATATAGGATATTGACAAATCGGAATTTATACTTAGAATATGCTACTTTGCCGTTCTCCCTTCAACGCTTCTTTCGGCTCCTTTCCTGTGTTGTGCTCCTGAGTGCCGTGATGCCACTCACAGCCTCTGCGCAGGGAACCCTCCTCCCACAGGAGGTCCCCCCTACCCCCCTCGAGGAGTGGCAGGCACAGCCCGGAGACGACTTCGTCGTCGATACGAAAGAGAACATGGGCTACCTGATGCATCGGGACGGCGGCTACGTCGCCTTCCCCGTCGTCACCGGGCAACGCCGCACGGTCCGGTACATCGGGAGGACGTACGATGCGGCGACGCCCAACCGGTCGTGGATGGTGCTCTCGAAGGAAACGAAGGGCGATCGTATTACCTTCGGCAAACTCGGGACGTTCTTCCGGCTGTTTAAGCACGGGAGTATCGAGGAGACGTCGTATGGCATCCACGCGCATGCGAACGGAGACACAATGCTCCGGCGAACGGACCGTTACCGGAGCATGGGATGCATCATCGTGTCCGACGTCGTCCTCTCGATCATCGCTATCACCTACGCGCGGAATGGGAACGTCCTGCCCGTCACCACTGTCTATGGCTTGAGCAGTGAAATCGTCACCTATCCCGTCCTCCTCGAGGCGATGAAGATGGAGAACAAAAAAGGACTGTAGCTCAGACGAGCGCTGGCGGTATACTGCTACACACGGAGAGGTGGCCGAGTGGTTGAAGGCACCACACTGCTAACGTGGCAGGCCGTAAGGCCTCGAGGGTTCGAATCCCTCCCTCTCCGCCATCCGGCTTCGCTTGCAGCTACGCCGAGATTTCCCTCTACTCCAGGCGCGGCGTAGTCCCGAGCGCAGCGAGGGACGAAGACGGCCCTCCCTCTC
>JBBAAJ010000142.1:0-3373 GCA_041658365.1 Candidatus Peribacteraceae bacterium | reverse complement strand
CGGTGAGCTTCTCCATCGTGCTCTGGATAATCGGCCATCCCTGCGCCGTTTGCGATGCAATGAGCGCCTGATTGAGCACCGATTTTGCCTTCGCGGCCATCTTCTCGTACTCGAGGTAGCGCGGGTGGTCCGGCGGTACGAACTTCTCGAGCGCAGAAAGACGCTGCTCCCACCCCGAGAGTGCCTCGGGTGACCCTTTCGCCAGTTCGGATTTGATGTTGGTGTCCATGGAGGAGGGTTACACTGATTTTTTTCGTTTGTTTGTATGGGTTACTTCGGTTTCGGGGCAGCGGGAGCGGTACCGTGTTCCTTCCTCAGTTCCTCTTCGATCCGGCTCCGTATCTGCATGTCGCGGAGGGCGGCGGGCGCACGGTTGTTGTACGCAATTTCGCGCACCATGTCGAGCGTATCAGCGCCGGATTTCGCTCCCGCTGCCCACCCCAATTGCATGTGAATTTTTTCAAACTGTGTTTTCCGTCGGGAAATGTCTCCTATTGGAATTGTCTTCAGGTTATCCATAGCATCTATGATGTTTCTTGTCTTCATTGCATCCCCATGGAGGGTGTTTGCGAGAGCATCGGCTTCGGCCATGTTGCCACCCATGCGCCTCCTGACTGCTTCGTCGCGGTTGCTGGCGCGTCCCCATCCGACATCGCCGAAAGCACCCAATTCGGCGCCAGCTCTGCGTAACGCTTGACCTGCTGTCATGCCGCCCGCCATCGGGAGCGGCGTGATGAGGGGAATCTGCATCGCTCCTTTTCCGACCCACTCGCCGAAGCCCTTGATTTTGTCGGTGATCCCGCCGACGAGCTTGCTCTTCGAGAGCGCAGCGAAAGACCCTTTCCACATGATCATGACCGCCGCGATCATCCAGATCATCTGCCACCATGTCGCAACACCGCTCAAGATCGGGATTGTCAGGTCCGTTCCTCCCTGAGGAGCGGGTATTGATGCGCTTGTGGAGAGGAGGATGAATCCGATGACGATGGGGATTCCTACGACAGCGGGGAGGAAGGCCGCGTTGATGAATTCCTGCCAGATGTCTACCTCGAAGCCAAAGACGTTCGTCCCGAGTTTCCCGGTGATTACGTAGCCGAGGAACGAGAACGGCATGAAGGCGGTGGTAAGCCAGATGACGAGAATGCGTATCAGGAACCCTACGGCCATCCCGAGGAGCGGAAGAACGATCGCGAGCTGCATGATGAATGCGAACATGACGTTCATGAGTATCTGGAAGGTCGTCGTCGCTGCCTGTACTGACGTGATCGGGCCGCTTGGAAGAGTGCCAGCCGGTATTTTCGGAAGCTGCGTGATGTTCGCGAAGCTCACGGCGAGACCGTTGATCATCGCGTGTGCCGCTTCCATCTTGTTTTTCGCGGCTTCGTACTCTTCCAATCGATAACACCCGATGCCGACGGTGCATGGGCAGTCCTCGTCAGGCACCATCGAACAATTTCCTTTTGTCACGTCCAGTTTCCATTCAGCTTGTTCGGCCTCTGATCCAAAGATCATTTTATTGATGATGACTTTGCATGGTCCGGCCATAGGAGGATTGCCTTGGATTCTCTGGCACGTGAAGTTCGGTAGCATCTGCGGAACCGCATAGACCGTTCCCGTGAGGATGTTCGCGACGTCAATGATCACTCGCGGGAAGAACCACGAGAAATTCACGAGGATCACGGCGATGACGAACTGGGTGATCTTTTCCTTGATGTACTTGCTGTTCCCCGTGATGATCGTGTAAAAGGCGACGCCGATGAGCATCAGCGCGAAGATGATGTTCATGATGTCTCTGGAGAGCACCCAGATGTTGTTGAGCGCCTCCATCATCTTCGGGTTCGTGAAGAAATCCGCCCTCAGGAAATAGCCGAGGAAATCGAGGATGATGAGGAGCAGGATATGCATGAAGGTATTGATCGCCGCGAGTTTGCTCATCCATTGGACCAGATCATCGGAGAGTGAGCCTCTCACTGCGGTACCGGCGCCCCCGGCTTGTGCAAGCGCCATTGGCACGAAAAAACCGGACCAGAGACCTGCAGCCAACAGAATGAGAGTGACAGTGAAGAGCCCGCTGAAGCGTTGTTTATTTTTAGGCAGCATTTTTCTCTCTATTGTACCATGAAAATCCGGTTGCAGCAATTTCCTAAATGTAACCGCTCACTGAGTCTGTATCTTTGATTCCTTCGGTCTCACGAATCACTTTCACTCACGGGAGCAGGTATCTACCTGCGTTAGCTGACCACAGCACAGTCTCGCCGACCGCGGGTATGATACCCGCTCCCAATCAATTCACCCCCATTCCCGATGGGGAAGTTTAGTTTTCAATGCAGGGTTCAGTGATTACTTACTTCTGGATTACTCTTTTTTTGAACTTGGCTCTTGGAACTTGTTTGGGATTTGATACTTAGTTCCTGATTCTTTCCTGTCCGAGTGGTAGTAGTTATATAACTACGACATGAAGTAAGAAAATGCGCTGTATAAATTAGTTATACAAAATTGTCGAAGTATGTTGTTCGAAATTACAGAATTATGTTTATAGTAAGCCATAATTTAGTGATCAATATATGTGAACATAGCTATGTTCAACTTTCTTGCTCTTCTTTGGGGCATGTGAGTAACATTTGTGAACAGGCAGCAAGCGCTGCCAGTCAATCCTCCTTCATGGTTCCAGCCACGCTCAAAGCACTGTTCAGTTCCCAGACGAGAGTGAAGCTTCTCTCGGTCTTCCTCCTCCATCCCGAAGAGGAGTATTTCATCCGCCAGCTCACACGTCTCTTGAGCGAGCAAATCAACTCGATCCGCAGGGAGCTCGAGAACCTCCGGAGGATCGGCCTCGTGCGCGCGAGGCACAAGAACCGCAAGAAGTACTACAAGACCGATATGGAGTTCATTTTCTACCAGGAGCTGAAGACCATGTTCCAGAAGGAGGTGCGTGGAGGGGAGAGCGCCACGGTCACATCGCTCAAGAGCCTGCCGGGTCTTAAGTTCCTCGAGCTTGCTGGGAGCTTCGTCGGGACGCAGAGCAAGGTGGATCTCCTCGTGGTCGGCGACGCGAAGAAGGAGGTCATCGAGCTACTCCTTGCGCAGGATCCCACGATGCGGAACGTGAAGTACTCGCTCTTCTCCAAGGCCGATTTCCTGTACCGGCTGAGCCTGCGCGACCGTTTCATCCTCGAGATCGTGGACGACCCGCGGCACCTCGTCGTCGTGAACAATATCCAGAAGGAGATGGAGGAAGCGAGGAAGTAAATGCATTGTTACAGTGTTACATTGCTACATTGTTCGCAGGCGAGACGCACGGTTTTGCTTGTCAACAATGAAGCAATGAAGCAATGTAACGTACAACCTTTACAGAAGCCAGTTCCTCTAGTAA
>JBBAAJ010000141.1:0-3381 GCA_041658365.1 Candidatus Peribacteraceae bacterium | reverse complement strand
ATTTATATTTTTCTTGTCTCACATGCTTGGATTAAAGTTTCTCCACACAATTTGGCTATGATCCGTATAGCAGGGACGTTCACTTCGGACGAGGTGGAATCGCCCCGGTTCCGTTTGCCGGGACCTCCAGGGTGAGCGCGGTGTTCCGGGGACCCGGATCCCCCGCGACCTGCTGCGCAATATTCACGGAAATCTTCCCGCTTCGGACACGGAGGGACTTTAGCTCCACTTGCCCGAGATCGTAGGAAGCGAAGTGCGTCGGGCCATAGAGATCCTCCGTAACGATTGCAAGCTCCAGAATGCCGGGCGTCTCCTCCCCCACGCGCAGGACGACGACGGCGTCTTCACGCCCGTCCCCCGTCACGTCGCCGTACACCGTGCGACCTTGGAGGATCATCACGCGCCCGAAACGCCGGTCTGCCGGCAGCAGCGCCGCGCTCCCGTGCCGCAAGGTCACCGAGAACGTCTTTCCGTTCGCCATGAGACGCTCGCGCACGAGCGGATCCGTGAGCGTGTAGGTCAGGTTCGCAAGCGCCGCACCGGAAATTTCACGGACCACGACCGGTTCTATTCCCAGCGGCGCCCTCCCGCTTCCTCTCCCCCCACACGCCGCAAGCGTCAGGATACCCGATAGAACGAGCATGGCGCGGACAGAACGGCGCATGCGGAAAGCATACACGTTTTTCGAAGCGACGAGCGATAAGCGATAAGCTGCAAGCAGCTTGCAGCTGTCCGCTTGAAGCTTCCATTTCGGTATACTGAATCATGATGACTCGCCGATGCATTGCCGCTCTCCTCTGCTCCCTCTTCCTCGCAGGCTGCGGCAAGCCATCGCTCAAGGAAGCGGCGGAGAACTTCAAGATCGGGTACATCTACGAGCGCGGCATTGGTGTCACGAAAGATGCGAGCGAGGCCTTCAAGTGGTACCGGAAGGCTGCAGAAGCAGGTCTCGCCGAAGCGCAGTACAATCTCGGTGTTCTCTACTACAACGGTACCGGAGTCGCACGCTCTGCAGCCGAGGCAGCGCGATGGTTCGAGCTCGCCGCCAATCAGAATCTCAGCGAAGCACAGTTCAACATCGGGAATGCTTACCGCATCGGAGAGGGCGTCACCCGTAATTACGCTTCAGCGCTTTCCTGGTACCAGAAGGCCGCGCTCCTCGGCTACGCACCCGCGCAGTTCAACCTCGCCGCCATGCACGAGAACGGCGAAGGAACGACGCAAAATGAGGCGGAAGCTTACAAATGGCTTCGTCTTGCGGAAATGTTCGGCTATACACCGGCGACGAAATATCTGAAGACGTTCGCGCACGATCTGCGTCCCAGGGAACGGGAGAATGCCCTGCAGGCAGCGGAAGAGCTCTTCCTCTCCATCCCGAAACCCGTCGTACCGGCACTTTTCACCGGCTCGATTCTTCAGGGAACAAGAGAGAACCGATAGGGTTTCTCTGCCCATTTTCCGGCATAATCGACACCGATTCGCGGTCCTTTTTTGATTTTCGTACGTGGTATCTTCACTCCACGATCCTCGATCCACAGACCCGATTTTCCGCCAGTGAACTTGCCGGTAAATCGTCCGTCAATCGCGAGCGCTTTCGTCAGCTTTCCCGGACCTCCCCATTTGGCCACGCCCCGGATGAGCACCGCCGCGGGATACCCTTCGTCGCCGGTGACGACATTGAGCATCCAGTACATGCCGTAGACAAAATATACATACCAGTGTCCCGCCGGGCCGAACATCACGGCATTGCGAGGGGTCTTGCCACGACGAGCGTGGCAGGCCTGATCCTCGGGCCCGTCATAAGCCTCCGTTTCCGTAATCATGCAGGCAACATTCCGGCCATTTCGGCGCCGTACCAGAAATTTCCCAAGCAGATCGCAGGCAACCGCCAGCGTCGGCCGCTTGAAGAACGACTTCTCGAGTACCGTACCGGTGGATGGCCGGTTCTTAGACACCGAGTTCAAGCCTTTTGAACTCCGAGCTCGCCGCGCCAGCCCCTGCCGCCGCTTTCGCAGGCACGGCCACGGCACACAACACCGACGTCATCGCCAACACGACCGCTAACGAGCGCCCAACCGGACTTTCTGGTTTCATCAGGTGTCTGAAGCCAGCTGTAGCTATTGGTGTCAAATTTTCCAGTCTTCCGCATTTTTCCATTGAAATCTTCAGACCACATCTTGACGCCGAATTCCCCGGCCATTTGAGCAGCATTACCATAGAAGCTGCCACTGGCATCTTTTTCAGCCTCTTCGTCATAGACGCAACCCCTGCGGCCAGCCGGGGACTCCGCCGAACAATCGGCAAAAGTGAACGCACCGTCTTCAACCTCAACGATATCAGGTTCGCCACCGGTTCTTTCCAATTGAGCAATGCTCCACATCGCGGCCGGATTCGCCTCGAGAGCTCTCCGTACATCGGCAAAGACGATTCCCTCCGGTCGTGTGTAGTGAGCGGGTTTCTGCCCGAGACGATCTTGGAGAGTGGAAAAGAGCGCTGCTTGCTCATCAGATGTGAGCTGGCGGGTTGCTTCTCCTCCTGCGTCTTCCGCTGCCGCTTTTGTCCCACTGAGGTTAGCAATGAGCACGCGGCATGCCTCTGCCATTTTACCCATGCTCTCTGCAATCCTGCAGCTGAATTCAGCTTGGCTTTTGACGGATGTAGCAAGCTCTCCTTCAAGAGATGCCAGTTCAGCCAGCAGAGCTTGCCGAGAATCTTCCGGTGAAACCTGTGTCCGTTCCTGCGTGGCGTTTGCCATAGTAATGGAGGGAAATATGAACGTATTTTACATACATCTTATAACATGTCAATATCCAGTCGGAGGAGCGAGGCGCCGATGGCGCCCGCGCCGTTGATGCCGATGGTGCGTTGCTGTTCTGACATGATATGAGCGGGGAAAGTGTTGAGGACGTGTTGTTCATTCCTGCAGCTCCCACACGGTGAAATGGAGATCCCACTCGGGATCTTCATAGACAGTACTCGGCATTTTTGGCAGCAGAGTTATTTTGTACGCTGCTGCTATAGCTTTGTCGAGCGTGGCATCGAAGAGACGCGGAAACGCCTCCACCGGAACGCTGGTGAGATCGCGTCCGCGTGAGCGGAATGCAAGTTCCCCGAACACTCGACCCAGTATTGCCGTGAAAGCCATAGCAGCGATTTTGCGCCGTTCCTTGCTGAGATTCGGATCCCGAGAAGCGATGATCTGTTCGAGAGGTTCGTAGTGAACCGACATCGTCGCCGCAACCGCTGCTGCGTCACCGGCGCCCATCACATTCGGATTCGCGGTGCTGACGAGGCTTTGTTCCCCGAGGAGAGTGATCAGAGAGGCAGCACCCCGATCCGACGGCGTATCGGCTGCTCCAATATAGTGCTTCCCATCGCATT
>JBBAAJ010000140.1:0-3388 GCA_041658365.1 Candidatus Peribacteraceae bacterium | reverse complement strand
GCTACATGGTTGCATGGTTTGCATGCAACACACGTTGGCTTTTGCTAGCCAACCATGTAGCCATGCAACCATGCAGCATCCTCAGGTTTCTGTATGCTGAAGAGTTTTTCAGAGGTTCCCTAACTGATTGTCCGTATCTGAATGGTCATCACGGAAGTCGATCCGGTCCGGATGTCGGATACCGCGACGATCCGCTGGCCTTTCCGGAAGAACTTCTCCCTCTTGCCGTGTGCGAGGGCGCTATGGAGCGTGCGTTCGCGGTCGGCGGAGAACGGAATGCAATGCGGGACGACGCCCCACGCAAGCATGAGTTTGCGCTGGCAGCTCTCCGTATCCGTGAACGCGTGGATGGGAATGAGCGGACGGCAGTTGCTCACCGCTCTCGCCGTCCTCCCGGTGCGCGTGATGGCGACGATGGCGTCGGCCTGGAGCTTGGTGGCCAGCACACTCGCGGCAAGCGCCTGCTCGCGCCGGGGGAAATCGCTGTCCAGCGGACATTCGGAAGCGTGCATGGAACGGAAGAGGAGCTCGTAAGCGGGTTCGATTCGCTCGTTGCGCCGCAGGACGCGGTCCATGGCCGCGATAGCCTTAAGCGGGTACAGGCCCCCCGCGGTCTCGCCCGACAGCATGGCGCTGTCCGCCTGCAGGCGGGCGGCGTAGGCGACGTCGGTGACTTCCGCGCGCGTGGGCATAGGGCTCAGGATCATGCTCTCCAGCATGTGTGTGGCGACGATCACGACCTTCCCCTTGCTCCGGCACTTCGCCACGATCATCTCCTGGATCCGCGGCACGTCCTCGAACGGCACCTCGGCTCCCAGGTCGCCGCGCGCGATCATGATCCCGTCGGCGGCATCGATGATCTCGTCGATATTCTCGACGGCTTGCGGCGTTTCGATTTTCGCAATGATCTCCCCATGGCTCTTGTGCTTGCGGAGGAACGCGTGAAGGTTGCGGATATCCTTCCCGGTGCGGACGAACGACGTCGCGAAGAAATCCACCCGCTGCCCGATGCCGAAGCGGATGTCGCGCCAGTCTTTAGGCGTGAACGACGGCAAACTGATGTGGGCGCCGGGCAGGTTCACGTGGCGCCGCGACCCGATGGAACCGTCTTCGAGCGCGACCGCCAGGACGGAACCGTTGCGCTCGATGCTCTCCATTCTGAATTCGATGGCGCCGTTGTCGATGAGGATGCAGCGGGCACTCAGGACATCCTCCGCGAATTTGTCGTAGTCCACGGTAATGGTTTTGTGCTTCTCCCGCCCCGTCGGTTTGGCGGTGAAGAGCACGCGGTCTCCTTTCTTCACGCGGACCGCCTGCAGGACGTCCCCCGTGCGCACCTCGGGGCCTTTGGTGTCGATCATGATCGCGAGGGACGCGCCCTGCTCATTGGCTGCGCGGATGTGTCTGATCACGTTCCCGTGAACGCGATAGTCTCCGTGCGAGAAATTCAGGCGGCAGACATCTACGCCGTGCTTCACGAATTGCGCGATGGCCTCCGGTGTGGAGGTGGCGGGACCGACGGTGGCGATGATCTTGGTGAAGCGCATGAGAGCGGGGGGGGAGGGGGGGGACAAAAGAGACTAACTGTCGGATGCAGGAGACACGGCCTCTCTTCGCGGGATGCCGAGGGGGCCTCCGTTCGGGCAGTCAACGCACTGGATCTCCCAGATCTGGAGGAGATTCCGCCGTTTCATCGCATCGTTCCCGATGGGCTCATAGTACGTGAGCGGACGGTAGTACTGGAATGCGGCGAAGATGAGGAGGCCCAAAAACGTCATGATGAGGAGGCGCCTGTTCTCCTGGAGAATAAAAAGGCCGATCCGGGGAATCGTCACCAGCGAGGTGGCGAAGAGGATGTAGCTGAAGAGGAGGGGAATGAAGTAGTGGTACAGGTACATGACGCGCGGGATCCGGCTGACGGCGATCATGTACGAGAAGTAGAGGACGAGGAAGAGCGCGAGGTGGAAGCGGAGGCGCAGGCGGTCCCTTATCTGCAGGAAGGTCGGAGCGATGACCAGGACTGTCGCGAGGAATACGCCCAGAAGACCGACGGCCCACCCGACCGGATTCGGCACGAGGTAGAGGTACCGGTATTCTAAGTCTCCGCTCTTCTCCCAGCGGAAATTGATCGTCCGCGCGCCGAATGGCCAGAGGAAGAACGGACTGCCGTTCTCATCGGGCTTGCAGAGGTCGAGTCTCGGGACGCCGCTATTGTAGTGCGCCACGTACTTCAGAGAATCGCGGAGCATGACGGGAAATGCCCGAAGCGAGCGGGTCTCGCGGCGGACGAGCATTTGTTTGTACGCATCGGAAGCCTGGTAATATCCGTTGTACGGGAGCTCGGGAAGGACGCGTGCTGCGAGTGCGAAGTGGATATGCCATACGGCGACGTAGGTGATGATGAACGCCGCGGCGGATGCGAGGAGAAAGAGGACGATCCGACGCCAGTCCGGGAAGAGCCGCCACAAAAGCGCGGGGACGAGGAGGAGGAGGATGAGCCCGACGACCTTCGTCGTCATCACGAGACCGAATGAAAGCCCGAAGAGGAAGGAGAGCACGCAGTGTTCAGAGATGTCGTTCCGTTTCTTCCGATCGAGGAGGAAGAAGAGGAGGATGGTGGTGAGGACGAAGAACGTCAGCGTCGAATCCAGCATCGCCCCCCTGCTATGGACGATCTGCGCGTTGTCGAAGATGTAGAGGAATGAAAGGAGGGCGGAGAGGGGACTGCTTCCCGTGATGACGAGGAAGATCAGGAACAAGAGCGGGGCGCTGAGCCAGCCGAAGAGTGTGGGGAAGAGGCGCACGCCGGCGAAGGAGAACCCCGCCGGAATGTTCCGCGCATAATCCGTCTTGATGAATTCGTCCGTCTTCGCGTTGCTCTTCGTGATCTTCTCGCCGAGGGCGATGAAGAGCTTCGCGAGCGGCGGATGCTGCTCCATGAAGTACACGCCATTCAGGTACTTCTGCGCGGAGGCGATGTGGTACGGCTCGTCCCAGAAGGGGGACGGCGGATAATTGTAGCGGTAGACGTAGGTGAAGAAGGACGTGACGACGACGAAGAGGAGGTAGATCCACGCGTGGGATGTCCTCTGCGTTTTCCCCTGGACAGCCGGTTTCGTCATTCTCATGGAGATCAGTCTATGGACGCGGGGCTCTCCTGTGAAGCGTACATACGTTGACATGTCGCGCCTCATCCCCAGCCCTTCTCCCTGAAGGGAGAAGGGAGCTCTGCTTTGCTCGACGGAGATCCTTAGATTCCTCTCTCCCTTTTTGGGAGAGAGACCATGAATCTTCAGACAAGAGCATTCGTAGGTTTTTTCTTGATGATGTGAAGGAACAATTTTGAAATACTAGGATTGTTTTTCGTGAACTTCGTAGGGGGTTTTTC
>JBBAAJ010000139.1:0-3405 GCA_041658365.1 Candidatus Peribacteraceae bacterium | reverse complement strand
AGCGGGTCACCACATCGAACATCTCGGTAATATTCTCGATCAAGGTCTGGTTGGAGCTGGTCCGGTAGATCGCGCTCATGATCTCTAAATATGCCTGGTGGCCGAGATCGAGGTAGCGGACCTTGTCGCGCGCCTGTTCCAGGAGATGGTCGCGATGTTTCTGCAGTTCTTCCATCCGTCCGCCCACAGCCGCGGTTGAGCGTTCCGACAGCGCCTCCTGGGCGATCAGATGGTCGAGCGCGCGGGCGCTTTTGACCGGCACAAATGTGTCATAAAACCGCTTCCAGCTCCGATTCTCTATGATCCTTGCTTGGATCAGGACGCCTTTCTCCAATTTGGGAGCGGGCAAACCTTTTGGCCAGGCCGCGGTAATAGCGGCTAGCACATCCTCCTCAAAACCGGCCAAAGAGGCCCCCTTTAAGGCGACCCCGCGGCTGGCTGTTTCCCGGGCGAGATCGTTGCCGAGCAGTTGGTAGGTTACCTGGCCGGCAATTTTAACCGGCAGGCCATAGGCTTTGGCCAGGCGGCCGGCAATGTCGTAGAAATAAGCTAGTTTTTTAGACTGGGCGTTAAGCTCCGCCTGGCGGCGCAAACCGCGGCCGACCTGGATAAAGGGATAAGTTATAACTCGAGTGAAACCCATACGATTTGCTATCGATGGAATAGGGTGGTGATTTCACTTTTCCTGTAGGGAGCGTGTTATAATTTAATGATGCGTTTTTGGTTAATTTTACTGATTATTCTCTGTCCTTTGGCCGCCTGCGGCCTTTATCAGTCCAGCTTCTACGATTTCGACGGGGTGCTGGAATATAACTATCAGACCTACCGTAAGGAGAGCAAGGAAAAGCTCTTCGCGGAGAAGTTCACCCTCTCCAAGCTGAACGACCAGGGCCGCGAGTTCCTCGTCATCCAGAGTAGCAGCCAGGCGCTGGCGGCCAACCCGGAAAAGTTCGACAAGGAAACGATCACTTATTATCTGGTCAAAGGGCGGAAGATGAGCACCTATTGCCATGAGAACAAGACGGTCAGGAACAAGCGCCCATTTCTCTCGCTAAAGATCGCTTTCGACTGGGCGCAAAAAAAAGCGAATTACCGGTTGAACAATCAGGCGGAGAAAAGGCAGGAAAATTACAATTTTAATCTTTCCGATCGGACGATGCTGACCCACGATCTTGGCCCATTTTTCCAGGATATGGTCCTGAACCAGAAGAAGGACGAGCCGTTTACGGTGGTCTTCCCGACCGGCCGGATGCTTAATCTCCGGGCAAAAGTGGCCGGGAACGAACTGGTTAAAACGCGCTCTGGTGAGTATCTTTGCGAAAAGATCGAGATGAAACCGGACTTTAACCTCCTCGCCCTGCTGGCGCCGACGATCACTTTTTGGTTCATGACCGTTCCCCCCTACACTTTTGTTAAATATGAAGGCCCGGAGCGCGGCTTCAATTCTCCGGCCGTGGTCCAGGAACTGGTCGGCATTAATAAACCTTAATAAGATGCGCAAGTTAACCATTATTGTTCTGCTCCTGGCTGCGGTCCTGCTCGGTTTTTCCTCCGCCGCCTCCCCGCGGGTCGCGCTGGTCTTGAGCGGCGGGGTAGCGGCGCGCGGCCTCTCCGAGATCGGGGTCATCAAGGCGCTGGAAGAGGCGGGGATCCCGGTCGATTATGTGGCCGGCACCAGCATGGGGGCGGTTCTCGGCAGCTTGCTGGCGCAGGGCTACAGCGCCGACGAGATCGGGGCGATCGTCCGTTCGATCGACTGGCTGCAGGCCTTTGTCCAGGCCAGTGACTATCAGAATTTACTCTTCGGCGAAAAAGAGAACTACGGCAAATATTTGCTTAACCTGGAATTGGACGGTTTTAAGCCGCTGATCCCCAAGAGCCTGATCAACGCGCAGAAGCCATCGGTCATTTTTACCGGCATCTCGTTGCGCGCCCTGGAGATCAACGATTTTGATAAGCTTAAGGTCCCTTTTCGCGCCAATGCCACCGATTTGGAGTCTGGCGATGAGGTGGTCTTTAGCTCCGGCTACCTGCCTAAAGTGCTGCAAGCCTCCAGCGCCGTGCCGCTGATGTTCCCGCCGGTCGAGCTGGACGGGCGCCTGCTGATCGATGGCGGGGCGGTCAATAACCTGCCGGTCAACTTGGTTCGCGAATTCCAGCCGGACGTGATCGTCGCCGTCAACCTGGGGGGCGGGCTGAAAAAGAAGCGAGAGCTTAACTCGATCATCGCCATCCTGAACCAGAACCTCGCTTTTCTTCAGCGCGAAACGGTCGCGAAGCATCGCCAGGAGGCCGATATCCTGATCGAGCCGCAGATCGACGCCTACAGTTTCTCCGACTTCGACAAGCTTGACGAGATCATCGAAGTTGGTTACCGGGCGGCTAAAGCGCAAATGCCGCGGCTGCTTAAACTTCTTAAGGCGAAGGGCTATAAACCGGCAGCTAAACAAACGATCAAGAGCCCGGCCGTACCGGTGAAGTCGGTCGCCATTGTCGGGGAGAGCCTCTATCCGAAGTGGGTGCTTTATGGGCTCCTCTCCAGCGAGGCCAATGCCCCGCTGGATCCGCGGCGGGTTGAGCGGGACCGCCGCGCTCTGGAAAACAAGTATCTGGGCGATGGTTACGCGCTGGCCAGGGTCGCCAGCTCATTTGAAGCGGAAAGCGGCCGCTTGACCTTTAAGGTCTACGAGGGGAGGATCCGGCTGGTCGAATTCGTCGGCCGGCGCAACATTAGTGAACTCTACCTGAAGGACAAGATCAAGTATCGGCCGATCTTCAATAAAAAAGAGGTTGAGGAGAATATCGACCAGATCTACGCCAGCGGGAACTTTAGCAGCGTCAATTACCGCGCCGTGGCGGGGCCCAGCGGGTACACCCTCCAGTACTTGGTCCAGGAAAAGAACTACAACAACCTGGCGGTCGGCCTTCATTACGACACCTATGAGCAGCTCTCGCTCCTAGCCGACCTGACTTTAAGCTTCAGCAAGACCAGGAATTTTAAACAGATCGTCAGCCTGAAGGTCGGCAACGAATACAATTACGAACTGAACACGGAGTTCGCTCCCAATCAGTTCGGCCAGGACCTGATCGGCGGTTTTGATCTTTTTTACGGCCTGATCAATCAGGATATTTATGGCGGTACGCAGGTCGCCTCGACCTACGGGATCCTTTCCGCCGGCGGCAGCTTGCGGCTGATCGCCAATATCGAACCGGTCGGCCAGGTGACCGGCGGCCTGGAGGTTTTCAAGGCTTCTTACCAGCGGCTCTTTTCACTCCTGCCGGACGAGAATATCGCCAAGCTTTATCTGCGGACCAAGATCGATTCACTGGACAACCCCATCTTGCCCAAAAAAGGGGTGTTGGTCGGCTTGGAATATCAGCAAGGACTCCGTACCCTAGGGGGAA
>JBBAAJ010000138.1:0-3416 GCA_041658365.1 Candidatus Peribacteraceae bacterium | reverse complement strand
TGTACCCTGAATCATCCCCGCCGAACTTGCCTCCCGCGTGGAGCATGGTGAGCACGGTCTCGAGCGCGGACTTCTTCGTCTTCGAATGGATGTCCACCGGGATGCCGCGCCCGTTGTCCTCGACACTCACGGAATTGTCCTCGTGCAGCATGACGATGACATGGTCGCAGTGCCCCGCCATCGCCTCGTCAATCGCGTTGTCCACGACCTCGTACACACAGTGGTGGAGCCCGCGCTGGTCCGTGGAGCCGATGTACATGCCGGGCCGCTTCCGGACCGGCTCCAGGCCTTCCAATACCTGGATTTTCGAGGCGGTATATGCCTGTGTTTTGCTGTCTGTCATAGTCCCAGGCAGTGTAGTGATTCTGGAGAGTGGAAGCAATGCTTGATACCGATGGAAATCAGCATGTGAACGAGATTATTGACAAAGAAATATTCCATTTTGTGGATAGATATCCACCCACTATTCATGTACAATAGGTGTACCCCTTATCGTCAGACGCACTACGCGTCTGCGGGGATGGCTCAGTATGGACAGGAGGGATAGAGCCATGTTAGTTCTTTCACGGAAAACGGCGAAAAGTTCGAAGGGGAAGAAGAACCCGAAACTGACGACCATCAGGATCGGGCAGGGCATCACCGTCACGGTGCTAGAAATCCGTGGCGAAAATGTCCGCGTCGGTGTCGACGCTCCTGCGGGTACCCCCGTTCTTCGAGGGGAACTTGCAGATCTCCCTGAACCACTTGCCACCGCCGCTCCATGAGTCCTTTCTCACGGAGAGAACTAACGTCAATTGCTGAGTCTTTGACTCAGCAACGAAGCCGCGGGTCCCGCATCCGCGGCTTCTTCAAATCCCCATCCCTTATTCCAACGTCCTAAGTCCCAATCCCTAAGTCCCAATCCCCCGATTGCCAATTCCTCATTCTCCGTTTACACTTCCCCTGCTATGACGACCGCACCCACCCCCGCCAATCCACCGGCCACCAGCGCAAGCTTCGCCGACACGGAGGAAATGCTCATCACGAAAGATGGCCTCAAGAAACTCAAGGAAGAGCTCGATTTCCTGAAGACCACGAAGCGCCAGGAGATCGCACAACGGCTCAAGGAAGCCATCTCTTACGGAGACCTCAGTGAGAACGCCGAGTACGAGGAAGCCAAGAACGATCAGGCGTTCATCGAGGGACGAATCCTGGAGCTCGAGAAGCAGATCAAGAACGCCCGGATCATCACCGAGAGAACGCCGACGAAGTCCTGGACGCAGGGCAAGATCATTGATATCGGCTCCATCGTCACCGTCCGCAACAAGACCGACGACGACGAACCCGAGACCTACACGATCGTCGGGAGCCTGGAAGCCGATCCCATCGAGCACAAGATCAGCAACGAATCCCCCATCGGCAGAGCCCTCCTCGGGCGCGAGAAGAGCGACATCGTCGAGGTTGTGGCTCCTGCGGGAAAGTTCAAATATGAGATTTTGAAGGTTGCTTGAAACAGGAATCAAGAATCAGGAATTAGGAATCAGGTATAAAAAAATCTATTCTTGATTCTTGATTCTTGCTTCATAATTCTTCCGATGGCCGACCAATCACAACCTCCAGCCTCAGGCCTCACCATCCCCGCCGACACGCAGCAGAAATTCAGCCCGCTCCTTGCGTTCATCAAGGGTTCCGAGAGCATGAATGACGAAGAGCGGCAGTACTGGATCAACATCCTGCCGATCATGACGCCCGAGCAACTGAAGAACCTCGAGGAAATCCTCATGAACGAGAAGCAGCAGCTTGCGGCCATCGACGCGAAGTACAGCAAAGAGATGACTTCCATCACGGCTACGGCATCCGTCGCTTCCATCGGCCAAAAGATCCGCTCGCAGAAGCAGGAACGGGAGAAAGTGGAATCCAGGGTCCAGCAGAGCGAAGAGGCGGAGGAGGAGGAAATCCTCCAGCGGATACAGGCGCTATAAATAGGAAAGTCTGATTCATTCCTTTGCTTAAAAGCAAAATATTATTGCTGCATGGCTGCATGGTGACATGGCTGCATGGCTCGCAAGCGATACGCCCGGTTGTTGCCTGCCAACCATGCAACCATGTAGCCATGCAACATGTTCAGAGTGACCATGATCGTGGCCATTCCTTAATAATAGATGTAAGACAGAAGGTGTTCTGATTATGAACACGAGAGGATCATCCTCTCCGCGAGCGCGATGACTTCCTCGGGATGCTCGGCGGAGTAGTGGTACCCACCGCTCTTGAGCTGCAGATCGGCGTCCGCCGCGAAGTCCACGAGCGCACGCACGCGCTCCAGCGGCATGCTGCGCGCAAGGGGCATCACCCCGCGCACGGCGGGAAAAGGGAGCCCAGTCGCATCCATGATGGACCGTTCACTGCGGTGTCCCGCTTCCATCGCCGCCATCACGACCGTCAGGTTCTTCACCATATTGAGGAGGATCGTCCAGATTCCGTAGGGATCTTCGCCGCGCTCCAGCCGACGCTTCAGAAACCGGAGAGCCTCATGGGATTTCTTGTTCCCGATCATGTCCGTGAGGTCCCAGAGCACCTGCGTTCCAGACGGAACGCAGACTGTCTCGATGTCCGCAACAGTTATTTCCCCTTTCTTGGCATGGAGCGCCAGTTTCGAGATCTCCGACTCGAGTATCCACTGATCCTCCCCCACCATGGTGATCAGTGCATGCGCCGTGACATCGGAAATCGTCGCCCCCTCCTTCTTCGCCTGCTCCGTGATCCACTGGAGGAGACCGACGAGCGGGAGGAGCGGAAAATGCCTCATCTCCGCCCGCCGTTCGAGTTCCTTCACGACTCCGAGACGCTTGTCCGGCTTCGGATCCACAATCACCACGACCGTCTGCGGATGGATGCTCGAAGAAAACTGTTCCAGCCCTTCCCTGTCCAGTTTCGGCACGCCCTCGATGACCACCAGCCGTTTCTCCGCGATGAACGGCATGGTCTCCACGGCATCCAGCAGCTTAGAAAGGCTCGCCTCCCTCCCCCTGAGCGTGAGGAAGTTCTCCTCCCCGTGCCTCAGGGAAAAGTTCTGCTTCCACCGCTGTATTTCACGCGTGATCGCGTACTCGTTTCCCCCGGTGAAGAAGAACAGGTTCTCCATGGCCTCACCTTGCTACGAATGTGGATTCCTTTCAAGAGACAAAAAGAAAGGAATACCAAGAAGACAAGGAAGAAATGAGCCATCCTTGTACTCTTTGGTACTCCTTGTAATCCTTGTAATCCTTGTAATCTTTCATGCCTTGCTGCCCCCTTTCTAACAACATAACATCGGATCATAGCCAAATTGTGTGGAGAAAATAATTTTGTCCAAAAGTGATTCTTACATCCACCAGAGCGGGTATCTACCCGCGGTTGAACGATAATGGCTTATTCTTGCCGACCGCAGGTAGATACCT
>JBBAAJ010000137.1:0-3424 GCA_041658365.1 Candidatus Peribacteraceae bacterium | reverse complement strand
TCTGCGTGTCCGAACCTGAGCCCCAGGAGAGCCTTACCGATCCGCTGCCATTGCCGCCTGTAACACGTACGACAGTGAGCCCGTTTGGAGCGCTGGGCGCCGTGTTTGGAAGTGTCGCCGCCTGGTCGTTTTTGTAATAGCGGTTGACCTGGCCGAATGAATTGCCGGCGATGTAATCCAGATCGCCATCTCCGTCAAAATCTCCGGCTGTAATGTCCTGAGTGAAATCGCTTGCCTCGCCCTGTGTGCTGCTCAAAGTCAATGTCCCGGCGCCATTATTAACAAAAATCTTGTTTCCGGTAAGGTTGTCTTTGCCTCCAACAATAACATCAGTATCACCATCGTTGTCCATGTCTCCCAGAGCCATACGTCCCGGTGAGGTTCCTCCTCCATACGGAATACTGCTCAACGCAGACAGATTCCCGGCTCCGTCGTTTCCCCAGACTATGATATTTGAGTCATCAGCCGAAACCACATCGATGTCTCCATCGCCGTCGAAATCCGCTGTTTGGACATCCTGGAGAGTTGCGACCGTCGGTACGCTGGACAGCGGAATAAATGCCCCGGTTCCGCTGTTGATGTACGTTTTTACGCTGAGTGACAAAGCCCAAGCGATGTCGAGGTAGCCGTCGCTGTTTAGGTCCGCCAACGCGATCTTGCCGCTGGCTCCGAGCGTGGAAGCGGCGGTGGTGAAATTTCCATGGCCGTCGTTTAAGAACACGGAATGGCCGCCTGTTTCGGGCCCAACAGCATCCAAATCACCGTCGTTGTCGATGTCCGAAAGCGCAATATCCAGGAAATAATACGGGATGCCGATCAGCTGGGTTACGAATGTGGCAGCACCCATGGTTCCTTTATATAGGTCTGCCGTGCCGCCTCCCTGTCGGACGTAAACTATGTCCGGACGGCCGTCGCCGTTGAAATCACCGGCTGCAACTTTTCTAAGATATATATTTGTGGTGAAAGCGGAATGAGTGAATGAGAAGCTGCCGTTGTTCAGATACTGATCGAAGTCGACCGGGGTGACTCCGTTGCTGTTTCCTGCCACGTAATCCATGTCCCCGTCGGCGTCGAAATCGGCAGCGACGCCTGAAACTGTGCCGTTTGTTTCTGTAGTTGAGGCAAACAACGTGAAGCTCATCGCATAAACCACGGCAATGAATTGAACCGAAAGCAGCAGAAAAGCCAGGCTCAAGAGATTGGTTGAAATTATCTCGAACCCGGACGGCAGGCGCGGATGCATCCATTCAACCTCCCGAAGAGAGATCCGCTGGATCCGCCAGTAATTGAGAACGGCATTCCACTCCACCGCGAGCACGATGCAGACGAGGGCGATTCCCAGCGAGAGGGTGAGGAAGCCTCGGACGTGCACGATGGTCTGCGCCATGAGCAGGAGCTCCCCGGGCACGATGCCGTACTGCCAGCATAGAATGGCGACCGCTACTGCGGCGAGAGTTGTGAGAGTGCCGAAGAAAAATTTGGGGGTGAGGAGCAGTGGTGAAATGGGTATTGGCTGTGGGCTGGGTATAATCCATTTATTTTAGCAGAAAACACATGTCCTGAACAGCTTTGATACGGCTTCGCGATGAAAATTCTACAAATGTTTTTCGAAGGTTATTTGAAGTAGCGGCGAAGCGATATCGCTTCGCCGCTATGAAGAAAAGTTCAGATAAATCGTAGCCGGGGCGGCGAGAGTTGCCCCCGAATGAAACACCCGCTACCATCGCAGAGACATGACGAGTGCCGAGTCCACTGGCGCCCCGATGTCCGGATCGGACGGGGAGGGCAGTTTTTTGAACACCATACTCCTCCTCGGTTCCGGCGCCCTGAAGATCGGCGAAGCCGGAGAATTCGACTACTCGGGAAGCCAGGCCATCAAGGCATTCAAGGAGGAGGGCAAGCGCGTCGTCCTCATCAATCCGAACATCGCCACGAACCAGACGAGCTGGGGGCTGGCTGACCGCGTCTACTTCCTCCCCGTGCAGCCGGAATTCGTGGAACAGGTGATCGTCGCGGAGAAGCCGGACGCCATTGCCTTAAGCTTCGGCGGGCAGACGGCGCTCAACTGCGGCGTGGAGCTCGAGGAGAAGGGACTCTTGAAAAAGTACGGCATCCGGGTCCTGGGGACGTCGGTGGACGCCATCCGCAAGACGGAGGACCGCCTGCTCTTCAACCAGGAGCTCTCCTCTATCGGCGTCCATGTCCCTCGCTCCATCGCGTGCACGAACCTCACGGAAGCGCGGGGCGCCGTTTCGAAGATCGGCCTCCCGGTCATGATCCGCGCCGCGTTCGCACTCGGAGGGAAGGGCAGCGGCCACGCGGCGACGAAGGAGAGGGCGGAGGAGATTCTGAAGATCGCGTTCGTGGAAGCCCCGCAGGTGCTCATCGAAGAGGACCTCACGGGCTGGAAGGAAGTGGAGTACGAGGTGGTGCGCGACAGCGTCGACAACTGCATCACCGTCTGCAACATGGAGAACATTGATCCGCTCGGCATCCACACCGGCGAATCGATCGTCGTGGCGCCGAGCCAGACGCTGGACAACGAGGACTACCAGTCGCTCCGCACCATCGCCCTCAAGGTCATCCGTCATCTCAAAATCGTCGGCGAGTGCAACATCCAGTACGCCCTGCACCCGAAGAACCGCACCTACCGGGTGATCGAGGTGAACGCGCGCCTGAGCCGATCTTCTGCTCTCGCGTCCAAGGCGACGGGCTACCCGCTCGCGTTCGTGGCGGCGAAGCTCGCCCTCGGCCGCACGCTCCCCGAAATCAAGAACTCCATCACCCAGGTCACCTGCGCGGACTTCGAGCCGTCGCTCGACTACGTCGCGGTGAAAATGCCGCGGTGGGACCTCCAGAAATTCCCCTTCGTGCACGAGGAGATTTCCACGGAAATGAAGTCCGTCGGCGAAGTGATGGCATTGGGACGCTCCTTCGAGGAAGCGCTCCAGAAAGCCGTGCGCATGTTGAACACCGGCGCCGAGGGGCTGTATCCCGTCCCGATCAGATTCCCCAGAAAAGAACTCCGGAACGAGCTCAAGCATCCCAGCCCCCAGCGCCTCTTCGCGATCGCGGAGGGTCTGGCCGCCGAGTGGACGACCGAGGAAATCAGCATCCTCACGGGCATCGATCGGTGGTTCCTGGAACGCATCAAGCAGTGCGCGCTCCTCCGCCACGAACTCTTCCGGACGAAGGCGCAGACCCTCACCGCCGACCTCCTCCGTCGCTGCAAGCAGGCCGGATTCTCCGACCGCTCCATCGCGCTCATCCGGGGCAGCAAGGAGGAAGACGTCACCGCCGAGCGGCGCAGCGCGGGCATCGTTCCCGTCGTGAAGCAGATCGACACGCTCGCCGGGGAGTTTCCGGCGAAGACGAATTACCTCTTCATGACTTACAACGGATCGGAGCACGATGTGTGTTTCGC
>JBBAAJ010000136.1:0-3442 GCA_041658365.1 Candidatus Peribacteraceae bacterium | reverse complement strand
TGCCCGCTATTCTGTATGTCCAAGCCGTGGCGGCGATCAGCAGGACGCCCGCCGTAAGGGTATAGACGAGATACTTTCTGCCTGCTGCGATGGCGACTTTCGTTTCCTTGTGAATCACCAGCGGATAGGTGGCGATGGTCAGGATTTCATAAAAAAAGACGAAGGTGAGCAGATTGGCCGCAAAGGCGATGCCGATCGTAGCGGAAAGACAGACGGCAAAACTGGCAAAGTAGCGGGTCTGCTTGTGCTCTTTGAGTCCGCGCACATAACCGATGGAATAAATGGAGGTAAGGATCCATAAGCCGGAGGCGATCAACGCAAAAAAAACGCCGAATTGGTCCGCTTTCAACGCCAGGGCGATGCCGGGCGATATCTCCCAGAAGGTGAACCCGGCAATCCGTCCGGCCAGGGCGCCGGGCAACAGAAGAAAAACGAGGGAAAACTTTACTATGCTTGCCGCGAGCGTCCAGAATTCGCGCAGGTTCGCATGGCGGGAACTGAGCATGATCAGCGGCGCCGCAATCAGAGAGATCATCACGGCATAAAATGGTATAAAGGATCTGTAAATTTCCGGATATGTCATTGCCTGGCGTCTGTTACATTCCCAACGGGATGATCCGTTGAATAATTCCTTTCACAATATTTGCGTTCAATAACCCGAGCAGGAGCAAAGAGAAGGAGAGGACAACGGCGGGTATCATGAGAGAATATTTTTCCTCGCCTATCAGGGAACCCTCTCTCTCTTTCGTTTCAGGGGGCAAGTCTTCCCCCGCCTTTTGCGCCGGGGGCGGCACAAGATAAATCTTCTCCAGGATCCGGAAGAAATAGACGGCATTCAACAGACTGCTGATGAGAATGACCGCAAGAAACACCCAGTTTCCCTTGTCGATAGCCCCCAGGGCCAGGTACCACTTGCTGAAAAAGCCGGCCGTGGGGGGAAGGCCGATCATGGAAAGGGCGGCCAGAGTAAAGGCGGCCATGCTCCAGGGCAATTTCTTCCTGTAAGAAGCATCAAGTTTTGAGATGTCCGAGTGGCCGGAGTTTTTCCTTATATTTGCGGCAACGAGGAACAAGGCCCCTTTCATAAAGGCATGATTCAAAATGTGGAGCACCGCACCGATGTAACCGAGGGGATTCGCCAACCCTATTCCCAGACCGATATAGCCGATCTGGGCAATGCTGCTGTAAGCCAGCATCCTTTTTAGCTCGTTTTGGGCCATCGCCATCACCGACCCGTAGATGATGCCGATGGCGGCAAGCCAGGCGATCAAGTCCGTAATCGGCCAGGTATTGCTTACAAATTTGATATCGAAGACAAAAAACAGGATACGAATAATCACATAAGCGGCAACTTTTGTACCTATGGGGGCGACGAGCGCCGATGTGGTGGAAGGGGCATAGGTATAAGCATCAGGCAGCCAGCCGTGGAGGGGGAAGATGGCCATCTTGATCCCCATGCCGATGACCATGAGCGAAAGGGCGGCCGCTACGGCAGGGTTTGAATAAACCAAAGGGAGGATGTTTCTTACATCCGCCATGTTCAGAGAACCGGTGATGATATAGAGAAAACCGAGCCCCAGGAGATAAAAGGACGCCCCGACCGTTCCCATGATCAGGTAGCGAAAAGCGGCGACCGGCGCCTGCTTCTCGCCGATGCCGACCAGCCCATAACCAGCCAGGGCGAAGATTTCCAAGAATACATAGAGATTGAAAAGATCGCCCGTCATGATGATGCCGTTTGCACCGCAGAGAAACAGAAGCACCAGGGAATAATAGGGAACCGATTTCCCGGAAATCTCTCCTCCCTTCAGGCCGCCCGCATGACAGAGGACAACAAAAGCGACGACGTTCACGATCAAGGCGACAAATGCGGAGAGGGAATCCAGAACGTATTCGATTCCGATCGGAGGGATCCAGCCGCCGAAATGATAGGTCAGCGGACCGCTTTCCCATACGCGGAACATATTGTAAGCGGAGATCATCACCGAAAACAGAGAAGCCGCCATAGCCACAGGATAGGCCACTCTTGCTTTTTTTATCGCCAAAACGGGGATGGAGATAGCGGCTGCCAGCAACAGTAAAGGGACCAATGCCGGAGAGTTCTGTATGATCACGATGATTTCATCCGTTTCATAAGTATCGATTCATCCAGCGTTTTGTAATGCCGGTAGATGGCAATGACCAGGGAGAACGCTACGCCGCTTGTCGCCACGCCCACCACGATTGCCGTCAGCATCAGGCAGTGCTGCAAAGGGCTGATGTATTTTGCGGCATCGGCAGCGCCTGTAAGTGGATCCAATACGGGAACCGTCGCTGCCCATTTTACGGCACTGGCAACGTAAAACATGATGATCGCAACCTGGAAGATTGTCATTCCTATCAGTTTCTTAGCCAGATTGTTCTTAAAGATCATCCCGTAAAGGCCCAGGATAAGAAGAAAAATGATGGCCCAATAGGCATAATGGCCCAGGAAAAAGTCAGTCATGGGGGTATCCTTCCAGCAGATCGTCGTAAATGGCAACCAAAATGGCCATCACGGCCAGACCGACGCCGATTTCTACCATTAAGATGCCGAGGGAGCGAAGTTCGGCGGCCGTGAAACCGGCAAAGGGGAGAAAACTGTAGTTTAAGAACTCCCCCCCGGAGAGCATAGCCGCAAATCCGGTGCCGAAATAGATGAGCACGCCGATGGAGCCCAACGGAGTGCCCAGGATTGTCTTGAACTGCAGTTGCGCGATTTCTCTGCCGGCGGCAAGCCGCATCAAAAGCAGGGAAGCCGCCATGATGGTGCCGCCCTGGAACCCGCCACCAGGACTGTAATGCCCGTGAAAGATGACATAAAGGCCAAAGAGCATGATAAAAGGGGAAACCACGCGGCTGACCATCAATATGATAAGGTTGCTTTTATATCTGAGCATCTGTACCGACCTTGCAGTGAAACTCTGGATTCTGTCTCCTGGATTCTCATCGAGCATCAGGATTTATTTTGCTTTCTCCGCAATATAAGGAAGCAGATAAGCCCCGCCGTCAGGATTACCGTTTCTTCGCCCAAGGTGTCGTAACCACGGTAATCCGCCAGAATGACCGTGACCATATTCGGGGTATTGGCATCCTTGTTGGCGTTCCGAATATAATATGAAGAAGCCCCCTGGGATCCGGTCGGGCTTTTCTCCCGGTGCATGACGGCATCGACGTCGCCGCGATTGGGCAGCCCCAAGGAGGCATAGACCAGTAAGGCCCCGAAAGAGATCAACAGAATCCCGTTGATTATCTTCAATCGTTGCTCCTCCTTGAGGTTTGAAAAATCAATACTATGAAAAAGATGCCCGTAACGCCCGCACCGACTACAGCTTCGGTAAAAGCAACGTCGATTGCACCCATGACGACATAAATCAGTGCGGATATGAAGCTGAAGGCGCTGAGGGTAACGACTGCCGTAAGG
>JBBAAJ010000135.1:0-3451 GCA_041658365.1 Candidatus Peribacteraceae bacterium | reverse complement strand
GCCGTGCGACGGTTCTACCTGCGCCCGACGTACATATTCCGGCGCCTCCTCTCTCTGAGAAGCTTGCACCAGCTCCGGAACCAACTGCTGGAAGGGTGGTACTTGTTCTCGACACTCCGGCGCAAGGATGAGCAGGAATGACCGTTCGCACGCCTCAATCAGCCTGAGGCTGATCAGCAGGATAGAATCCATCATACCATGTAGGAACATGACCGGCCCCGTTCGCTTGATTCTCCGGGGGAAACGCGGAGAATTGCAAGGATGATAGCCGAACAGGCAGAAGCTTCTTCCGTCACTGACGAATATGCGGAGTACCGCGAGCAGGCCGGAGAGATCGGGCTGCTCAGTGCGAGAGAACTGCACGAACTGTATGAGAACATGGTTCAGGAAACGCAGGGCGATCCCTGGCAAATGGAAAAAATCGCAAGAGCGATTGGCTTGCCGATCCACATCCTCCATGAGATCGCAGAAAACCGTGAGAGGCTCAGGCAAGCCGCGGAAGGCGGAGGAAGCGTCGACTGGAACCGCGGACATCTGAGGGTGATCCTGCCTCGTGGAAGGCCGCCATCGAAGAAACTTCTCCCCGCTCGTCCGAAACCAGCAGAGCAGACAAATCCCGTGCCGCTACCGCCCGGACAAACCATCATTGCCCCCCTTTCTCCTCCGCCTCTTAAGGCGGAGAGCGAAAATACTCCGACGATACCTCCCATACCGGATGAATCCCCGTTTCCTGCTTCCCACCGTTACAGGAACGTTTTCGAAGCGATCCAAGAGGTGAGACATGACGAGGACTTCAGCCCAAGAACAGGAGAAGACTTCGTGCCGACGGATGCGCCGCCGGGGTCAGACGAAAGAATCGAAATCTACGCGGAACGCATGAGAAATGGCTTTCCCATGCATCACCCGGAAGACGTTGACGGATATGACGGGAGGACAGGTACTTCCGGCGCATCGAAGCGACGGATAGCATGAGAGCGGATGTCCATCCTGCATCACCTCCTCGACTTTCTCTTCCCCATCCGTTCCCTCACCGGAGCGGAGGGCAGCTGGATCACCGACGAAGAACGTGCGTCCATGCGGCTCTTCCCGGTGCGTCTGCACCGTGAGCTGCTCAGGAAGCGGGGGCTTAAGTCTCTCGATTGCGTCATCGCCGCGGGAAGCTACTCTTCGTCCCCGCTCCTGAAGAAAGCCATCCACGCCTTCAAGTACCGGCGCGTACAGCCGCTCGGAGGGGAATTGGCGGACAGGATCGCTCTCTCACTCCCCGGACTCTTAACTCTCCCGGATCGGTACCGGAACCCTAACCCCAACCCCAACCCCAACCCCCCTCCCCAACTCTGCCCCGTTCCCCTCCATTGGATACGCAGATTCCACCGCGGCTTCAACCAGGCGGAGCTCCTGGCGAGGACGCTGAGCAGGAAAACAGGATGGCCGGTTGCCTCACTCCTCAAGCGCACGCGGGCGACCGGACACCAGGCGCACCGCAGTCGCCTCGAACGATTCACCGCAATGGAAGGCGTTTTTCGCTTCGACAGGACGAAGGGCGCTCCCCCGCCCTGCGTGCTCCTCGTTGACGACGTCTTCACCACCGGCGCGACACTCGATGCCTGCGCAAAAGAACTGAAGAAAGCCGGAGCGAAATATGTCGTGGGATTGGTGGTGGCGCATGGGTAATAAATTGTTAAATGGCTAAATTGCTAAATTGTTTGCATAGCATCTATCTGACGAATGTGCCTGCTCAGCAATTTAACAATTTAACAATTTAACAATATTGACAAGTATAAGCATAAGCCAAAACCCGGTTTTTCTGGTAAAATAAGCAGATTTATGAACACAAACAACAAACTGCTCCTCGAGTGGCAGGCTCCCGCGCGTCCGGATCATGAGCGCAGCCAGAGGTGGTACCTGGTCACGGGGCTTGCGTGCGCGGTATTCGTGGCCTACGGCCTCATCACGGGCGCCTGGAGCATGAGCATCACCTTCGCGATGATCGGGGGACTGTATTTCCTCGTCCGGAACGAGAAACACCCCCTCCACCTGATCCGCATCCATGACATCGGCATCGAGTTCGACGGAATCTTCCACTCCTGGGCGGAATGGCAGAATTTCTGGATCCTCCACGCGGAAAACTATTTTGAGCTGCACATCGCCCCCGCAAAGGGTTCCAGTCAGGAACTCATCATCCAAACAGGCAAGACTGACCCCTACGTCGTGCGCGATGCGCTCTCGCACTACCTGCCGCAGATCACCCATCAAAAAGAAAGATTACTTGACGCCTTTATCCGTTTTTGTAAACTTTGAATGCTGCGCCGGGTCCACTTCACGCGCCTTGCGTTCCAGCACTCTCCTGAGAAGGAGCAGCGCCTGCTCCAACGCAGCACGCGCAAAAAGAGGGAATGGGAAGAGGAGAACAGCCCCGAACAAACGCACGGAACACGGGACAAGGGGGTCGATATTGTCGCAACGATCACAGGGCATACTCAGAGCAGACTGAAAGGCGTTGCGCCGGAATTGCTGATACGCGAGGTGCCGCATTTGGACGAACTCTTTGACCTCCTCGATGAGAACGGCATCCAGGAGACCGCGCTCGCCGAGCTCACGGAGAAGTACGGAGGGAGAGAACTGACGACGGAAGAAAAGGAAGAAGTCATGGAACGGTTCCTCAGGAATCCTGAGCGCACGCTCTCGGTTGCACGGGTGCTCGAAACAGAGCGGGGACGAGACGAGGAAACAATGGGAATCATTACCAAGAAGTGCAAAATCCTCGGGAAAAACGACCCAGCAGAAATAGAAGCGATCATACTGAGGGCACAGCAGGAACCCACACCCGAAGCATATCAACAGAGCATCCTGCATGGGCTCGGTAATCTCCAGCCGATACGGTACGAGCTTGCGCGGATCCGACAGAATTATCTGCCTCAGGAATACCTCCACGCCTCCCCGACTACGGAAGAGCTCGACCATGACGCGGTGAAGCTTGCCGAGGAAATCGTCATGAAGTCGGAGCGCAGGAGGCAGCTCTACGGACGGAGACCGGAGACGACGGACGAGGGAGCCCGGGCACGAAGAGAACAATACAGAGAAACTCTCAAGAGACAGAGCGAAACGATCCAGCGTGTATTGGACGCGGAGCTCCAGACGAGATTGCTCAGGGAGTACGCGCGTCTGCAGAAGATGCCGGGGGTGACACGCGCGAAGGGGAAGCCGTGGGGCGTCATGGAAGAGGAAGTCCTGGAAATGACCTTCGAGAGACTCCGCAAATTCATCCGGCCGCGGCCGGAGAAGGCCGCTCCCTCCCTCCCCCTCCCCGGGAGCCCCGAGTACATGATGTTCGCCGAGGAAGCGCTCCTGACACTCGAGAGAATGAAATCGCTGGAACAGGATCTGGAAGCGGCACGAAAAGACGCCGAAGCCATCGATGAATTCGCGCGTTCCCTCGCAGAGCGGATAC
>JBBAAJ010000134.1:0-3503 GCA_041658365.1 Candidatus Peribacteraceae bacterium | reverse complement strand
CCACGCGCGGGAAGAATTTCGTCGCCATTCGGTCATCGCGCCGCTGGCCAAGGGGCAGATCGTCGGATTCGGTCTTCAGAGCTACCTCCTCGGCCTCCGGGCCGCCGTGGCGCTGCTGGATGAGTCATAGAGAATCGAAAAGGTTCAGCCTTGACGATATCCGGCCCGGAATAGCCTCGTGGCTGGGTCATACAAAACATGCCGACACTTGGCGGATCAGGAAAAAAGTGCTGGGTGCTTTCTATTTCCATTTATTCTATCTGTTTCCCTGCTTTACCAACGTGTTTATCACAATTTTATCACATCCCCCTATTTCGAAAGGAATAACTATTTATCTCACCATGCCGTTTTGACATGCGGGTAGTTCCTGATTTTTTCGTCTTTCGTGACCAGAACCGCACCCAGGGAAACGGCCGTGGCAATGATGATGCGATCCGCGGGGTCATTGTGCAGAGCACCCGGCAATTGGACTGATTTCAGGGCGATACTGTTGCTGACGGGCACAAAGTCAAAAAATGGAAGGGCCTCAGAGGCGGCAACCCAATCGGTGGCGCTCATCGTCAGTTTCAGTCTGCCCCGCGAGACAAGAATGGCAACCTCCCAGGCGCTGATGGAGGAAATAAAAATGTTCTTTTCCGTTACCGCCTCATCAATGATGCATTTCGCCGTCTCTGAAAGGCACACCGGGCTGCTGACCCACCAGATCCATGCATGCGTGTCCAATACGATCATTGAAGCGCCTTCCAATCTTCCAACGCAACCGGTTCCGTGGGATCGTCGTACTTCAGAACGGAATTGCGTAGAATCTTCAGACGATCTTCAGGATCGGCAGTATAGGGTATGACCTTCAGCACCGGCCGTCCACGATCTGTAATGATGAGCGTCTCTCCGCTCTCTTCAATCAAACGAAAATATTCCAACGATCGCGGCTTGAATTGAGATTTGGAGACCATACGTTCCATGTTTTCATCCTCCTGACTTTTCTGCAATCATGGTCATATGACCATAGTCATATCGCATTGTCAATCTGAAATATCATAAATATACGAGGGACAGAAACCTATTTTTAAGAAGGTCGGCGGGGGAAGGAGGCGGTAAAAAATAGGGGCGCTGTCCCTTTTTTTAAACCAGCACGATCCTACTGACGACATCCCGAAAGAACTCTCTCGACCAAACCATGAGAGATTCAGGGTTTTTCACGAAAGGTTCCGCTTCCCTCCTGGCTTGGTTCACGTCAAGGTTATCCACCACTTCTGTCGTTAGCGCGAAGAACTTTTCATAGGTCATCTTTTCGTCTTCCTTCAGGTGCCCGCTCTGGATCATCCTTTGATCCAGGTGACTCAGGTGAAGTTGCGGATGGTTTGCGGAATACCAGACCAGATCGTACCAGTCGCGGCCCTTGACACGGTTCTTCCATCGTCGGCAGAGGACGGCGTGCATTTTTCCCGCAAACAGATCGGGAAGTACAAATGTCCTGACCGAAAACGGGATCGGCTGCAGAATAAACTTGTTTTCAGTTGAAAAACCGGGTGGCGGATCCGTATCGACCTCGACCTTGATCTTCAGCATCTGTTCCCGGGGAATCGGCCAGTCGGCTTTTTCATCTCTTTTAATTGTGAGCAGATGCTTGAGCGTATTGGCCTTTAGAAACGCCGACTGAACGGGACATTCTTCTTTCTTTTTTCTGGTAGTCATCCGCGCCTCGAAGCCGAACGACCGCAACTCCCGCTCCACGGCGGCGCTATATCGGGAAAGTTCAAAATCGGTCGTTGGCCGGAGCAGCGAAAAATCGAGATCCTCTGAAAAACGGTCCATCCCGTAGAGAATCCGAAGAGCGGTGCCGCCGTAAAAGGCTGCCTTCTCGAAGAACTTGCTTCGCCAGAGACCGCGAAGGGCAATCTCCTGCATGATTTCCCGAAGGGCCCTCACATGGTCCTCAACGCTTTGGCATTCATACCGATGCAGCATGCGGGCAATCGCATCATTCACGGCCGTTACCCTTTCCGCCCAGCCTGCAGACCAGACCGCTCAGCAATCTGAGCTTCCGGGACCGGTATTGATCCGCAATCAGAGAGATCGTCTCGGCATTCAATCTTCCCAGCCCCTCTGGATCTATTCTTAAGCTGTCCAACAGATAAATTCGCATTTCCGCTTGGCTGCGAATCGCCGTTCCCCGGTCAGCCTGGATTTTATCCGCCAAGGCCTTTTCCGGAGTGGCGATCAGGAAAGAACGTCCGCTTTCGAGCTCCACCTGGTCGATCCCGATCCGGTAGGCGTTCATGGGAACGCCGCGGTAAATGAAGAGGCCGACAGGGGTGAAAAAACGCCTGCCCCGGCCATCGGTGACCGACGTCATCGCTTCCACCCTTTCCGGAATCAAGCCATAGTAATGTAAAGCGTAGTCGAGGGAAACATAGGAGGGCCCGTAGATCATGTTGGCGAGGATTTCTCTGGAGAAGGGGCGCCGCCGGTATCGTTCTCCAAAAATGTAAATTCCCTTCTTGACCCGAATGATCCTCCCCTGCCTGAGGAGATTCGTGATCTTGTCACGGGGGCGGTCATATTCCCGAATGCCGTCCAACAGAGCCGGATAATCAAACTCCTCGCCGGAAATCCTTCTTCGCAGTTCCTCAACCATTTTTCCCCACCATTATGGATTGCAGGAGGGATATAGCATAATTCGACACAGTATGTCGACAAATATTCGACATACTATGCAGCTATGCCGGAAAATAGGGGCGCTGTCCTCCTATTTCCTATGATGGTATTCGCAGGAGGTTCTTCTTGACGCTCTTCCCTTTTTGATTGACCTGAACCGCGTTGATCTCGACCCCCAAGCCGAGAGAATGACAATAAGAAACAAGTGTCGATATTTTCATGTCTTTCCTCGCTTCGATCTTTGAAACACTCGATTGCCGGTATCCCGGGATTTCAGATTGGGAATGCCCCGCATGTTTTCGCAACTCCGCCAGACCAAGATTCAACATGATTTTATTTGCTTCTCGCTCAGCGCGGTGGATGCTGTCTTTCGACATGCTCTTTTCAGCTTCCTCGAAAAAATCGGTATGCTTTCCTGTTTTCATTTCCTCTCTCCCAAATCCTGGAGGTAATGATCATACAACGTGTCCGCGATGGGGATCATACGCGGGTAGACTTGTATGGTTAGCCCGTTTTGGGATAGGGCGACGAGGTGATTACACCCGAGGACGCATTTGAACCATCGGAAGAAGAGTTCGATTTGCCAACGGCGCGTGAAGAGGAGAGCAATGATTTCTGCAGGCAGGTCCAGGCGGTCCGTTGCCAGCAGTAAGGTGTAGTCGACATCCTTGGTGCGAAAGGTTTTCTTGCTGGAAACCCTTGAGGGGCGATGATCGTTTTCATCCCCTTTGTGGAAAACCTGAATGATCCGGAGGGGATGTGGGCAGTCGTTTTGTTTGCTTTTGCAGCCCAGCGTGACGAGGAGATCTTTTTGGATTCCTGCGGCTATATCACTATCGGTGAGG
>JBBAAJ010000133.1:0-3552 GCA_041658365.1 Candidatus Peribacteraceae bacterium | reverse complement strand
TCGATATCATCAAACGTGACGGGCGCCTTGGTCGGATCGAGGCCGGCCTTCTTGAAGATGGTCCGGTTGTAGTAGAGGATCGCCGTGGAGGAGTTGAAAGGCATCGAGTAGAGGTTTCCGTCCTTCGAATAGTAGGAGAGGACGACGCTTAGAAAATCCGTCCAGTCGATCTGGATCCCCTGATCCTTCATGAGCTGATAAACAGGATAAATCGCCCCGGAGGAGAGCATCGTCTGGGTCCCCACCTCGAAGACCTGTATCAGGTGGGGCTGGGTTTTGGCCCGGTAGGCGGCGATGCCGGCCGTCAGTGTTTCCGGGTAGCTCCCTTTGAAGACGGCCTTGACCTCAAAGTCGTTCTGGCTGGCGTTGAATTTGACAACGATGTCGTTGACCTTTTCACCCAGGAATCCCGTCATGGCGTGCCACCACTGGACCTCCGTTTTCGCCAGAGCGGCTGTGGGCAGGAACAAAACACAGAAGAAAAGGACAATCACGCCGCATAAAAAAAGACTCTTCTTTCTCTTCATGACCTCACCTCCCATTTTCTATGATAAACCACTGATAAACATCCATTATTCCGTCATTGCATGCGAAGCGCCCGCAACAAACTCAGTGAGCTCCGGTTCCGAGCCGCTGCTGGGGTGGCTCCTTGGCAAAGATATGCATCCTTTCGAGGTCAAAGACAAGTTCGATCTCCTGGTGAACGCGGACGGGGGTTTCCGCCTCGATACGGGCCACGAGGCTGTGTTTCCCCGCCTTCACATAGAGGTGAATCTCCGAGCCCAGGGGTTCCACCACCTCGATCACCGCCCTGAAGGCATGCTGGGTCAGGCGATCCGGGGCGGCGCTCAGCTCATGGATGTCATTGGGCCGGATCCCGAAGATCACATCAGTCCCGACCAGCAGGCCGTTTCCGGCGATGCGCCCCTCTGGAACGGAGAACTGGAAGTCCCCGAAATCAAGCCAAATCCGGCCGTTACGGGAGATGATCCGGCAGGGGATGAAGTTCATGATGGGGCTGCCGATGAAACCGGCCACGAAGTGGTTAACCGGGGCATTGTAGATCGAAAGCGGGGCGCCGATCTGGTGGATAAAGCCGTCTTTCATGACCACGATCTTCGTGCCCATCGTCATCGCCTCCACCTGATCGTGGGTGACATAGACGATCGTCGCCTGGAGGCGGTCGTGGAGTTTGGAAAGTTCCATCCGCATCTGCACCCGGAGCTTGGCGTCCAGGTTGGAGAGTGGTTCATCGAAGAGAAAGACCGCTGGCTTTCGGACGATGGCCCGCCCCACCGCCACCCTTTGCCGCTGCCCGCCGGAGAGCTGCTTCGGCCTCCTCTGGAGCAGTTCCTCAATCCCCAGGATCTCCGCGGCCTCCCGGACCCGCTGGTCGATCTCTTTCCGGGAAAATCCCCTCAGCTGGAGGCCGAAGGCCATGTTGTTGTAAACGGTCATGTGGGGATAAAGAGCGTACTCCTGAAAGACCATGGCGATATCCCGATCTTTGGGAGGGAGGTCCGACACATCCCGGTCACCGATCGAAATGGTTCCCGCGGTGGGCTCCTCGAGGCCTGCGATCATCCGGAGTACCGTCGATTTTCCGCATCCGGAAGGACCGACCAGGATGACGAACTCTTTGTCTTCGACGGTCAGATGAAAATCCTTGACCGCGTCCACTGATCCGAAATGTTTGGATATGTGATCCAGAATCACCCTGGCCATTCAATCCGCTCCGCTGCCCGGTATTTCCCGTACCCGTTTCAGGTAGCGGGATTATGCACTATTTTGGTGCGGAGAGAAAGTATTTTTTTAGGTATCAAGTCGCTCATGCCGGCAGTCGCCCAGTTAGTCCTATTTCAGGGTCTCACTTCACGCCCGTACCAGTCTTCTTGACGCCGCCCTGAAGCCCTGCGCGTACTTTCCGGATTCCGCTTCCAGTCGGCCAGCTCCCGGGCCATCCGGTAGCCGTCTGCATAGAGCTCGTGTTCCCGCCTTGCCGTGGGGAGGGCGGAAGCGGCCATTGTCGGCTCGCGTTTCGTTCTTTCCGAGGAATGCCCGGTTCACCGGAATCTGAAGAATGCGCTTTGCGATGCCGACGAGCTCAGCACCGACCTGATCATGTTCACGGTCGGTTTCACGCATCGCGTGTGGATGAACGAACCGGCCAGGAAGACCCTTGAAATTGAAAAGAGAGGGGGCGCGCTGCAGGAAATACTTCCCTACGTCTCCGGCGAAGCGGCGAGGAAGATGTACAAGACCGGCGACTTGAACGCGGGGACGATTTCCGTTTCGCAGGCGATCGGCATCCCCAAGAAAATCATGCCGGTCAAGGATATCGTCGAAGAGATGATCGAACAAGCCCGGGCGATACACAAACGCATGGCGTCCATAGGCATGGCAGGATGACAGTCAATTAACGAATTCGGGAAGAGGGTTTACGCCCTTGATCTCGCCTGCGTGTAACGATTACCAATAAAAAATCTCATCAGCCGCCGAGACAATAAAACTTCCCGTAAGGAACAAATTTCTGATAGAATTTATCTAAGACAGTTTTTTAAGTGCCCGCTCTGGCAAAAGGTGTTATCCATGGCCGTCAAACTGAAGTCGCTTGGTCTGTGCTTAGGGGCATCGACTGTTTCTCTCGTTCAAGTGGAGCAGGAACTGGAAGACAATCGGGTGCTTTCACCACACATTAGTGCCCATTCCCTTCAGGCTCATGAGGGTGATCCCAAACGCTGCCTGGTTCAGGCTCTCAAAGGCGTGGATATACAGTTCTTCGATCGGATTACCGCCACTGGCCGCAAGTTCCGACGGTTCGTCAATTTAACGTCCATCCCGGAACCGGAGGCGGTGGAGTGTGCCTACGCCTTCGTTAAGCCACCCGATATCGACTGCCCGGCCATCGTATCCGCCGGCGGCGAAACTTTCATGGTGTATGTGCTGAATCGGTCGGGACGCATCACAAACGTGGTCACCGGCAACAAGTGCGCCTCCGGGACTGGCGAGTTTTTTTTGCAGCAGTTGCGCCGCATGAATGTGAGCTTGGAGGAGGCTGCGCAATGGGCGGGAGTGGAGACGCCATATCACGTGTCGGGCCGCTGCTCGGTGTTTTGCAAGTCGGACTGCACCCATGCCACCAACAAGGGTATTCCCAAGCCGCAGGTGACCGCCGGCCTGTGTAAAATGATGGCCGACAAGATCCTGGAGCTGTTGAAAAAGGTGGAGCGGCGCAACATCATGATCATCGGCGGTGCGGCCCAGAACCGCATGATGATCGAATACCTCCGCCGGGAGATCCCCGGCCTGGTCGTGCCGGAGACGGCATCCTATCTGGAAGCCCTGGGGGCTGCCCTATGGGGTCTGTCCCATGAAACCGCTCCTTTTCCAGGGTTTGCCGAGCTCTTTGTCACGAGAGCAACCTCCTTCGACAGCCTGCCGCCACTGACTGATTTCGCCGGCCAGGTTAAGTTCAAAACGATGGAACGGGATACCATCCGGCCTGGGGATGCCTGCGTTCTGGGTCTCGATGTCGGCTCCACCACCACAAAG
>JBBAAJ010000132.1:0-3588 GCA_041658365.1 Candidatus Peribacteraceae bacterium | reverse complement strand
AACTGATCCCTGGACCGGTCGAAAAGCTCCGCCGAGCGATGGTGCTGCACGGCATAGATCGGGATATCATTGAGCTCCATGGTGTAGGGGATCGAAAAGAGGCTGCCTTTTTTCACGTTCATCGGGTAGGGCTGATCATCATTCACCCAATCCAGGACGTATTCGATCCCCTCTTCCGCCAGGATATCCGGGGTGTCAAAAGTTTCGTGCAGGCCCGGCCCCATCCAGCCGCGCGGTTTCTGTCCCGTCTTTTCCTTGATGACATCGATGGTTTTCCGGATGACGGCGCGTTCATCTTGCTCCCTGGGAAGAGCCCTCTGCACAAAACCATGGCCGAAGAGTTCCCAGCGGCTCTCGATGCAGGCGTCGACGATACGGGGATAGGTATTGCAGACGGAGGCGTTCAGGCTGACCGAGGCCCTGACGCCCTGCCTGTCCAGGACATCCCTGATCCGCCAGAAGCCGACCCTGAGCCCGTACTCAAACCAGCCGTAGTTGGTGATATCCGGCACGATGGTGACGCCCTGCGGCGGCGGGATGACGGTACGGGCCATCGGTTCATGGATCGGCCACTCCTCAATGTTAACAATCACCCAGACGGCAACCCTGGCGTCTCCCGGCAGTTTCAATGGTTTACGGTCAACGATAGGGATGTAGTCGGCGCGCGGATTGGTCATAAACTCATCCTTTCTCCCTCCATAGGGAAGGCCAAGGCTTCGTCCGGATCAAACCCATCGTCCCGCCGGATCCTTCGGCAGGACGATTTCAACCGCATTGCGGATCGGTTTTACTTCTCAAAAATCCACGGATCCACGGCGCGCCGCCAACAGACCAACTCTTCCGGTTTGAACCACAACGCCGCTTCCTTTGCGCCGTTTTCGGGGCTGTCCGAAGCGTGCGTCAGGTTGCGGCCCACCTCCAGTGCGAAGTCGTGACGGATCGTGCCCGGTGCGGCTTCCAGCGGTCGGGTGGCGCCCATCGTCTGGCGAATGGCGACTGCCGCATTGGGACCTTCCCAGACCATCGCCATCACCGGCGCAGAGGTGATATAGGCGATCAGACCTTCATAAAACGGTTTGCCTTTGTGAATCCCGTAATGTTCCTCAGCCAGCGCCGGGCTGACCTGCATGAATTTGGCCCCTGCCAGGAGCAGACCGCGCCGCTCCAGGCGGGCAATCACCTCACCCACGAGACCGCGCTGCACCCCGTCGGGCTTGACCAATACCAGAGAACGTTCCACCTTTACCTCCCCATAAATGGATCTTCAGAACTTCAGCAAAATATGACCGGAACCGAAGGGGGCGCCAACCCTGCATGTACCGCGGATCGATGGCCCGATCTGCGCCCTTCCGGTCCAACTGCCACGGCGCCCCGCCGCCCGGTCGTTTGCATCAGGCCCATGGTTGAATGATCCACCTGAATGCGGGGGCAAGGATACGAAGAACCATTTTGCATGTCAACAAGTATCTGTTCCAAGGTGTAGCGCCTTCGGAATTCAAACAGGCGGCCTTCTTTCCCTCAGGGCCTCCGCCTCGAAATCCCCGGCGACGGCGGCATTCTCTTTTGTAAAATAGATGGGATAATGCTTCCGGAAGGCGGCTATGATCATGTCGTAGGGCAGATCCGAAAAAGGGCCGTGGTCATAAACATATTCCATGTGCCGGTTTCCTTTCCGGTCGAATTCGTGGAAGATCGCATCATGAATGCCGTCGAAATCAAGGGGTTTGACGCCGAACCGTTCACAGAGGGAGAGGTTGAAGGTGGGGGTGGCTTTGACCCAGCGGTCGTTCAGGAAGATTTCCGTATAGCCGTGGTGGATGAACAGGTCCGTCTTCATGATCTCTTTCAGACGTTCCGTGGTCAGGTGATTCCGGACATCGGCGAACCGGAGGCGGCTGGGAATGCCGATGGCGCGAGCGGCCGCGGCCAGCAAAATCGCCTTCCCTACGCAATAACCGGTTTTCTTGCCCAAGACCACGCTCGCCTTGAATTTGTCTTCCGCCGGGTCGATCGAATAGGGATCGTATTTGATCTGATCGCGGACGGCGTAGAAGATGCGGACCGCCTGATCGGTCTCGTTTGCGGCGTCCGCTGCGGATGTTTTCGCAAACGCGACAATCGCCGGGTGGTCGCAATCGATAAATCGGGTGGGCCGCAGATAAACGTCAAAATCCTCTGTCGTGGATGTAACCATAACCCAAGTCTCCTGGTTGTTTAAGGAAGGCGCCGATCTTCCCCGGGCTTCTGAAAATCCCTTGAACAATGTGCAGAAAATAGGCATACTTTCTGCGCTGAATCCTCAAAAACGGGACTACGCGGGATAAAATGACCCGCACGCGAAAAAAGGGTCGAGGCGTAGAGACTTGTAGAGACCAACAAAAAGGGCCTCTCTCAGGAAGCCCAGTGTTTATGGCTGGGAGACGTGGATTCGAACCACGATTCACGGAGTCAGAGTCCGTTGTCCTACCATTGAACGATCCCCCAGCAGAGGCGTATCCCCCTTACCACAGGGGGAATCGATTATCAACCGAAAAAATTGGTCGACGGAGAGGAAAAATGTAGACAAGATCGGACCATTTCAGATAGATAGAAATGGCTTCCCCGCGAAGATGGATGGATCGAAAGAGGAGGGAATCCGGGAGGCGTGACGTACTTTCATCTCCCAAAAGAACGATCGTAAAATCATGTAGAAGGAAGGGACCTTATGCCGAAGATGACTGAAAAATCAGACCTGGAGGGGCTGACCCTGCTCGGCCGGGGAGAGGAGAAACCGGCGAAGAGGCTGGAGACCTTTCCCAACCACCACCCGGACCGGAATTATGTCGTTACGCTCCGCACCGAAGAATTCACCTGCGTCTGCCCGGCGACGGGGCAGCCCGACTTTGCCCGTCTGACCCTCCAGTACATCCCCGACCGGAAGATCGTGGAATCCAAATCGCTGAAACTTTACCTCTGGTCGTTCCGGAACCGGGGGGTCTTCCACGAACATGCGGCCAATGCGATCCTGGATGACCTGGTCAAGGCGCTGGCCCCCCGCTGGTGCAAGGTCACCGCCGACTTTGCGGTGCGGGGGGGGATATCCATTTCCATCGAAGCGGAGCATGGGGAGAGAAATGGCTGAACAGCGCTGGTTGCCCGTCATTGCCGCCGTTTTCGTGACCAGTCTTGTCGTCTCCAACATCATTGCCGTCAAGCTGATCGCCGTCGGACCGTTCTTCCTGACGGCCGCGATTTTGATCTTTCCGGTCTCCTACATTTTCGGGGATATCCTGACCGAGGTGTATGGCTACGCGCAGGCCCGGCGGGTCATCTGGATCGGCTTCGGGTGCAACCTGATGGCGGTATTCATCTTCTGGCTTTCCATCGAGTTGCCGGCCGCCCCCTTCTGGAGAACGGGCGCCTTTGAATCCGCCGCCGCCTCGCAGCAGGCTTACCAGGCGATCTTCGGGTCGACGCCGAGGATCCTGGCCGCCTCTTTTCTGGCCTATCTGGTCGGGGAGTTTATCAATTCTTATGTGCTGGCCAAAATGAAGATCACGACCCGGGGACGGCATCTGTGGATGCGCACGATCGGCTCCACGATCATCG
>JBBAAJ010000131.1:0-3669 GCA_041658365.1 Candidatus Peribacteraceae bacterium | reverse complement strand
CGCGGAGAGGGTCATGAAGAAGAACCTGGCCATTATTGCCCTGACGGCAGGGATATTACTGGCCGTGGTCTTCCTAACTTTTCACCTCCATCAGACAAGCAAAGAAAAAGTCCTCTCCCAATTCAACGAGCATCAACTCCTGATTGCCCGGCAGGTCGCCATACAAATCGAATCGTATTTCGAATCCCGATCCGAGGACATCCGGTATCTTTCCTCACTGCCATACTTCAGGCGTCGCGACGGGGAAAGGATGCCATCCGACGTCCTGACAAATTTCAAACGCCTGAGAACCATTCACGTCAAGGAGATCTCCGTCTTCGACGACAAAGGGACCGTCGTGTTTTCCACCACCGCGGGGGCCGCCGGGAAAAAGCATCCCGCTTCCGATTTCCACCCCTGGGCAAGGAAAAAAGAGAACCGGGGGTCGGTCCTTCTGGCAACCGCGAAGGCGAACGGGCCGCCTGCATCTGGTACGGGTGAAAGCCCCGGCCTGTCGCGTTCCGCCGTTTTCCTGGTCTCGCCAACGTACCGGGAACCCGATGCCGGCAGAAAAGCCGGGCCCGGCGGGATATTCACCGGGATGGTCTCACTGTCGGTCGATCTGGAGGAAATGCTGGCAAAGCGTGCGCTCCTGTCCGCATCGACAATGAAGTTGCACAAGTTATGGATCATGGACAAGGACGGTACGCTTCTGCTGCAGTCCGAACACCCGGAGATGGCGATGAGGAACATCCGGGAAAGGGATGACACCTGCAACCGGTGCCACGTTTCCTTCGACTATGCGGAGAAGATGCTGACGACGGCTCAAGGCACCGTGGAATATCCGATGAAAGAAGGCATCCGGAAGGTCGCGGCCTTTGCGACGATGTCGTTCGGGAACACCTCGTGGATCGTCGTGTCGAACGCGCCGTACGACGAGGTGACGGGTTTCGTCCGGAAAAATCTCCTGGAATCCCTGGGCCTCATCGGCATCGTTGTGCTTGCTTTAAGTCTTGCTTCCTTTTTCATGCACAGGAACTACCGCCAGAAAGTGAGCGCCCAGCAGGAAGCAAAGCATCTAAGGGAAAAGCAGGGGCTGATGGAGGCGTTGCGGGAGACGCGCGACTACCTGGAGAACCTTTTCGGCTACGCGAACGCCCCCATCATCGTCTGGGACCCGGCATCCCGGATCACCCGGTTCAACCGCGCCTTCGAGCGCCTGACAGGTTATGCCGCCGGCGAGGTCGTCGGCCAGGAACTCCGTATGCTCTTTCCCGAGGGGAGCCGGGAAGAATCGCTTTCCAGGATCGCACGCACCTTGAGCGGCGAATACTGGGAGTCGGTGGAAATACCGATCCTTCGCAAGGACGGGGAGACCCGGCTTGCGCTCTGGAACTCGGCGAACCTCCGCGCCGAGGACGGGTCGACGGTCATCGCCACCATCGCCCAGGGGCAGGACATCACCGAGCGGAAGCAGGCGGAGGAAACGCTGCGACGCCAGCGCGACGAACTGGACGCCCGCTCCCGCATTCTCGGCGCGATCTTCAGCACGAAGGACCTGAACGAGCGCCTGGACCTCATCCTGGACAAGGTGATGGAGTTTCTTGGCGTGGAGTTCGGCTGCATTTACCTCGTGCGGGGGAACGCGGTGGTACTGCGCTCCTGGCGGGGCATCTCCGATGAATTCCGAGCTCACGCACTCTCTTTCCCCGCCGACAGGCCGCCCGGTCTCATACGAGGACCGGCCGTCATCCATGAGCGGCTGGGCGAGGGGTCCCTCATGCCCGAGTTCGCAAAATCCGGCGGGGTGCAGTCCTGTGCAAGCTTCCCCTTGAACATACCGGGGCACGGAGGGGGCGAGGAGGTCGAATGGCTGGGGACCCTGGTGGTAGGCAGCCGCCGTTTCGAGGCGTTGAGCAAGTTTGATGTCGAGGCGCTGCATGCAATGGCCGGCCAACTGGCGCTGGCGATCGACCACGCCCGTTCCTACCGCCATGCTGAGGGGCGTCTGGCCCGCCTTCAGACCCTGAGGGATATCGACAGGGCCATCATCCAGGACATCGACCTGGGACAAGCGCTGCACATCGTCCTGGAGCGGGTGCCGAGGGAACTGGGCGCCGATGCCGCGGCAATCAGCCTGCTGGACGAAACGAAATTGCAGATGGGCGTTTTTTCCATGCGGCTGCCGAACGGGACGTTCGTCGAGGAGGAAGCGTTCTCACTCGCGGACAGCCTCCTCCACTGGTTCGTGGAGCGGCAGGAAACCATCATCATCTACGACACGATGCAGGACCCCCGCTTGCAGATGAACCACAGGCTGTTCCGCGATCACAGGGTTTTTTCCTATCTCGGCGTTCCGCTGATCGTCCAGGACAAGACCGTCGGGGTTCTCCACATCCTGACAACGCATCCGAAGGTGTTCGACGCCGAGGACGTGGAGTTTTTCCGCACGCTGGCGGGACAAACGGCGATCGCCATCGAGAACACCCGGGCGAACGAGGCGCTCCGCGTGTCGGAAAGGAAATACCGCACGCTCTTCGAGGAATCGAAAGACGTGGTCTATATCAGCACCCCCGAGGGAAGGTTCATCGACATCAACCCGGCGGGCGTCGCGTTGTTCGGGTATTCCTCCAGGGAAGAACTTCTCGCGGCCGATATTCCCAGGGACCTCTATGTCGACCCCCGCGATCGGGAAAGGTACCGGCAGGCGATGTCTCGGGACGGGTACGTGAAGGATTTTGAAGTGGCGATGAAAAGAAAGGACGGAGAGAAACTGATCGTGCTGTCCACCGCCACGGCGGAATACGACAAGAACAGATCCATCGTGGCGTACCGGGGGATAATGAGGGATATGACCCGTTTCAAGCAGCTTGAGCACCAGCTTGCCCAATCCCAGAAGATGGAGGCGATAGGGAGGCTGTCCGGCGGGTTGGCGCACGATATCAACAACTACCTCGGAGCCATGACGGGTTACTGCGAACTCGTGAAGATGACGTACGAAAAGGATAAAGAACTGGCAAAGAAAATGGACGTTATCGTAAACACGGGGTTCAAGGCCTCCGCCCTTCTCAAGCAATTGCTTGCCTTCAGCCGGAAACAGCCGATGCAGCCGGAGGTGGTAGACCTCAACAGGGTCGTGGAAGGAATGGAAAAGATGTTGACGAGGCTGATCGGGGAAGACATCCGGCTGGAGACGCATCTCCGGAAGGACATCCCGAATACCAAGGTTGACCCTTCCCAGGTGGAGCAGGTCCTGGTGAACCTGGTGGTGAATGCCCGCAATGCAATGCCCCGTGGCGGCGAGATCACGATTGAAACGACAACCGTGGAGTTCGACAAGGATTATCTGCTCAATCGACCCGTGGCGAAAGCAGGGGAATACGTGATGCTGGCCGTTTCGGATACGGGGATCGGCATACCGGAAGAAATCAGGGATAAGATCTTCGAGCCGTTTTTTACCACGGACGCGGGCAAGGGAAGCGGCCTGGGGCTCTCGACGGTATACGGGATCGTAAAACAGAATGAAGGGTATATCTGGGTTTACAGCGAGGTGGGAAAAGGGACTACATTCAAGATCTACTTCCCGGCGTGCCGGGAAGATATTCCTGCTTCCGAGCAACAGGATACGCCGGCCGTCAGGAAGGAGGGCGGTTCCAGGAAGATTCTTTTCGTCGAGGACAACGATAGCAT
>JBBAAJ010000130.1:0-3700 GCA_041658365.1 Candidatus Peribacteraceae bacterium | reverse complement strand
GCCGGATGTCGTCCTGGCGGCCATGTCGGAATTTGTCCGTCGCAACCGGGTTGACCTGATGGAGCGCTTCGCCCGGGAAGACATCGCCTGGGCCATCAAAGAGGCTCATACGGCCAAATGAGAACCGTCGTCTGCGATGCCGGTCCTATCATCCATCTTTACGAGGCCCATTGCCTGGTCTTGCTCAGGCAAACGGGCAACCTTTACCTGCCCCAGCGCGTTTTCAACGAAGCTCAAGCCACCCTCCAGATGAAAGACCCCTGGCCTGAGTGGCTTCCGGTTATAAGTCTATCCCCCCAGGAGCAACAAGAAGCCGGGATGTGGAAAGAAGTCGGAGATCTTCATGCAGGCGAGGCGGAAGCCCTCGTGCTTGCCCGCAGAAAAAAGACAGACTGGTTTCTGACCGACGATTCGGCGACACGACTTTTTGTCTCCCTCTTGGGCATGGAGGTGCATGGATCTCTGGGCGTTATCCTTTGGAATGCCGCCCACAGGCATCTGTCGCGGGCAGAAACGGAGCGGGCGTTAAACGATCTTGAAGCCTCATCACTCTGGCTTTCCGCCAGGATCTATCAGGAAGCACGGCAGTCCCTCGATGATATTTATGCCACAGGCCCATAACGGCAATCAACCTCTCAGATGATCCTGGCCACGGCATTGGGCTGCTTGAGCGCCCTGTAAACGATTTCATGATTTAGTAATAATCCCCTGTGCACCCGTTGCAGCCGGCATAGCGTTCATCGCCTCATCTCATCTCACCTCACCGAATCGTTTCATAGTCTCCGGGGACGCCATGCTTCGAGAAGACGATTTGCCAAAGTTGAACATGCCGGGCGCGAAAGGACCCGGCGCAGTAAAGCAGGTAGTATTTCCACATGCGGTAGAATCGCTCTCCGTATTTCGCTTTCAATCGATCCCAGCCCGAGTCGAAGTTTTCAAACCAGGCCATCAGCGTCCTGTCGTAATCGGGGCCGATCAGGTGCCAGTCTTCCATGACAAAGCTTTTTTCAACGGCGGCGCCGATCTGTGCAATGGACGGCATATTGCCTCCCGGAAAAAGATATTTTGTCATGAAGGGATTCGCCGTTGTCGTTGTCGAAAGCTCTTTGCCGATGGTATGCAAAAGAAAAAGAGCGTCCCTTCTGCGTAGCATCATGTATTGTGAATTGTTCAGGGGTGCTGTATATAATCTCATAGCATGAATGAAATCCGTAAGGAGTTGCAATTTGAAAAAAACAGAATGGAGAGAGTATGCGATTACAATTTACAGCGGTTTTTGAAAAGGTCCCCTTAGGCTACATCGCCTATGTTGAAGAATTGCCCGGAGCAAATACACAGGGTCGGACCCTGGAAGAGGCGCGATCCAATCTCTTTGAAGCGGTTGAGATGACCATCGAGGCCAATCGGAACCTCTCCGAAGAGGAAATCCATGACAGGGTAATGATTAAAGAACCCTTTGCAGTGCTGACGGCATGAAGAGGGAAGAATTCATCAAACACCTGCGGTTGCATGGATGTGCATTCCTGCGGGAAGGCGGCAATCACACTGTTTACGTCAACCGCCGGGCGAAAAAGGCTTCGACCGTACCCAGGCATCGGGAAATTGATGAAGCTCTCTGCCTCAAAATATGCAGAGATCTGAATATCCCCAAACCCTAACCATACCTTCCCGCTGACTGCCTAGCGGCCACTGATTCATGTGGATGGACGGATGTATTTGACGCCCTGTGGCCGATAAAATCTCCTTGACACACATGGCCTGCCCTCGTATCCTCCCTCGCGGAGAAGCAAGACCTTCTGCATCATAAGCCGATGGGCCCGTAGCAGAAGTGCATGGTATTATGCCGTCGGGTTTCCGGTTAAAGATCCGGCTGCGGAGCTCAGGTTTATACATCTGGTCGGACAAAGAGACGGTTCATAGCGAGAAGGAGGAAAGAGATGGCACAACGCACCAGGGTCACAATCCCCTATCTGAGAGAAAAAAAGGCCCAGGGGAGGCCCATCACGATGCTGACCGCATATGACTTTCCGATCGCCGATATCGAGGAGGAGATCGGCATCGATATTATCCTGTGCGGAGATTCTCTGGGGATGACCGTATACGGCTTTTCCGGCACCACCCCGGTCACGATGGAGCTGATGATCCCTCACTCGGCGGCGGTCAAACGCGCGGCGCCGAACAGCTTCGTCATCGGCGACATGCCCTTCATGTCCTACCAGGCTTCAAACGAAATGGCCGTTCTCAATGCCGGCCGCTTCCTCCAGGAAAGCGGCGTCGATGGCGTCAAGCTGGAAGGCGGTGAGGAGATGGCAGAGCGGATCCGGGCCATCAGCCGCGCCGGGATCTCCGTCATGGGGCATATCGGCTTGACGCCCCAATCCGTATCGGCCCTCGGCGGTTTCAAGGCCCGGGGAAGAGACGCAACCGGCGCCCTCAAACTGATCAGCGACGCCAGAATCCTGGAAGAGTCCGGCGCCTTCAGCATCCTTCTGGAGGCCATCCCTTCTGAAATCGGCCAGATCATTACAGAACGCGCCGGGATCCCCATTATCGGCATCGGGGCGGGACCCCATACGGACGGTCAAGTCCTGGTCGTACATGACGCGCTGGGCTTCTTTAAAGGTCACAAGGCGAAATTTGTCAAACAGTACTGCAATTTGAACGACATCATTCGAAATGCGCTGCAGGAATACCGGAAGGATGTGGAAAACAAGGGCTATCCGGCAGCAGAACATGGTTACGGGATCGACCCCGCCGTGCTTGAAGAAATTAAAAGTAAACTGAAGTAAGCATCTCACTTGGCAAAGGGCAAGAAATTGGAAACGAGAAAAATCCGCCTTAAATACGGCCGGGGCGAGGTTGTGTTTTCCCTTCCCGCCGGGCAGATTTACTTTGAAGTGGTCGGAAAGGATTACCCGGCTGTTTCGGACATCCCCGGGGCCATCCGGTCCGCGCTGGAAAGACCCATCGATTCCCCGCCGCTGAAAGAGATGCTTCACCCCACGGACAAAGTGGCCATTGCCGTAAGCGATATCACCCGAAGCTGGCAGCGCATGGACCTCGTCCTGCCTACCCTTCTCGACACGATTTCGGAAGCCGGTGTTCCGGATGGCAACATCAGCATCCTGGTCGTCGTAGGAGGCCATCGTCAAAACACTAAAGAGGAGATGGCGCTTCTCTGCGGCCAAGAAGTTGTGGATCGGGTGAACGTGGTAAACCACAACGCGCGGGAGCTGGAAAACATGGTTTACCTTGGCAAAACGAGCCGGGGAACGGAGGTGGCGATTAACCGTGTCGTCGCCGAGGCCGACCGGATCATCCTGACCGGCGGCATCATTTACCATTACATGGTTGGGTACGGCGGGGGAAGGAAAAGCGTCATCCCCGGTTTCAGCTCCATCAAGACCATCCAGCAGAATCACCTCTGGGCCATGGGACGCGAGCTGGGCTCCGGGTCGAACCCCAACGCCCGATCCGGCAAAACCAGAGGCAACGAATGCCATGAAGACATGATGGAGATTGCCGGATTGGTTCAGCCGGACTTTATCGTCAACGTGGTGCCGAATGCCGAAGAGGATTATGCCGGAATTTTTGCCGGAAACTGGGTCTCCGCCTGGTTGGAAGGGACGAAACGGGTGGACGAGATCTACAGCGTTCCGATTCCGGGCCTGGCCGATATCGTGATCGCCTCTGCAGGGGG
>JBBAAJ010000129.1:0-3729 GCA_041658365.1 Candidatus Peribacteraceae bacterium | reverse complement strand
CACCGAACCCCGTCAGGATCGCATCGAATTCGGTCTTTTCCTCAACCTGAGCAGCCTGCGCCGGCCCAGCGGCGGCGACCATCGCAACCGGCGCCGCGGCGCTCACACCAAACTTCTGCTCCAGTTCCTTCACCAGTTCCGAAAGCTCAAGAACCGTCATCCCTTCAATGAATTTTACAACATCCTCTTTGGTAATCTCGTTCGCCATTGTCCTATCCCTTCCTGTATATGATTGTTAGTTTGCTGACGCCTTCTGTTCCCGATAGGCATCGAGAACCTGTACAAAATTCCTCGGAACCCCGCTCAGGACATTCACGAGGGAGGTCTGCACCCCGACCATCAGGGAAAGCAGCTTCCCGATCAAAACCTCCCGGCTCGGCAGTTCAGCCAGAATCGTGAGCTGCTCCCTGCTCAGAGGTTTGCCGCCCATCACGGCCGCCTTGATTTCAAGACTGGCATTCTTCTTGGCAAAATCAACCAGCGCCTTGGTGGTCTCGACCACGTCGCCGCGGGCGATCGCCACGGCCAGAGGCCCTCGGAAGTGCTCTTCCAGTGCGCAGAAATCTGTTTCGCGCGACGCGATGGAGAGCAGCGAATTCTTGACAACCCGGAGTTCCGCATTCGATTTTCGCAGAACAACCCTCAGTGCCGTTATCTTCGCCACATCCATCCCACTGTAACTGGTGAGAACCGCCAACTTGAAATCTTTCAGTTTTTCATGGAGTTCAGCAGCAACCTGCTCCTTCGTTCTCCGATCCAATCTTCAACCTCCTTTCCCATCTGATCCGTTCCTTCCGGATGGGGACACCTTGCGGCAAGGTGTCCCCGTTTAGAAAAACCCGTCGAAAAAGTCAGAGAACAGAGCAACATACAGGACGATTTCCCCGGCCCAAAAGGCCACGCATCCCAGTCTCGGCAGGCCGACCACGTTTAAACTTCCTGTACCTGCTGTCTCAGACCCGTTTTCATCTCCCATAGCCCGGCAGGGCCATGGCATTAAATGCCCCGGAGGGCGAGAGGATCCACCTTTACCCCGGGACCCATTACGGTCGAGAGGGAAATACTCCGGATATAAATACCTTTGCTTGATGCGGGTTTCAATTTGACGACCATCTCCAGCAACGCAAGAAAATTCTCCGTCAGTTTCTCCGCCCCGAAAGAGGTCTTGCCGATGGGACAATGGACAATACCCGCCTTTTCAACACGGAATTCGACCTTACCGGCCTTCAGCTCCAAAACGGCCTTTCCCACATCAAAGGTCACCGTTCCGACCTTCGGATTCGGCATGAGGCCGCGAGGACCGAGGATCTTCCCCAGTTTGCCGACGCTCCCCATCATATCCGGCGTTGCGATCACCCGGTCAAAATCGAGCCAGCCGCCCCTGATCTTTTCAACAATATCATCCGATCCCACCACATCGGCGCCGGCTTCCAGGGCCTCCTTTTCCTTTTCGCCCTTCGCAAAAACCAGCACCCGGACCGATTTTCCCAGTCCATTGGGAAGAACAACGGAGCCCCGGACCATTTGGTCGGCATGCGCCGGATTCACCCCAAGCCGGATGGCGGCATCGACGGTCTCATCAAACTTCACCCTGGCCGCACCGACCACCAGCGCAACAGCCTCCTGGACGGGATAGCGCTTTGCCACCTCGATATTTTTCATCGCCTCGATGTACTTCTTGCCTCTCTTGGACATGATCAAACCTCAAATCGAAACCCACCGCCGGGGACTTGGGTTCACCGAAACTTTTCCACTTAAGACGCCCGCCGGCACATCCCCCGATGTTCTGCCGGAAGCCCCGGGGACACCTTGCCGCAAGGTGTCCCCACATCAGCCCGCGATTTCAATCCCCATGGATCGCGCCGTTCCCGAAACAATCCGGATCGCTCCCTCAATATCCACGGCATTCAGATCATTGTGCTTCAGTTCGGCAATTTCCCGGACCTGTTTCAGCGTCACCTGACCAACCTTATCCCGCTTGGGGTCGCCCGACCCTTTGGCGATCTTCGCCGCCTGCTTCAGCAAGACGGACGCGGGCGGCGTCTTGGTCACGAAGGTGAAGGACCGGTCGGCGTAAACCGTGATAACGACCGGGATGACCATCCCCTCCTGGTTCTGCGTCATGGCGTTGTATGCCTTGCAGAACTCCATGATGTTGACGCCGTGTTGACCGAGGGCCGGACCGATCGGCGGTGAAGGGGTAGCCTTGCCTGCCTTGATCTGAAGTTTAATATTCGCGATTACCTTCTTTGCCATTCTGATCACCTTCGTTTCTATCTGAATTCAAGATCAATGGCCGGCGGAGAAACAGAACCAGGCGCCTTGCCATTGTTCTATTGCTGCTTTACGTCTGTGTAACCTGGATGAAATCCAGTTCCACCGGCGTCGACCGTCCGAAAATACTCACAATAACACGTAGTTTCCCCTTCTCCGGCTTTACCTCATCGACGCTTCCATCAAAATTGGTGAAGGGGCCATCGATGATCCGCACATGATCCCCCACATCGAATTTGAACTTCGGTTTGGGTTTCAGCGTCCCCTCGTCGATTCGGGTCCTCAGGATCTCCACGTCCTTGTCGGGAATGGGCGAGGGCTTGTCCTTGCTGCCGATAAAACCGGTCACCTTGGGCGTATCCTTCACGACATGCCAGGTGTCGTCGTTCAACTCCATCCGGACGAGGATATAGCCCGGGAAAAACTTCCGTTTCGAGGTCTTTTTCTCCCCGGATACCAGTTCGACGATATCCTCTTCGGGGATCAGGATATCCGAGAAAAAGGCCTGCTTCCCGGCCGTTTCGATCCTCTCCTGCAGAGAAAGCTTCACCCGGTTTTCAAAGCCGGAATAGGTATGAACGACGTACCATCTGAAAGCCATATTCTTAACCCAGCACCAGTTTAACAACCTTGGTCAAACCGAAATCGACGATCCCCAGAAAAGCGGACACGATGATCACCACAATGATGACGACTGATGTGGAGGCAAGGGTCTGCTTCGGCGTCGGCCACGTGACTTTTTTCAGTTCAACTTTCGATCCGGCCAGAAACAGCTTAATCTTCTCCGCGATAACCTTTACTCTTTCCATCCAGCAACCCCTGATTCCCCCACACCCGATACCGTTTTATAAAAATGGCAGGCCAGGAGGGACTTGAACCCCCAGCATCCGGATTTGGAGTCCGGCGCTCTATCCATTAGAGCTACTGGCCTATCCGATCGATCAAGGCGGCGCCTCTTTCCGCTTATTTCGTTTCCCTGTGCAGCTTATGGGACCGGCAGAATTTGCAGTATTTTTTCATCTCCAGCCGATTCTGCATGGTTCTTTTGTTCTTGGTCGTCGTATAATTCCGCTGTTTGCAATCCGTGCAAGCCAATGTAATGATATTTCTCATGATTAACCCACCTTACATCAATGGAGCCCACGACCAGGATCGAACTGGTGACCTCATCCTTACCAAGGATGTGCTCTACCGACTGAGCTACGTGGGCTGGTTGCTTCTTTCATCGAAGCGCCACTTTCCCCCGCCACCGATCAGAATCCGTGATGATCATGATCGGCTGCACATTCCTAAGGGGAAGCAAACAGCCCCATACCGAACAAAAATGGAGCGGGAAACGGGATTCGAACCCGCGACCCTCAGCTTGGAAGGCTGACGCTCTAGCCACTGAGCTACTCCCGCTTATCGCCATCTGCCGCTTCTAAGAAAGAGATGATCGCCGCAGCAAACTGGTGG
>JBBAAJ010000128.1:0-3765 GCA_041658365.1 Candidatus Peribacteraceae bacterium | reverse complement strand
CGTGTGGGCCATGTCCCCGGAGGGGCGCATCGTCCCGGCGAAGAGCGAGTGCGTCTGGTCGGTGGGCGAGAAGCCGGTGATGCGCGTCGTCCTCGCAAGCGGCCGCACGATCCGGGCGACTCCGGAGCACCTGCTCTACGGTCCCGGTGTATGGACACGCGCCGGGGACCTGAAGCCCGGCGACCCGCTCGCGGTGGCCCGCGAGGCGCTATGGTCTGCACGTCCTGCGATGGCGGGAATACGTGGAGCCTCCTGCTTGGGAAACGCCCATTTCAACGTTGCTCCATCGCGGGAGGTCGTGGCGGGATATGCGGCGATATTGGAGGATGACGCTCTGCGGCTGTGGGCGGAAAACGACCTGTTCTGGGATCGCGTCGTCGAGGTTCGGCCGGAAGGGGTGGAGGAAGTGTTCGACCTCACCGTACCGGGGCCGTCGTCGTGGCTTGCCGACGGCATCGTGAGCCACAATTCCGGGGCGATCGAGCAGGACAGCGACCTGATCCTGTTCGTCTACCGCGAGGAGATGTACAGCAAGGATAAGACGCCGCAGGAGGCGAAGGGGATCGCCGAGATCATCATCGGGAAGAACCGGAGCGGCCCCATGCGCGACGTGAAGCTCGCCTTCCTTTCGCAGTTCACCCGCTTCGAGGACTTGGCGCAGGACCTCGAATAATACATCCCGCCAGGGATGGACTGCCCGTTTTCCCTCTCGACGGGGGAAAAAGGAGATCGAGCTTGAGCGGGATTTTCAGGCTTCGATCAAGACATGCAACTTCCTCCTTTAGAAAGACCTTACTAAAATATCGTGAATTATTACTGACTGAGTCTATGTACTTTCAGGCATGTATATTTTGATTAGATCAGGAAGTCCTGTACGCTGTCTAATTCTAATTAGGCCTAACAGTTGACCGAAAGGAGTACTCCTTGACCAGACCAACTATTCCAAACATGAGGATGTGGCCGCGCAACTTAAGGTCTCGCGACGAAATAACTGTAGCATCTTAGTATGGGATCATCTATGCTTATGGCATGGACCTGGAAGCAGCGATTCGGGGGAAATTTCGATCTCTTGCCTCGCGATTTGATGAGCACACGCGACGAATCTGGGCTGCCACGGAAGCGAGCGCGCAAGGATACGGCGGCATTTCTTTGGTTGCGCGCGCGACGGACATTTCCCGGCGTGCGATCCTGGTCGGGCTGCGCGAGATCAACACCGGGAATATCCTGCCGGCGGGCCGCGTCCGCCGGCCCGGCGGCGGACGCAAATCGGGCGTCGAGCATCAACCCGATCTGCCGGAAAAGCTCGAGTGCCTGGTCGAGCCGCTCACACGCGGCGATCCGGAGTCTCCGCTGCGCTGGACCTGCAAGAGCACGCGACGGCTGTCGCTGGAATTGGCCAAGCTCGGATATGCTGCCAGTAGCCGGATGGTCGGGGCTCTGCTGCATGGGATGGGCTACAGCCTCCAGGGCAATCGCAAGACGGTTGAAGGCAAACAACATCCGGACCGCAATGCGCAGTTCGAGTACATCAATGCCCGGGTGACCAAAGAAATGCGCGCCGCCCAGCCCGTCATTTCAGTGGACACCAAGAAGAAGGAATTGGTTGGAAACTACGCCAATCGAGGAAAGCAGTGGCTCAAGAAGGGCGAAGCCCAAAAGGTTAATGGTCACGATTTTCCAGACCCTTCGGTTCCGCGAGCACATCCCTACGGCATTTACGAGCTGACGCGCAACAAAGGTTTCGTCAATGTCGGAACGGATCATGACACCGCGACCTTTGCCGTTGCGTCCATTCGGGCATGGTGGCGAGCTGAAGGACGGCGCGCGTATCCCAAGGCACGGCGACTGTTGATTACTGCCGATGCGGGGGGCAGCAACGGTTCGCGGCTGCGCCTGTGGAAATGGGAGCTGCAACGCCTGTCCGACGAGCTTCGTCTCCCGATCGCGGTCTGCCATTTTCCGCCGGGTACCAGCAAATGGAACAAGGTTGAGCACCGACTTTTCTCGTTCATCAGCTCGAACTGGCGTGGCGAACCTTTAGCCGACTATGCGACGGTGGTGAACCTGATCTCCAAGACCACCACAACGACAGGTTTGAAAGTCTCCTGCCGCTTGGACCGCCGTCGGTACCCGATTGGCCGAAAGGTCTCTGACAAAGAGTGGGGGACGATCAATCTGCTGCGCGATGATTTTCATGGCGACTGGAACTACACCATTCGACCGTGTCGGCAATGGTAACTTGCGATACTTATTTCGTTGCAAGCCCTTAATGCTTCAGCAGGATGTCGGCGATCCGGTCGGCGGCGCGGTCGTTCTCCTTCACACCATTCTCGATTGCTCCCCTGAGAACCGACTTTCGATCTTCCTTCCGTCGAAGTCGCTTGCTGCGATGCTTTGCCTCAGACCGCTTTCCCCAATACCCGCCGCCATTCTTTGCGCCGGCATGTTCGGTCTTGAACGCCATCATCAGGTCTCCCGCCCCATCGATCAGGGGGCACCCTTCGGCCGGTAGTCGTTGGGGTCGATGCATGCGTCGTATGTTGCCCGATCGATCCGGATCCAGTCGGTACCGTTGATGCCCCTCGCCTTCGGGACGGTCGGGCTCACAGGGAAAGCGCAGGCAAGCCGGATCCAATGGTCCTTGAGCTTCGCGACTTTCTTGACATCTTCCACCGCTTCGGACAGGTCCTGATCCTGGCTGAAGACCAGGGCGACATCGTACTTGTCGTCGAGCGCGTACCGCACGATGTCCAAGGCGATTCGGACATCAATCCCCTTTTCTTGGCCGACAGGTGCTACCGCAGTTGTCCCGTCGGGGAGGTTGATCGTCTGGTTCCGATACCGCAGGGGCCGCGAAAAGGTCTCTATCCCACGTGTTCCCATGACCGCCATCTTCGCCGTCCAGAAATGATTCCAGAAGGGTTTGTCCATGGGCGAAGGAACGCCCGTGTAGAAATGAATCCCGGAAATCGCCCAACCCCGGGAGGAACAGATATTTTCCGTCAGTTTTTTGGGATCGAAATTCGGGTACGTGTGGCCAAAGGCTGCCTTGGCGTGATGGAAGAGGTTCTGGCCGTCGAAGAATGCGATAGTGCGCTTAACGGGGGGCTCAATCGCCATGATTGCCCCCAAAATAAATAACCCCGCCAGAGGCCCGAAGGCTGGTCCAGCGGGGGGCAAATACCTCATGACTCCTACTGCATTTACTATGATCCATGTTTGCGATCCTTGTCAAGCGTCCATTTCTACCGCGTCCATTTCTACCGCCCGGGCGGTTTCCAGCGTTTCGGATACCGCCCGACTCTGTGTGGGTAGTATACCCTCCCTCCCTCGCTTCGCAACTCCCCCGTCACTTCCTCGTCACATGTAATTAAGGGGCTACCCAACTTACCCGGTGGAACGTGTCAACGACTTTGAGACACTCCCGGTCAGAATTTAATGTGCAATTCATCGGTAGATCCGTCTCCGGCCTTGGGCTTGTTGATCCAGACCTCGGCGGGTAAGCCGGGCGGTTTGGGAATCCCCCGGACGAACCGCTCCGGCATCGTTTCGAAGGCTTTCTGCAAGACCGCCTCCCGCTCGGCATGTCGTTTCGCCGCGAACCCGTAGTGAACGTCGTAGGGAGTCAACAACCCCAGCCCGCCATGATGATGCATCGTGTTGTACCACTCGAAGAAGTCGATCAGGAAACTGCGGGCGTCCTGGAGCGACCCGAACCGGTCGGGGAACCCCGGCTTGTACTTGAGGGTCTTGAACTGGCTCTCA
>JBBAAJ010000127.1:0-3825 GCA_041658365.1 Candidatus Peribacteraceae bacterium | reverse complement strand
TCCAGAATGCGTTTGAGTATGCGGCAATCGGCATGGCGCTGGTGTCGCCCGATGGTCGTTGGCTCAGGGTCAACCGTACCCTGTGCGATTTGACCGGTTATTCGGAAAGCGAATTGTTGGTGAAGACCTTCCAGGACATCACCCATCCCGACGATCTGGACGCCGATCTCGCGTATGTGCGGCAGATGCTTGCGGGAGAGATTCAGACGTACCAGATGGAGAAGCGGTATTTCCACAAGGATGGACATGTGGTGTGGATTCTGCTGAGCGTTTCCCTGGTTCGGGACGCCGAGGGAAATCCAGTGCACTTCATTTCCCAGATTCAAGACATCACCGGGCACAAGCGTGCGGAGGAGCGCATTCAAATGGCGTTCAAGCTGGAGACGGCCCTGCGGCGGATCGACGAGAAGATCCTGGAAGGGGCGAATTTCCGGGAGGCGCTGGATATCGCCTGCGAGGCGGTCGTGGAGATGGGGTATCGCATGTGTTGGGTGGGACTGGCCGAACCCGATTACACCATCCGCCCTGTGGCCGTCCGCGGGTTCGACGGAGGGTTCCTGACCGAACTCCAGTTGCGTTGGGACGAATCTCTGGAGGGGAACGTCCCTGCCGGGATCGCCATTCGGACAGAACGGACTTACGTATGCCCCGACATTCCGGCAAGTTCCCTATACGGACCCTGGCGGGAGAAAGCGGAAAAAGTCGGGTATCGTTCTTCGGTTACGATTCCCTTGAAATCTGAGGAAGGAACCATCGGGAGCCTGGCGGTCTTAAACGAACATGTCGGAGACTTTCCGCCGGAGGAGACCCGCAACCTGGAGACGTTCGCCCAGCAGTGCACGATCGCCCTCCTAAACTCCAGGAGATTGGAGGCGGTCCGCGAATTAAACGAACGGCTGACCTTCCACATCGAACACCTGCCCATGGGGTACATCGTTTGGGACAGGGAATTTCGCGTGCAGGAGTGGAACCCGGCGTCCGAGAGGATCTTCGGATGGAAACCGTACGAGGCGGTGGGGAAGCATCCCTACGGATTCATCGTACCCGCAGAAGCGCAGCCCCATGTCGAGCGCGTCTGGTCAAAGCTGCTCGAGGGAGACGAGTCGAGCTACTCGTTGATCGCCAATATCACCAAGGATGGGAAAAAAGTCACTTGCGAGTGGTTTAACACGCCGTTGCGCGATGCCACCGGAAATGTTGTCGGGGTATTGTCTATGGTCCACGACGTCACCGAGAAGATCGAATTGGAAAGGCAACTTCAGACCGCCCAGAGGATGGAGTCCGTGGGCACCCTTGCCGGCGGCATCGCGCACGACTTTAACAACGCCCTCACGGGGATCGTCGGGTTCGGGGAACTGTTGCGGGGGAGACTGGCTGGCGATGAGCGTGCGTTGCACGATCTGGATCAGATCATGCGTTGCGCGGATCGCGCCTCCACCCTGACGAAACATCTTCTTACATATGCCCGGCGTCAGATCATCGAGCTGGTCAACTTGAGCCTGAACACCCTAACGGCTGACTTGATGAAGTTGATCGGAAAAGTTGTGGGGGAACATATTGATGTGAAAACCTTCCTGGCCAAGGATTTGCCGACGATCCGGGCGGATACTGGACAGATCGAGCAGGTGCTCATGAACCTGTGCCTCAATGCCCGGGACGCCATGCCGGGAGGCGGGCAGCTCCTGGTCGAGACCCAGGATGTGTACCTGAGCGAGGAATACGTCAGGCTAAATCTCTACATGAAGACCGGGCGGTACGCTTTGCTTTCGGTATCCGATACGGGGATCGGGATGGATGAGAAGACCCGGGAGCGTGTATTCGAACCGTTCTTTACCACGAAGGGTCCTGACAAGGGAACGGGTCTTGGGCTTGCGATGGTGTACGGGATCGTCAAGCAGCACGACGGGTTCATCCACCTCTACAGCGAACCGGGGAAGGGGACGACGTTCAAGATTTACCTTCCTGCGGTTGATCGCCCCCCGGATGCGGTCCTGGCAAGGGAACAGGCGCCGTTACGGGGCGGAACCGAAACCATTTTGTTGGCTGAGGATGAGGAAATTGTTCGGGGGCTTGCAGAGTATACGCTGAAAGAGTTGGGATATACCGTACTGATTGCCAAGGATGGGGAGGAGGCCGTCGAAATCTTCCGGCGGACCGAAGGGATTGCGCTGGCTCTGCTGGACATGGTCATGCCAAAGAAGGGAGGCAAGGAGGCATCCGAGGAAATGCACAAGGTAAATCCAGCGCTCCAGGTGATCTTTATGAGCGGATATGCCGCAAACGCCATTCACGAGTCGTTCGTCCTACCCGCAGGTGTGCCGTTTCTGGCAAAACCGTTCGGTCCGGGTGCATTGGCGAGGAAAGTGCGGGAGGTCTTGGATTCGCCGGGATGAGCCCTGTTTCGGCTTTATGCCGAGATAGGAATAAGGATTGCGTTGAGCTTCTCGACCTGCTCCCGGATGTGGCTTTTCCCAAGGGAAATGTAAATCATCGTCGTCTTGATGTCGGTGTGCCCCATCGCTTTCATGATGGCGAAGGGGTCGGCTCCAGCCATGGCCATCTGCGACCCGAAGGTGTGCCGAAGCCCATGAACGCGAATGTGGGCGACACCCGCGCGTTTGCATGCACCGTTCAGACTTTCCCGGATGTCATTTAAGGGGCCTTTCCTCCCTGGAAAGACGAGGGAGCTCTTCACCTTCCGTTTCTCTGACCGCTCCCACGCCATCTGAAGAGCCTCGACCGCCGGGTCGCACAACGGGACCGTCCTGGCGGAACTCTCGGTCTTCGGGCCCCACGTTTCTTTCGGGCGGACGTGGAGCAGACGATTACCGAGATCCACGTCGCTCCATTCGAGATGCCGGACCTCTCCCTTTCGCAAGCCCGTAAAGATCAAGAGCTGGAGCATCGGACGGACTTCGGGGCGTGCCGAGGCGAGCACCTTGCCTATCTCCTCCACAGATAGGAAGCGGGGGGATTTCTTCTGGACCTTCACCCGCCGGATCCTTGGTATTTCCTCGAGGTATTTGTTCTCGACCCCGAACTTGAGGATGCACGAGAGGACTTTGAGTTCGCTGTTCATCGTCCAGGGGGAGATCCCCTTGGCCATCCGGAGTGCCTTGAATGCCTCGATGCTACGGACATCGATGTCGCCGGCCAGCCCCTTGAAGAACGGTTTGAGATGCGCCCGGACCGCGATCACCCTCTCGCGCCTCGTTTGGGGTGCGAGGTTGATCTGGGTCCAGCGGAGATACTCGTCGCACAGGAAATCGAAGGGGACCTTCTTCTCCGCCACCTTCCCGGTTTTCTCCACCCGGGTTTCCAGTTCCCGGAGGCGCTTTAGAGCCGCCTGCTTTGTTTCACCCCCGACCTCACGGTAGCGCTGACCGCGGAAGGTGACGCAGACGTACCAGCGGGTCTTACCGGTCCTTGAGAACGTTTTGTAAACGCGGCTCACGCATGACCTCCCGAAGGGAAAGAGCAGCGTGTCGAGCTTCTTCAGGCCGTCGCCGGGAACCTCGTAGCTCCAGAAGGTCCACCCGTCCACCTCCCGGCCTGTGATCTCTTTCCCGGCGCGGGAAGGACTGTTGAAGGACTTGCCGTTGACCGTGATCGTCCCGTCCTCGTTGACCGTCGCCTTGTGCTCGGTCCCCTTGTAAGTGACCATCAGCTCCTTGGGGGCTCCCTTGAGGGAGGCCAGCGCGGGGGTGCGTTTTCCGACCTTCCCCTTCTTGTCTACCGGCGCCTTCTTCTTCCGGTCCTTCGTGGGTTCGGCCGGTCGGATCGCGTCCTTAGAATCCGCACACCGCTTGCAAGTCGGAAAGTCGC
>JBBAAJ010000126.1:0-3843 GCA_041658365.1 Candidatus Peribacteraceae bacterium | reverse complement strand
ATCCGGTTCGCCATCGCCGATACGCGGGAGGCAATCGCCTCGTGGATCCCCGCAATGATGTTCTCCCGCGTCTCCCCTTTCGCGATCAGCGAGATCACCTCCGACTCGGCGAAGACCGTGCAGAGGCTGCTGATCTTTGCCGGCCGCTCCGCCTTCAGCGAAAGCGCTCCGAACGCGTCGAGATCCGCCTCCAGCGCGCGCGCCATCACCTCGAGGAAGCGGCCCGTTCCCGCCGCGCACTTGTCGTTCATCGTGAAGTTCGTGACCCTGCCGCTTTCGTCCATGACGACGGCCTTGCTGTCCTGCCCGCCGATGTCAATCAGAGACCGGACGGAAGGGTCGAGGAAGCGTGCCCCGGCGGCGTGACACATGATCTCGGTCACGGCTTTGTCGGCAATGGAGACGCTCTTCCGGCCGTACCCCGTGGCGATGATCCGGACGATCTCCCCAAACGAGAGACCGAGCTCCGCGATGAGCTCATCAAAGACGCGGCGGCCCGCCGCCTCGGCGTTGTAGCCGGTAAAGATCACCCTTGAACCCAGAAGCTCACCGTCCTTCAGGATGGCGGCCTTGGCGGTAATGGAGCCGATATCGATCCCGGCCGTCAGTCTCATATCACGGTGGCCCCGCCGTCGACCGCAATCGTCTGCCCCGTGATGTAATCCGACAGACGGGAGGCCAGCAGCAGGACGATGGGCGACAGATCCGCGGTCTCGGCGATGCGGCCCGCCGGGATCGACTTCACGATCTGATCGTGAATGGCCGGCGTCGCCCAGAAAGGTTTGCTGAAATCGGTCCGAACCACCCCTGGGGCGACGGCGTTCACCTGGATGTTGAAGGCGGCAAGCTCGGAGGCGAGAACCTTGGTCATCATTTCGAGTGCGGCCTTGGCAATCCCGTAGATCCCCATTGCGGGCGACGCCTTCGTCCCGGCAAGCGACGAGATGCTGACGATCTTCCCCCGCTTCTTCTCCCGCATGATCCGGGCCGCCTTGCGCGAGCAGAGAAAGGCGCCGGTCAGGTTCCCTTCGATGATCTTGTTCCAGACGGGGAGATCCGTGTCCGTGACGGAGGCCGTCAGCAGATTCATTCCGACGTTGTTGACGAGGACATCCACCCCGCCGAATTGACGGACGGCCGTGTCGAAGAGGTTCTCCACATCGCCCTCCCTGGCGACATGGGCGGCCACGGTGAGGAGCCGCTCACCGCCGCCCAGCGTCTGCACGGCGGCCTTGAGGTTCTCTTCCTTCCGACCGCAGATAACCACCCGGGCGCCCTGCTCGAGGAAGTTCCGGGCCAGCTCCAGGCCGATCCCCCTGCTCCCCCCCGTCACGACGACCACCTTCCCCTCCAGATCATACGCTATGCCGCACATCGCTTCCCTCCCTCTATGATTTTTCTTCTTTGTTTCCGGTGGCGCACTATAAGCCAAACCCTTGGGCGTTGTCAATCAAGAGGTCCTTGATCCGTTCGTCAGGGAAATCATCGCAACCGGGGAGCGTATCGTGTAAATACAGCTTCCTCAGTTAGATCAGCCTGTTGAGTACTTCAGGATGGCGCCGGTCATCCTTATTCTTGCCCTGGAAATTACTGGCCCTCACACCCACCAGCCGGATCTTCTTTTTGAGCTCAATTCTTTTCAGGCAGGCGAACGCCGCTTTTCTGATCTCTTCTTCCGAATCGGTATAATCAGAGATCGTCATCGCCCTCGTGAATGTCTCGAAATCGCTGAATCGGATCTTTATGGTGATCGTTCTTGCCTTATACTGATGTCCCTGCATATCTTGAACGACATCTTTGGAAAGATCGGCGAGTGTTCTGGCGATCACTTGCCAATCCCTCACATCTTCCTGAAAAGTGGTTTCGCGACTGAATGATTTCGGTTCCCAGTGGGTGACCAGAGGGCTTTCATCGATGCCTCTGGCCGCTTCATAAAGGTATTGACCGTAAGAATTGCCGAAATACTCCAACAGCTTTTCCAACGGCAATGCGGCCAACTGTCCGATGGTTTCTATGTTGATGCCCTTCAGGTGCTCTTCCGTTTTTGGGCCTATGCCGTATAATTTTCTGACGGGCAGCGGCCAGAGCTTCGTTTCAACGTCGGCCTCCATCAGAACGGTGACTCCATCCGGCTTCCGCATGTCTGATGCGATCTTGGCAAGAAGTTTGTTGGACGCAATGCCAATGGAACAGGTGAGGCCTGTCTTCTCTTTGATCCCGGCCTTGATCCGCCCTGTGATCTCTTCGTTGGTGACCGGTATATCCGTAACGTCCAGATACGCCTCGTCAATGCCGACATCTTCCATAATCGGACTGACGGTTCGGAGAACTTCTTTGAATTTTACGGAAGCAGATGAATAAGCCTCGTAATCTACCGGAAGGAATACCGCATGAGGACACAGCTTATATGCGGTCTTCATGGGCATGGCGGAGTGAACGCCATATTTTCTGGCTTCGTAATTGGCAGTCGAGACAACGCCCCTTTTGGATGGATCTCCCTGACCGCCGATGACAACGGGTTTTCCTGCGAGCTCCGGTCTCCTTTTTTGCTCAACAGCGGCGAAGAAGGCGTCCATGTCGATATGAAGGATTCTCCTTTTCATGGACTGGCTCAATGGTTAATGTACGTGCCTGTGATGTGTGTCTGGCCAGTGGGGATGAACATGATTTTCTTCAAGGTGCTTGTGTTCGTGAACATGCGGCTCCTGGGCGAACTCTGCGTGTTCGTGAATATGATGCATATCCTTGTGATTGTGCAAATGCGTATGATCCGCCTCTTGATGTAAGTGCGGGTGCAAATGATTTTCAGTGCTTATAAACCAGAAACCAGCGACAGTAAGCATCATCGCCGGGAACATTACCCAACCGATCCACTCTTGAAGCAATATGAGGGATGTGACGGCACCTATAAAAGGGGCAAGACTGAAAAATATACCTGCTCTGAAAGAACCTAACCCTTCGAGAGCTTTTATGAAAAACACAAGGCTGATACCATAGCTGAAAGAGCCCAGTAACAGAGCATAAAAAATGGTTAAATCCCATTTAATGGCCATCCCGAGAGTATATGCCAGAGAGATCGATACCAAACCCGATACAAATCCCTTAATACAGGTGATCTGTATTGGATTTCTTGTTGAGATGTTTCGGGTCAGGTTATTATCTATGCCCCAGCATATCATGGAAAGGGTAACCAATAAGGGGCCGAGGAAGTTAAACTTACCCTGGCTTGAATCCCACGTTAAGAACACCCCCGCCGCGGTCATACACATCAACGCCAGCCACAATCTCTTTCCCGCCTTCTCCTTGAAAAAGATAACGGCAACAACAGCGGTAAAAATCCCCTCCAGATTCAGCAGCAATGATGTGGTAAAACCGGAAATCTGGCTTAATCCGAACATCAGACATATTGGAGCGATAATCCCCCCGGAAATTACGGCGCCAAACAGCCAAGGGAAATCTCCCTTTTTTAGGTTGGCGCTTCTTATGTTTTCAGTAGAAACGATCCTCCTCATGATCGAATATAGAGAAAGCCCGGCAAAAGCACCGAAATAGAGAAATCCAGCCAAGGCAACCGGGGGGATGTTCTTCACAAGCAGCTTGGCAAGAGGCGGGCTGATTCCAAACAGGGCAGCCGAAATAAAGATGTATATCAGGGGTTGTTTATTCAATTTATTGGGCTTTCTAATTTATCGACTCTCTTCCTATCGGGTCATTTATATTCAATTCTGGGCAATATTTCAAATAGTATTCGGCATTCTTTATTTCAGTTGGAGCTGTTGACTTGTGAGGTCGAGGTCGACTGATATTCATTTCATTGCCCTGGTCGCTTCAATCAGGGATGGC
>JBBAAJ010000125.1:0-3844 GCA_041658365.1 Candidatus Peribacteraceae bacterium | reverse complement strand
CTTGAAGGAGGCCTTGCCCAGCAGGGTTGCGATATGGTGATCGGGATTGAGGATTTCCACCGTCCCGTCGCTCTCGATGTCCCCTGCGGTGATCTCCCCTTCCCGGGAGGTATCGATCCGAATGGTCCGCGGTCCGTCCTGATGAAGCTTCAGGCGCACGCCCTTCAGGTTCAGAATGATATCGGTCACGTCTTCCTTGATCCCGGGGATCGTGGAGAACTCATGGAGAACCCCGTAAAATTTTACGGAAACAATGGCTGCCCCCTGGATGGAGGAGAGCAGGACCCGCCTGAGTGCGTTTCCCAGGGTTGTGCCGAAGCCGCGTTCCAGCGGCTGACAACTGAATTCCCCATACAAAGCGGTATGGGTCGTTTCATCGATCTCGATTCTTTTCGGTTGAATCAAACTGCGCCAGTTTCTCTGCATAATTCCTTTCCCTGCCCTTCGGATACCTGGTGATTGTCTTATTTGGAATAAAGTTCAACGACCAGCTGTTCCTTAACCGGCATCGTCAAATCCTCACGGGTTGGAAGCATTTTCACCAGACCCTTGAAGTTGGTCTTATCGACCTCCAGCCACTGTGGGACCCCCCGCCTGGCAACGGTTTCCATGGCTTCAATGATCCGCTCCACCTTCCGGCTGCCCTCCCTGATCTGGATTTCATCGCCGAGTTTAATCAGATAAGAAGGTATATTAACCGGTTTCCCACCCACCAGAAAATGGTTGTGCCGGACCAGTTGTCTTGCCTCCGTACGCGAATTCGCAAAACCCATCCGGAAGATCATGTTGTCCAGCCTTCTCTCTAAAAAAATCAGCAGATTGGTCCCGGTGATACCCTTCTGCCGGTCCGCCTTGTCGAAATATCCCCGGAACTGTTTTTCCAGCAGGCCGTACATCCTTTTCAGCTTCTGTTTTTCCCGCAACTGGACGCCGTAGTCGGAGAATTTTTTCCGCAACTGACCATGATCTCCCGGTGCAAACCCGCGCCGTTCAAAAGCGCATTTCTCACTGTAGCACCTGTCCCCTTTGAGAAACAGCTTCAAACCTTCTCGCCGGCACAACCTGCATACGGATTCTCGATATCTTGCCAAAAAAGCCTCCCTGATCGATGATCAATTATCAATTTCAATTATCACTGCCGTCTGATCGCCGGTCTTTTGACCGTTGCTTACACTCTTCTGCGCTTGGGCGGACGGCACCCGTTGTGCGGAATGGGCGTCACATCACGGATGATGCTGATCTTGAGTCCCGCTGTTTGCAGAGACCTCAGCGCCGATTCCCGACCGGAGCCCGGCCCCTTGACATAGACCTGAACCGCCCGGACCCCATGTTCCCTTGCCTTCTTCACGGCATCCTCCGCCGCCATCTGCGCGGCAAAGGGGGTGCTTTTTCGGGATCCCTTAAACCCCTGCATCCCGGCGGATGCCCATGCAATCACATTCCCGCTCAGGTCGGTAATGGTCACGATCGTGTTGTTAAAGGTCGACTGAATATGCGCTATCCCCTCGGAGATATTTTTCTTTTCCTTCTTTTTCCCTGTTTTTCTGACTGGCTTTGCCATTGCTCCTCCGGATCCGTTCGCTCTCTATTTCTTCTTACCTGCAATCGACCTTCTTGGTCCCTTCCTTGTTCGGGCGTTCGTGCTGGTTCTCTGTCCCCGGACGGGAAGTCCCTTCCGATGCCGCAAACCGCGGTAGCTCCCGACATCCATCAACCTTTTGACGGACATGGAGATTTCCCGCCGCAAGTCCCCTTCGACCTTCATTTCCCTATCGATAATATTTCGGATGGAGGTTATTTCCGAATCCGCAAGCTGATCGGTTTTCGTGTCGGGGCTGACGCCGGCGCCCCGAAGGATCTCACTCGATTTTGTCCGCCCGATCCCATAGATATAGGTCAAGGCGATTTCCATCCTCTTGTTTTTAGGTAAATCCACACCCGCAATTCTTGCCACCGGTCAACCTCCTGATCATTGAATCCTTATCCCTGGCGCTGCTTGTGCTTCGGATTTTCACAAATCACGCGCAACACGCCCCGCCTTTTGACAATCTTGCACTTCTCGCAAATTTTCTTGACCGAAGAACGTACTTTCACGATCATGACTCCTTGAATCCGTCAAAGGCAGGTTATGGACCCCAGCCGCCTCTGCTATTTTGTCCTGTAAACGATTCTTCCCCGTGTCAAATCATAGGGGGAGAGCTCAACCGTAACCTTGTCGCCGGGCAGGATCTTGATAAAGTGCATCCTCATCTTCCCGGATATATGGGCCAGAACGCGGTGACCGTTTTCCAGTTCCACTCGAAACATGGCATTGGGCAGGGGCTCAACCACCCGGCCTTCAACCTCTATCGCCTCTTCTTTCGCCATAATCTCCATTCGGGGACAGATTTCAAATCTGTCCCCATGCCTCCGCTACTGCATCCGGCTCAGGATCTCCGGTCCGTTCTCCGTAATCACCACGGAATGCTCAAAGTGAGCCGAAAGTTTCCCGTCCTCGGTGACCACGGTCCATCCGTCGGGGAGAATCTTCACCCGGTAACCTCCCTCATTCACCATCGGCTCTATCGCCAGAACCATTCCCTGCCGGAGTTGGATCCCTCTCCCGCGCACCCCGTAATTGGGAATCTGAGGGTCTTCATGCATGTTTCTGCCGATTCCATGTCCGACAAAATCCCGGACGACTGAAAACCCGGCATCCTCGACCCGCTCCTGCACGGCAGCGGAGAGATCCCCCAGGCGGTTGCCCTCCCGCGCCTGCTCAATCGCGTCGTAGAGTCCTTCTTCGGTGACTTTCATCAGCCGCTGAGCCTCGGCTGAAACGGTCCCCACTGGAACCGTTATGGCGGCATCGCCATAATACCCCTTGTAAACAACCCCGAAATCGAGGCTCAGGATATCGCCGGAGAGAAGCGGCCGGTCGGACGGCATGCCGTGTACCACCTCGCCATTGACCGATGTGCAGAGAGCATAGGGATAACCGCGATATCCCTTGAATGCCGGACGGACCCGACTCTTTCGTGAAAGCGCTTCCGAAAGCCGGTCCAGTTCACGGGTGGTCACACCCGGCTTGACCTTTTCCCTCAGCTCCGCCAGGATCTCTGCAACAATGGCATTGCCGGTCCTGAGCTTTTCAATCTCATCCGGCAGCTTCAGGATAACCATGCCCATGATCCCCTGTTTTCGGCGGTCATGCCTGAATCAGCGTCTTCTGGCAATGCGTCCCTTCTTCATGAACCCTTCATACTGCCTTGTCAGCAGATGGGTTTCGATCTGTCCCGCCGTATCCAGCGCCACGCCGACGACAATCAGAAGGGCCGTCCCTCCAAAATAGAAAGGGACATTGAAAGAGCTGATCAGAAGACTGGGAAGCACGCAGACGACGGAGACATAAATGGCCCCCCCGAATGTCAGCTTCGTCAAGACGTCATCGATATACTCGGCCGTCTTCTTTCCCGGCCGGATTCCGGGGACATATCCCCCGTATTTTTTCATGTTGTCTGCCACATCCACCGGATTGAAGGTCACCGCAGTATAGAAGAAGCAGAAGAAAACGATGAAGGCCACATAGAGCAGTTCATAACCGACCCGCCCCGGAATCATCGCCTCCGCCACCGACTTCATCCAGGGATGCGGAATAAAATTGGCGATCGTCGCTGGAAACATGATGATCGAAGAGGCGAAAATCGGCGGGATGACCCCGGCCGAATTGACCTTCAGCGGAAGATGGGTCGACTGACCGCCGTACATCTTTCTCCCGACCACCCGTTTCGCGTACTGTACGGGGATCCGTCTTTGGCCGCTCTCAACGAAGACGATCACGCCGACCACCAGCACCATCAACAGG
>JBBAAJ010000124.1:0-3856 GCA_041658365.1 Candidatus Peribacteraceae bacterium | reverse complement strand
CTCTGATTAATGCCATTACTTGCGATAAACAACATAACAGCAGCGGCTTTCCAAGCCGCGGTGTTTGCGTGATGGACAACGCAGCAATTCTTCATTCGCCGCGGCCGGGACGGCCGCTGCTGATGTGGAATATTGCCGATTAATCAGAGGTTCCTTAGGGTAATTTTCCCCAGCTACCAGCTACTTTTCAACCCAATAACTTCCTCTTAACCTGCAACGCCTTATAAATCCAAGGCCTCAGGACAATCATCTGCTCCGGCGGATACGTGATCACCGTGCCGCCGAATTTTCGTTTGAATTCACTGATGCCCGCCCAGTGGTGTAGGACTTGGGACTTGGGACTTGGGACTTGGGACTTTTCTTCCGGTTCAATTCCAAGCAAATCATACTTCGTGCATCCCAGAGTCTTGCATTTCCTCATTGCTTCCCACTGGAGCAGATAAGGAGCCATCAGCGCACGGTCATCATGTGATGAAGCGCCATAGTAATAAATGCCAGTCAATCCCCAAACGACACCGATAAGCCCCGCAATCGGTTTACCCTGAGCAGCGTCGAAGGGCTTACCCGAATGTTTTGCCATCAGAAGGAAGCTACCCTCGATACAGTCGAGAAAACGCGTGTAATGCGATTTCTGATGGATTTTGAATCCGTCGCGCGAGCCGGTGTCTTTGAGGAGGTCATAGAAAGCATCGATATCCTGAACCGAGCCCTCCGATACGGTCACGCCATGCCTCTCCGCGATCGAAATGTTGTACCGGCCTTTCGGATGCATTTGGGCGAGAATCTCTGATTCGGAAAGCGTGAGGTCAATAATCCTGGTGGCCTTCGCGTGCACCCGTCGATTGGAATCTCGTAATTCGTAATTCGTAATTCGTAATTCGTTTGGTAAAGAGAGATACAGAGCGAGGCAATGTTCCCGTTTGGCGTCCTCCACAATGCGTTCCAGTAGAACATCAACCGGCTTACCGCTTACCGCTTGCCGCTTGCCGCTTTCCCACAGTGGTCCCCTCGCAATCTCCCACGTCGAAAATCCTCCGGTTGTCCGGTCAATGACCACGAGCGCGGATGCTTGCGGCTTGTCGCTTATCGCTTGTCGCTCATCGCTTGCCACGTACACTCTCACCTCCTTCCCGCATTCCTCTGCATATCTCTTGCGAACGAGCGATTGCCAGAGCGTTCCCTGCGGGTGCGCACGGACCCACGCCTCGTAACAAGAGAGATCGTTATCGGCCGTTAGCAGTTGAATGCTCACAGGAATGTAAAATGTAGAATGTAAAATGTACAATGGACAATGTACAATGGAATTCGGAAGGTCCGCTCATTCATTCTACATTCTACATTCTACATTCCGATGCACGCCCTCCCTTCTCTACCCTATGCCTACGATGCCCTCGAACCGCACATCGATGCGCGGACCATGGAAATCCACCATGCAAAGCACCACCAGGCGTATGTCAACAATTTCAATGCCGCGCTCGAGAAGCATCCGGAGCTCTTCGAGAAATCTCCGGAAGAACTGATCGCGGACCCCGAGATGGTGCCGGAGGATATCCGCACCGCCGTCTTAAACCACGGAGGGGGATACCTGAATCACTCCTTCTTCTGGCAGATCCTTGCGCCGGCAAGCGGGCAGAAACCGGAGGGAGCCCTGGAAAAAGCCCTGAAGCAGACATTCGGGAGCATCGAGAAATTCCAGGAGGAGTTTGAGAAGTCGGGCCTCGGCCGCTTCGGTTCCGGCTGGGCATGGCTGGTGATGGATGGCGGCAAGCTTGAAATTGTTTCGACTCCGAATCAGGACAATCCGATCACCGACGGCAAGACGCCTATCCTGACTGTGGACGTCTGGGAACACGCGTACTACCTGAAGTATCAAAGTCGCAGGGCGGATTACCTGAAGGCGTTCTGGAATGTGGTGAATTGGGAGGAGGTGGGGAGAAGATTTGATGAGGCTGGGGAATAGGCGCATGGAACGGTGATACTCGTGATGCATTGCTGCATTGTTTCATTCCGTGATACCTCGCAGCTTAAGCTGCGGGGTGAACACAGATAAACCGTAGCCGGGGCATCGTGCCCCGGAACACGGGCACGATGCCCGTGCTGCGGGGCAAAGAGATGCGGGGCAAAGAGAGTGAAAGGCAGGCTTGAAGATCAGCCATCTAGCTCGGGTAAGCAAACCCGAGCTTCGGAAATCTAACTGACTCCGTAGATACCTCGCACTGAGAGTGCGGGGTAATTCATTGCTACATTGTTCGCAAGCGGAACGCACAGTTGTTGTATGCAAACAATGAAACAATGTAACAATGTTTTTGCGCCGATTTTGTCTTTGACAAATGTCGATTTATCAATAAACTCCCCCCGTCACAGCGGCTTCCTCTTGTGTTCTGAGTGCTGTGCGGCTTCCTTTTTGCCTGAGTAGCGAAAGGGAAGATCGCGCAGTTTTTTGCGTACATCTACTCACTACCAACTACTCACTATGACTGCTGCCAGGAAGAAAGCCAGGATCCAGAAGAAAGACCACGAAACGAAGAAGAAGCCGACGCCCAAGCCTGCTATGAAGGTGAAAGCCACGGTGAGAGCGAAAGCACCCCGGAAGTCCGCGAAGACGAAAATCGCAAGCAAGATGCTCGTGGCCGAAGGCAGACGGCCGGGCGGCAAGCGCGTCCTCGCGCGCAGGCAGGAGTATGCCTATGACGTCGACAAAGCCATTCTGGCGCATCTCTCGGAGTTCTCGCTCGTGGCCTCCGAGCGCGTCCCGGCCGTCCTGCGCGATGTGGAGCCGGACCTGCGTCCGAAGATGACCATCGTCGGCCGCGTGTTCCTCACGAAGGACGAGTCCTTCGAGATGATGCGATCGCTGATCGATGTGCAGCTGCAGAGTTACCGCTGGTTCCTCACCGAAGGGCTCGCCGAGCTTCTCAAGGAGATCAGTCCCATCACCGATTTCTCCGCGAAGAAGATGGAGCTCAATTTCCTGGGCCACACCTTCGATCCTCCGAAGTACGATCCGCAGACCTGCAAACGCAGGAACTTAAGCTACGAAGCGGCCATGAAAGCGCATGTGCAGCTCATCAACAAGGAGACGGGAGAAATCAAGGAGCAGGACGTCTTCCTGGGGTCCATTCCGCTCATGACGGACAGCGGGACGTTCGTAGTCGGCGGCATCGAGCGTGTGGTGGTGAGCCAGCTCGTCCGTTCTCCGGGCGTCTTCTTCTCCACCATGCCGGACTACCCCAGGCACCATGCGGCGAAGATCATCCCGAAGCGCGGCGTGTGGATGGAGATCGAGACCGATCGTCGCGGCATTATCACCTGCAAGATCGACCGCAAGCGGAAAATCCCGATTACGCAGCTGCTCCGCGTGTTCGGCTACCCGACGGACGCGGCGATCATGGATCTCTTCGCAAGCGTGGTGAAAGCGGATCGGGACTTTGTCCTCGCGACCCTCGAGAAAGACCCGGTGAAATCCGTTGACGAGGCCTACCAGAGCATCTACCGGAAGATCCGTCCGGGGGATCTGGCGACCGCGGAGAACGCGAAACAGCTCATCGATGCGCTGTTCTTCGACTTCAAGAAGTACGACATGGGCAATATCGCCCGCTACAAGCTCAACCGCCGGTTCAGCCTCACGACGCCCAATGACGAGTCGCACCGCGTCTTCCAGGTATCGGATTTCGTGGAGATCCTCCGGGAGCTCATCCGCCTCAATAACGGCGAGGGTGCCCCGGATGACATCGACCACCTCAGTAACCGGCGTGTGCGCTCCGTCGGGGAGCTCGTGCAGAACAAGTATCGGGTGGGGCTCATGCGCACGGAGCGAATCATGAAAGACCGCATGACCGTGATGGATCTGGAGACC
>JBBAAJ010000123.1:0-3882 GCA_041658365.1 Candidatus Peribacteraceae bacterium | reverse complement strand
CTCGGTACCGTCCAGGACTTCGGTCATGTTCACGCGGTGGGATCCGTCTGGGATCGTATTGGTTTGTCCGAGGCGCTCGTAAAAGCGGGCATCAACGGCGAAGCGGCCTTCTCCCCGGCCGAGCTGATCCGGATGCTGGTCGTCAACCGGATCTGCGAACCGGGGAGCAAGTTGGCGTTGCTGGATTGGCTCGATTCGGTCCATTACGGCGATGGAGAGAAGCCGTCGTACCATCAACTGCTTCGGGCGATGGACCACCTGATCGATTGCAAGGAGAAGGCGGAGCCGCTGATCGCCAGGAAACTCCTCTCCAGGGACAGCCCCCTGGACCTGATCTTCTACGATATCACCTCGACATATTTCGAAGGAGACCGGTCCCTGCTCGAAGACGACTTCCGGCGGTACGGCTACAGCAGGGACAAGCGGTTCGACAAACGGCAGGTGGTCATCGGAATGGTGATGACGCCCGAAGGGATCCCGTTGTGCCATCACGTCTTCCCCGGCAACACCGCGGACAAGACGACCGTGATCGATGTGGTCAAGGATCTCAAAAGACGGTTCGCCCTTCGCCGCGTGGTATTCGTGGGGGACCGGGGGATGCTCTCCGACCTGAACCTCGAAACGCTGATCGATGAGAAGCTCGGATTCATCGTGGCGCATCCCTTACGGCGCAACCAGCACGCCCGGGAAGTGATCGGATCGCTGGGTCGGAAGTTCGACCGGAACAGCCTGAAGGAGCAGGTCCTCGAAGAGAAGCGGCAGGCGTTCCGGTTCGTGGTCGCCTACTCCCAGCAGATCGCCCGGGAGGTCAAGGCCGGGCGGGAGACGCGCCTGAAAAAGGCCGACGCATGGATCGAGGACCAACTTCAAAAACTCGTCTTCCCTGGAGCGCGGGGGCGTAAGCCGACGCCGCAAGGGACGTACGACCGGATCCGCGATTACCTTCGCGACCGGAACCTGCTCGGCCTTTACGACGTTGCTCTGGTCGATGGGAGCGTCCAGGTCACGAAAAACCGGTCGGCATTGCTATGGGAGTCGAAGATCGACGGGATGTTGATGGTGGAGACGACGGACACGTCGCTTCCCCCCGAGGAAGTGATTCACCGTTACAAGGAGCTGGCCGAGATCGAGCGCGGGTGGCGGTGTTTGAAGAGCACGTTGCTGCTGCGACCTGTCTTTCACTGGACGGAGCGCCGGATCCGGGCACACATCTTCGTCTGCGTGCTCGCATTACAAATCGAACGCTGGATGCGACGGAAGATGAAGGACGTCTCTTCGGTGCCGAAAGCGATTCGCTCTCTGCAGAGAATCAAAGTCGGCGAGATCAAGGTCGGGGGGAAGAAAACCCGTGCGGTGTCACGATCGATTCCCGAACAGAAAGCGTTGCTCGAAACGCTGGGCGTTCCGCCACTCCCTTCGTCGATCTGAGCGGAAAGTCAGGTTGTAGTACAAAAAAGAGCTGCCCATCACACATAACGCACCGATAATAAAGGACTTAAATCGGAGAGGGTGTCAAACTTCGGGGGTACCTCCCGCTCTCCTTGACGACAATGCCCCTTATCCGCTTCCCGATGATTTCCTTGACTTCACTCTTCACCTGAGACCTCCAGCCCTTAGGAAAGGGACAGACCGATAATAGGACCGGTGGGCGACAGTCGCTGTCGGGGGTTTAAGATCACAAATTGTGACCTTAAAGACCGGGCGCGGACAACATTGGGATGATCGATGGAGATTCTCCATCAATTTTTATAAATACCCCCTTATTTCTCCTATGCGGAGGTTGTCGCAAAATGCGACCACCTGTTGGTATCGGCGGGTTTGAGGTCACAATTTGTGACCTCAAACGGACGAGGAGGGCCTCAGTTGCTGTCGGGGGTTGGGCACATATATTGAAGACCGATTCTGCATGAGCGACGATTTGAAATCACAAATTGCGATATCAAAGCCACCCCTTCGGGCAGAGGATATTTCCCAGCGAATTCATACCATTCGGGGCCACCGCGTCATGCTGGACGCGGATCTGGCGGAACTCTATGGTGTTTCGACAAAGAGGCTGAACGAAGCAGTTCGAGGGGAAACGCAGCTCGTTTCCCGGAGGATTTCATATTTCAGTTGACTGTCGGTGAGGCCGAATCTTTGAGGTCGCAATTTGCGACCTCAAACGGACGAGGAGGACGACGGTATCTTCCGTATGCCTTCACAGAGCAAGGCGTGGCGATGCTATCATCCGTTCTGGGCAGCGAACAGGCCATTCAGGTCAACGTCGCCATCATGCGGGCGTTTGTCCTGATGCGGCGGATGCTCGTATCCCACGAGGAACTGGCTCGTAAAGTGGACGCCCTCGAAGGAAAGTATGACTCCCAATTCCGCGTGGTCTTCGACGCGATCCGTGCCTTGATGGAATCGCCCAAGACCCCACGTCGGCGGATCGGATTTTGACCCTTTCCCGGGAAGGACTTGGTTCGAAATCCGGCCGGGAGGGAATCGGGTGGATTGACAGAGGCTGTCACAAACTGCGACAACCTGTCGGGATCGTCAGGTTTGAAGTCACAATTTGTGACTTCAAGCGGCTGAGGGCGAAAACTTCGCCGCAAGCTGTTCAGGAAGCGCCTCCCTGTTCTCCCGGGTGACAAGGACCGTCTCCGCATCCAGCCAACGCCGAATGCTGTCGATGAAATCTCCCCCACCGCGCAACGGGATCGTCGCCAGGATCGAGGTTTCCGATTCGAACGCCTTTTCGACCCTCCGGACGAATTCCTCCGAAGAGCACTCCATCTTCCCGATCTCATCGATGAGGAGCACCCTGTCCGCCTCCACCTCCATCGACGGAAGAGCGATCTGCTCGAAGGCCTTTACGTTGACGCGGTACGATCCTACCCGCGGTCCGCTGCAAGGGCCCTTGCTCGCCAGTTCGCCCCGCTTCCCGTCGAGCGAGATCACCCGGAAGCCGATGCGCTGCCCTTTATCGTCGCGGACTTCTTCCGTGTAAAACCCGGAGGCGCCGCCGCGGAGGAGGTCCGCGACTTTCCGCACGACGGTCGTCTTCCCGCACCCCGGGGGACCGGTGAGGAGGATCCTTTTACCGGCGGAACATCTCGTACGCGACAATAAGCGCCGCTCTTTCCAAAAGGATCATGAGGTTGACGACCATGAAATTCCCATGGACATACGGTTCCGATAAGATAGGAATATTATCATCCACAATCCAGCGCGCAAGAAAGAGAGGATCGGAATGGCCATCGTATTCGTCAGCGTGGCGCCCCTGGGCACCGCGGATCCAAGCTTCTCCCGCTACGTGGCCGGCGTCGAGCGGATTCTCCGGGACAGCGGCCTCAAACATGAGCTGACAGCCATGGGAACGATCATCGAGGGGAACCTCGATGCGATCCTGCCGGTTCTGCGCCGGATGCACGAGCAACCGTTCGTTGAGGGCGCGGTTCGGGTATCCACCCTGATCAAGATCGACGATCGCCGTGACAAGGCGGCCTCGATCGAGGGAAAGGTCCGGTCGGTGATGGAGAAGTTGCAGGCATGATCGTCAGGCACCGAAACTTCATGCGCCCCGTGTGATTCGAAATATTAAAAGTGGCGCAGGAAGTCGTCGCCATTTTATAAATCATGAAACGGCAATGCGACCGAATACCCTGAGGGCACTATGAAGAAACGCAAGCTGGGAAATTCCGGACGGCGGATGTCTACTCCGTGTGGGTCCCGGGTCACAAGGGCGGTGAATCCGAGACCGTTCTCGGCAAATGGCTGAAGCGGGGCGGCTGTCCCAGGCGTTGCAGGTGACCAGGCAACACGGATATCCCGCATACCAGAGCCTTCAGCCTTTATACAACCTTTACGATCGTGCCGAGTATGAAGCGGAGCTCGAACCCC
>JBBAAJ010000122.1:0-3925 GCA_041658365.1 Candidatus Peribacteraceae bacterium | reverse complement strand
ATGATCCTGCGGGATGACGAGAGGGTCGATGTAGAGGAGATCGAGGGTCGTGTTGGTCGCGAGGATGCTCGTCACGTTCGTCTTGCTGTTGCGGCTCAGGATTTCCCCGCGCTTCGCGGAGAGTACTACGCCGCCATATTGCTGCTCCTGGGCGATGCGGTGGTACTCGGCCCCCTTCACCACCTGCAGCTCGATGAGCCGCCCGATGACGATGAGGCAGATGAAGAGGAAGATCCCGTGCAAGATGATGATTCGCCGCTCGAAGAGCCGCCGTTTCCGGACTTCCGATATCGAGTGAGCACCGCGCGCGAGCACGGGGGAAAGTGTAACACAGGGTTAGGGTTAGGGATTGGGGTTAGGATTCGTAAAAAGGTTGGTTCATCCCTGACCCAAACCCCAACCCCAACCCCAACCCTCTTCTAACGCACTATCATCTCCTCCCTCCCCGGGCCTGTGCCGATGAGTGCAACTTTCACGCCGGTGAATTCCTCAATTCGGTGAACGTAAGCTTGCGCCTGCTTGGGCAGTGCCTTGAACGACGTGAGGCCGCTGGTGGAGGACTTCCATCCGGGCATACGCTCGTACCGGGTCATTCCGTCCGGCGCCGTGCCGACGCCGAGCGGAATTTCCTCCTCCTCGTCCAGCACGTCGAGCTTGGTGAGATTGATGTGCGTGAAGCCGTTCACGGTCACGCTGTACTGCAGGTCCGGGAGATGGAGCCAGCCACAGCGGCGCGGTCGGCCGGTCGTGGCGCCGTACTCCCCTCCCCTCTCGCGGATCCTCTCGCCGCGGGCCCCCGTTTCCTCCGTCGGGAAGTCGCCGGCACCGACGCGCGTGCAGTAGGCTTTGGCGACGCCGATGCAGGAGTGGAGGACGTTCGGCGGGAGCCCGAGACCCTGCAGCGCGCCCGCGGCGGTGGTGGAGCTGCTGGTTACATAGGGGTAGGTTCCGTGATCAATGTCGAGGAGTGTGGCCTGCGCTCCCTCAATGAGGATGCTCTTCTTTCGCTCCAGGAAATCCCGCATGAGGTTCGGGAGCGAAGCCACGATCGTGGAACGCAGGAGTTCTTTCGCCTGCGAGAGCGCCTCCATCTCCGCATCCACGTTCACGGTGACGCCGTACATGTTCCGGAGTTCCTTCGCGCGGCTTAAGAGCTCGGGACGAAGGTCGTCGCAGAGACGTTCCATCCGGACACCCGTCCGTGCCGCTTTATCCATGTACGCGGGTCCGATCCCGCGGCGGGTGGTGCCGATCCCCTTCGAGCGCCGTTCCTCGAGCGCCGCATCAATGTCCTTGTGATACTGGAAGACGATGTGCGCCGCGGGGGAGATCAGCAGGCGATCCATGAGATCAATGCCCGCGTCTTTCAGTGTCCGGATTTCCTCGAGGAGTGTCGGGAGATGGATGACCATCCCGGAGCCGAGGACGACCGGCTTCCCTTCATGGAGGCTTCCCGCTGGGAGGAGGTGGAACACGTGCTTCTTCCCGCCGACGACGATGGTGTGCCCGGCGTTCGCGCCGCCGCAGGCGCGGGCGATCACGTCGAAGTGCGCAGCCAGGAGGTCCGTCACTTTGCCCTTTCCCTCATCCCCCCACTGCGCCCCGATGATCGCGCTCACGGGGCCGAGGGATTTGAGGAGGGACTTCACGAGGGAAGGATAGCATAGTCGGAAGTCTTAAGGCTTACAGTTCAGTCTTCATAGCTTCCTCAATATGTCCTCAATCGCATCCACCTGATCTTCCCGAAGCTCCAGCACGATTCCCTTGCAGGCCGGGTTGTTCCTTGCGGCGAGGGCCAGTGGGCGGAGAACGGCGAGACCGTCAGGTCCTGCGAAGAGTGCCGCGGAGGGTTCGAAATCACGGACGGAACGATGAAGCTCCGTTTCCGCCGGGATGTACGGCGGATTTGCGATGAGGACAAAAGGTTCCATGCATCCCGAAACGAAGCCCGGTCCGTCCGCGCAGGCGAGCGTCACGCGATCCCGGATGCCCAATCGTTCGGCGTTCTCACGTGCGATATTCAGCGCCTCCGGCGACGTGTCGACGCCGATGATGCGTTCTTTTCTTCCTTCAAGTGCCAGCGTGATTGCGATGCAGCCGCTACCGGTACCGATGTCGACGATCGTGTTCCAGCTCCCTGTGTGGAGAACCTTTGCAATACCCACGATTCCGGAGTCAAGAACGGTTAGCACCGTGGCCGGTTTGGATAAATATTTCAGTGCAAGTTCAACCAAGCCTTCGGTCGCCGGTCTCGGGATGAGGACATCAGTGGTGACACGGAACGAACGGCCGAAGAATTCCTTTTCACCGGTGATATAGGCTATAGGTTCACCCTTTTTTCTGCGGGCAAGAAATTTCCCAAATCGCTTTTCAAGTGACGGATCCAGCTCCTCATCATCGTGCGCCAGGAGCCAGGTACGCGGTTTTTTCAGTATGTGCGCAAGGATCAGCTCGGCATCGAGATGATCAACCCCCGCAGAAACGCAAAGCTCTCTTATTGTCACCGGCAAAGTATGCAGTATTCAGTATGCAGTATGTAGGGATTCTCTGAATACCGCATACTACATACCGTATACTCCTCATCATGCCGACCGTAGGAATCGACTGTCGTTTCGCTTCCGAGCTCACGGGGCTCGGAACTTATACCCGGTCGCTGGTTACTCATTTACTTGATCGGGAAAATCCTTGGTCAACGGTTCTGTTCGTCGGTTCTGAAAATGAGCATTGGGTTTCGGATTTAAAAGGTAAATCATTTAAAACGAAGCTGGCTCCGTTTAGGCATTATTCATTGGAAGAACAAATAAAATTTCCTTCGGTGATAGCCGAAGCCGGCTGCAGCTTGTTTTTTTCACCGCATTTCAACGTTCCGATCGGGCTGAAAATCCCATTTATTTGCACGGTTCACGATTTAATACTTCACAAATACCCGAACCAGGCGACTTTGTTCAAACGTATCACTTACCGGTATCTGCTTCAACGAGTGGTGAAACGATCGAAGGGAATTATCGCTGTGAGTCAGGCGACACGCAGGGATTTGATCGAAACGTACGGCAATGATGTTGGAGCGAAGACCAGAGTCATTTATCCGGGCATCGGTCCGGCTTTTACGGCGTCCAGTGAAGATCAAAAAAAAGCAATCAGGAGAAAATACGGACTTGATCATCCATATCTTCTGTACGTCGGTAATTGCAAGCAGCACAAGAATGTGCCGGTTCTTATCGAGGCTTTTGAGCAGGCCAATCTGAAAGATTGGCAGCTGGTTCTGGTTTGTTCCGGAGAGGAGTGCCGAGGTATGAAGGACTCTCCGGCGATCCGGATGATCTCGGATGTTCCCTTTACTGATCTGCCGGGTATTTATTCCGCATCCTCAGGTTTTGTAACGGCGACGCTGATGGAAGGTTTCGGGTTTCCGGCATTGGAGGCCATGGCCTGCCGCACGCCGGTACTTACGACTTCAGTAGGATCGCTACAGGAAATCTGCGGACAGCATGCTCTGATGGCAGAGCCGACCGTACATGATCTTGCCGCCGGAATGCGCTGCCTTGCGCTGGATCCGGACCAAAGGGCCGGGGCCAAAATCGATGAAGCGCAGAACTGGGCGAAATCCTTTCAGTGGGAAAAAACCGCCCGGGAGGTAGCTCAGGTGATCGATGAAACGTTAAACTTGTAACCTATGGATCGTCTCTCTCAAATACTGCCGAAAGTTCTCCGCAAGCGCGGCCTCCATGAGGCGGCCGTCGGAAGCCAGACGGTAGTGTCGGCACAGGCATGGATTTCGAGTACCTTCCCCGCATTCAAACATTCCCTCTCCGCCATACGCATCGAGCATGGTTGCATCGTGGTGGAGGCGGATGATTCCATCGCGCTGACGGAATGCTCGCAGCGGGCTGAGGAACTTCTTCGCCATCTCTGGCACACCGTGCCG
>JBBAAJ010000121.1:0-3947 GCA_041658365.1 Candidatus Peribacteraceae bacterium | reverse complement strand
ACCTCCATCTTCCGCGTGGACCACATGCCCTACGGCGGCAACAAGATGAGCGGCCTGGGCCGCGAGGGCGTCCGCTTCGCCTGCGAGGAGATGACCAGCATCAAGATGGTGATGATCAAGCCGTGATCCGATGACGGCGCCGAAGGAAATCCTCGGTCTGCTGGAGCGGTTCGACCGCAACCGCGACGCGTACCGTTCACCTTCCTACAACGAAACACAACTCCGAAGAGAGTTCCTCGATCCGTTCTTCGCGGCACTGGGTTGGGACGTCGACAACCGGGCCGGGTGGGCGGAGGCGTACAAGGAAGTCATTCACGAAGACGCCATCAAGATCGGAGGCTTCACGAAAGCTCCCGACTACTGTTTTCGCGTCGGAGGGAACCGCAAGTTCTTCGTCGAGGCGAAAAAGCCCGCCGTCGACATTCGGCAGGACGTAAGTCCCGCCTTCCAGCTCAGGCGGTACGCCTGGTCCGCCAAGCTGCCGCTGAGCGTTCTCACCGATTTCGAGGAATTTGCGGTTTACGACTGCCGCATCAAGCCGTCGGCGACGGACAAGGCATCGGTGGGTCGCATCCGGTATTTCACCTATGCCGAATACTCCGGGAAGTGGGAGGAGATCGCATCCATCTTCTCGAAGGATGCGGTCCTCAAAGGGTCTTTCGATAAATACGCGGAAACGACCCGATCCAAAAGAGGCACCGCGGAAGTCGACGCGGCCTTCCTCCAGGAAATCGAGACGTGGCGCGACCTGCTGGCGCGCAACCTGGCAATCCGGAATCCAAAGCTGTCGCAACGTGAGCTGAACTTCGCGGTCCAGCGCACCATCGACCGGATCATTTTCTTGCGGATCTGTGAAGACCGCGGAATCGAGCCGGAAGGGCGTCTCCTCGGGCTGACCAACGCTCCGGGAATCTACGGGCGACTCCTCGAACTGTACCGACAGGCGGACGAGCGGTACAACTCGGGACTGTTCCACTTCCGGCAGGAGGTGGGGCGCGCGGAGGAGTTCGACCGGCTCACGCCCGGCTTGACGATCGAGGACAAGGTCCTCAAGGACATTCTCAAAAACCTGTACTACCCCGACAGCCCCTACGAGTTCTCTGTTCTTCCCGCCGACATCCTCGGGCAGGTGTACGAGCAGTTCCTCGGCAAGGTGATCCGACTGACGGCCGGGCACCAGGCCAAGGTCGAAGACAAGCCCGAGGTGAAGAAGGCGGGAGGCGTCTTCTACACGCCCACGTACATCGTGGAATACATCGTCCGGAACACCGTGGGGCGCCTGCTGGAAGGAAAGACGCCGAAAGAAGCGGAGAAGATCACGATCCTCGATCCCGCCTGCGGGTCCGGTTCCTTCCTCCTCGGGGCATATCAACTCTTGCTCGATTGGCACCGGGACTGGTACGTGAATCATGGGAAGGAGAAATACGCGACGGGGAAACGTCCCGCCCTGTACCAGGGGATGGGAGGGGAGTGGCGGCTCACCACGGCCGAACGGAAGCGCATCCTCACGAACAACATCTTCGGCGTGGACATCGACCCGCAGGCCGTCGAGGTGACGAAGCTCTCCCTGTTGCTGAAGGTGCTCGAAGGAGAGTCGGAGCAGACCCTTGCTTCGCAGTTTAAGCTGTTCCAGGAGCGCGCTCTTCCCGACCTGGGCAGTAACATCAAATGCGGAAACTCCCTCATCGGATCCGATTTCTATCTGGGAGCCAGCGGCGTGCTGCCGCTGTTCGGAGAGGAAGAACGTCTCCGGATCAACGTGTTCGACTGGGAAAAGGAGTTCCCGCGGATCTTCTGCGGGAATAATCCCGGGTTCGACGTGGTGATCGGCAACCCGCCGTACATCCGCATCCAGTCCCTCAAAGAGTGGGCGCCGCTGGAAGTTGAGTTCTACAAGCAGCGGTATATCTCCGCGGGGAAGGGAAACTACGACATCTACGTCGTGTTCGTGGAGAAAGGTTTATCGCTCCTGAACGGAAAGGGTCGGCTGGGATATATCCTCCCGCACAAATTCTTCAACGCGCAGTACGGCGAACCCCTGCGCGGCCTGATCTCGAAGGGGAAGCACCTTGCAGAAGTTGTCCACTTCGGCGACCGGCAGGTCTTCGCGGGTGCGACCACATACACCTGCCTGATGTTCCTCGACAAAGCTGGACCAGAGGTATGCAATTTCGAGAAGGTGGAAAACCTCGATGCGTGGCGTGCCGCCCGGTTGGAAAATGTGCCCAATCTGGAACCGGCGATACCGGCATCGACTGTGGGGGAAATCCCGGCAAACACGGTCGGCCCAGACGAGTGGAACTTCACTGTCGGACAAGGAGCCCCGCTGTTCGAGAAACTGCGCGGAATGCCGGTAAAGCTGGGAGACATGGCGGATATCTTCGTTGGTCTTCAGACCAGCGCCGATGACGTGTTTATTATGGATCTGGTCAAGGACCGTGGATCAACTCTACGATTGAGATCAAAATCTCTCGACTCGGAATGGGATTTTGAGAAGGGGATCGTATTCCCTCTGGTAAGTGGTACGGACGTGAAACGGTATTCCGTTCTTCCGGAGCGGCAGTACATTCTATTCCCATACAGGCTGGATAGCGGATCCGCAACCCTGATCGAGTACGAGGCATTATCGAAAACATGTCCGAACGCTGCCTCGTACTTATCCCGGAATAAACATCGACTTGAAGATCGCGAACGAGGGAAGTTTAAAGACAACAACTGGCATCGTTTTGGACGTAATCAAAATTTAGGGATACAGAACCGGAAGAAAATCTGTGTTCCCCGCCTAGTCAATCGATTACTTTCTGCCTACGATGTCGAAGGCACCCATTTTCTGGACAATGTGGATGTCGGCGGGATCACGCTTACGGGAAAATATCAGAAACAAGGGTTAGCGTATCTTATCGGGTTGCTGAATTCGAAACTGCTCGGGTGGTACTTTCCCTTTGTCAGCGCGCCATTTCGGGGCGGTTGGAGATCCGCCAACCGCCAATTCTTGTCGCAACTACCCATCCGAACCATTAATATCTCCGACCCCGCCGACAAAGGCCGGCACGACCGGATGGTTGCGCTTGTCGAGTTGATGCTCCCGCTCCACAAGCAACTTGTTGCGGCGAATACCGGCCACGAGAAGACCGCCCTCCAGCGCCAGATCGACGCCACCGACCGACAGATCGACCAACTCGTGTACGAACTGTACGGCCTGACCGACGATGAGATCCGGATCGTCGAGGGGGATGTTTCTAAAACATGATGAAACAGAAGCCGGGATTTTCATGGAGAAAGAAAAAACTTTCCTCTCCGATATATCATCTGTGATATATAAGAGATCTCGGTGAGATTGAAGTTTTCGGGCCTTGCGGAAAGAGAATTGGCCGCAATCCCGTTACGTGACCGGAAAACGCTTGGGGTGGCCATTCGCCTGTTAAAAGCCGATCCCTATCCGGAGGGAGTGTATGGTGAAATCACAGTCGATTCCGTTCCGGTGCGGTTCTTTTCGAAAGAATCGCCTCCCGTTCACCGGCTCAAAGTCAAGAAGCCGCCATTATCATACCGGGTACTTTATGCCGTGGATGAGGAACACGAGGTGGTCGTCATCATTTCCGTGCTGACAAGGTCCGGGGCCTATCCGGAAACGAGTTTTTACCTGGCTATATTTCGGGCCATCATCGCCGACTATTACAAGAATGAGGGGTGGAAATATGATCTGCATTAACCCCTATTCCTACACTGAAGCGTCCAGTCGTCCGTCGACCACGGCGGAATTTCTTTTCACGGAACTATTCCCGGACCATCCGTTTGTCGGTTTTATTCCCCCGATCAGCCGATTTTCCTCCGAGGAAAAAGTGTTTTCCAGACTCTTTCCTGACGAAGAAAGCCGGAGGGAGCTTGCGGAGGAGCAGGATCGGTGGAATCAGATGTTGATCGACAGGATCCGGATGGGGAAGGTC
>JBBAAJ010000120.1:0-3983 GCA_041658365.1 Candidatus Peribacteraceae bacterium | reverse complement strand
AGGCGCATAATAGAACAGACGGCCGGACATTGGAAGGTGGGAACAACAACCTTTTTTAGGTTCATCGGTTTAAGTGTACGTGTCTAAAATGTCTTTCTTCCTTGAACTCAAGCATCCGGTGATTTTGACAGACATCCTTCCTTTCAAGTGGTATCAAATGAAATGCAAAACCGAATAAATTCTGCTACAGATACAGAGGACGAAATATTCTATAACCGCCGGAAAGCCAATCGGTAAACGGATAAAATACGTCAACTGGAGCATCAGGTAGCGCCGGCCTACGCGACTCAAAGGATGGATACGCAAGTGAGAATTAAATTTATCCTTAATTTAATCATCATTCTGAGCTTGTTCCTGTTCCCCCTGATTGTGGGAGCTGATGAAACCTTATTCGTTCAAAAAAGAAAGCAGATGGTGGAGAACCAGTTAAAGGCTAGGGGAATTAAGGATCTGCGCGTATTAGATGCCATGCTTAAGGTGAAAAGGCATTCCTTTGTTCCTTCTGATATCAGACATTTGGCTTATGAAGACCGTCCTCTGCCTATTGGTGGGGGACAGACTATCTCACAGCCCTATATTGTGGCCTTAATGACAGAGCTGTTGGCGTTAAAGGGGACGGAAAGGGTTTTGGAGATAGGCACCGGTTCGGGATACCAAGCTGCGATTTTAGCGGAATTGGTCAAAGAGGTTTACACCATAGAGATATTAGAGCCGCTGGCCCGGCAGTCGGAAAGGCTGTTGAAAGAGCTTAATTATAAAAACATTAAGGTAAAATTTGGCGATGGTTTTTTGGGCTGGCCGGAATTCTCGCCCTTTGATGGAATTATCGTCACCTGTGCTCCGGAAAAGATCCCTCCGCCTTTATTGGAGCAATTGGCGGAAGGTGGCAGACTGGTTATCCCCGTGGGAATATATTGGCAGGATTTGAAATTAGTGCGGAAGTTAAAGGACAGGATAATAGAAGCGGATATAGTCCCCGTGAGGTTTGTTCCCATGCTGAGAGAGAAATAAGCTGCGGGAGAGAAGGGGGGGCGAAATAATGAAACAAATGAAAGCATCCCTGTGTTGGGAAAAGAAAGTGAATTAATGGCGCGGCTACGTGACCGGATAATAGATTTTTTCTACCGGAACGCAACCATGCGGGAAAAACATCACGGTCTCCTGACCTTTTTTGGGGGCCTGTTTTTTTCCAGCGTAGTCCTTTTCATCATCTTTCTGGCATTTGTATCCGACAATCTGCTGGGCTTGCACGCATGGCCACCCTCGCCGGCAAACCTAATCCTGTCCATTCCTCTGCTTGCGGCCGGAATCTGGCTTTGGCTATGGTCCGTGCTGACATTTATCAAATCCAGAGGCACACCTGTGCCTCTCAGCCCGCCCCCGAAGCTTGTTGACACCGGACCTTATACCTACTCGAGAAACCCCATGCTCTCAGGTGTCTTTCTTATGCTTTTCGGCATCGGCTTTCTGTTTCAGTCGCTCTCTCTGGTCATCATATACACGCCGCTGTTTATGGTGATTGCCTTTCTTGAATTCAAGATGATTGAAGAGCCGGAACTCGAAAAACGTCTTGGCGCACCCTATTTGGAATACAGGAAAAAGGTCCCCATGTTCTTCCCGTATCCAGGCCACGGCAAACATTGATGCTTTTAAATGGTACAAAGTCTTGTGGCAGGTCATTTCCATATCCGCCTGAAGTTGGAAAAATTCATGCGACAACGAATTATTTTGGTCTGTTGGCTACTTCTTTTTACACTCTTGACTGCAGGGCAATCTCTGGCATGGGCTGAAGAGACACAAAGCCCTCAGATGAGCGCTGTAGTTGCCGAGATCGGACGTATCGGAAAGGCCGCCAAGGGAACTGCAGGTGTCGCTGCCATACATCTGGAAACCGGACGCAAGATTGCCCACAATGCAGACGAGTTCTTCCCCATGGCCAGCACGGTAAAGGTAGCTGTTGCGGCAAAGATCCTCGACTTGGCAGATAAGGGACAGATAAGCCTTACATCGCGTATACCCGTGAAGCGTTCGGAGTTGGCGCCAGGAGGTCCGCTTGGAGATATTCATTGGCGCCACGGGCTTTCATTCTCTGCTGCCGATCTCCTTGCAAAGGCCTATCGGGCGAATCCTGCATATGATGCTGACCCAAGAGATCAGGCAACCCCATCTGCAATGCTGGGGCTCTTGTGCAAGATCTGGCCGGAGGACGGTGTAAGCAGATCGGCACGGTCAATGCTGCTTCCCATGATGGAGCGCAGCGCAACCGGACTGAAGGGGATCCGGGGCCGTTTACCTGTGGGGACTATCGTTGCAGACAAGACTGGGACGCTCGCTGGTACCGTTAATGATGTTGGCTTCATTACGCTGCCGGATGGTAAAGGTCACATTGCAATTGTCGTGTTTGTTAAAGGTTCTGAAGCGCCCTCCGACACCCAGGAAGCGGCGATCGTTGACATCGCACGGCTCGTGTACGACTACTACCTTATTTCAGCCCAATAAGGCCCTGATTTTGAAAGTCAGGAACGGAAGACAAGCCTTTCGTTGAACGCCTTGCGTTTGATTTGGACCTCTTTTTCTTACCCTCGGCATGGACAGATTCTTATGCCTTTCGAACCTCCGCGAGGAGGCGACCCACCCGGTCGAAGTCCTTCCGGAAACGGATAGGCCGTCCTCGGTTGTCGCGGGCGTTAGTCTGCGTGCAACTGTCGATTCCCGCGGGCCGGACCCGGCCGACGGCGTCGCGGACGTTCTCCGGGGAAATCCCCCCGGCCAGGATCACGGGGATTCGGCTCGCCCCGACAAGCGCGGCGGCCAGATCCCAGTCGCAGACCTCTCCGGTAATGCCGACGTAACCGGCCACGGGCTGGACGGCGCCCTCTCCCCCATATCCCCGGATGGTGTCCGTCATGAAGCCGTCGGTGTACGGCTCCAGCGTGCGGGCGATCTCCAGGATCACCTTTCGGACGGAGGCGGAATCGGTCAGACCCGGCTCGGGAATCGGGATGGAGCGGGCGATTCCGAGCATGGGGAACTCCTTTTTCACGCGCTTCTGGACGCGGATCGCCTCTGCGCAGACGGCGTCCCGCTGCGCGCTTTTTGCCTGATCGAGCGGGATCCACTCGCAGAAATGGACGAAATCGGGCTCATGGTAGTCCAGCGCGCGGAGGATGTCGTCTTCCCGCGCGAGGAGGGGGATCAGGCTGCTCTTCGCCCCCGAGCCGCGGACCAGGCGGACGACCTCCCGCACGGAGGGGGCCTTCAATGTATCCGGCGAGAGGATCACGCTCCCAATGCGATCCACCCCCATCTCGATCAGCCGCTCCGCCTCCCGCGGCTCCTGGATTTCGTAAATCTGGACGATGATCCGTTTCATGAAAGGTTCCCGTAATCCGTTTGAGGTCATCGAGGTCCACCATAGGGAAGCCCCCTCGGAATGTCAATCGGAATCCCTTTTACGCCTTCCTTCCCCCTTTCTTTCCCTTGCATTTCCGGCGGTCTGTGTTACATAACCGGCAGCTCCGCCGGGTCAGAACCCGTGAACGGCGGAAAGCAGAATCGCACTTTTTTAGTGGAAAAATCCGCGAGTGAAATGAATCCATGAAGAACTGGATGCGGCAAAGCAAGATCCTGATCACCTGCCCCAAGGGGATTCCCCGCTGGCTTGCCGGGGAGCTCCGCGCCCTCGGCTTCCCCGTCCTCGCGGAGGGGGAGGCGGCCGTCGAGACGGAAGGGACGCTCGCCGACACGATGCGGCTGAACCTCCATCTCCGGACGGGCCACCGGATCCTTTTCCATATCGCGGCCTTCCCGGCGGAGAATCCGGACGGCCTCTACCGCAGCCTGCGGGAACTCCCGTGGGAGGAGATTCTCCACGCAACGGGGGAGCACGCCTACCTCTGTGTCACCTCGACGGCGGACACCCCGGCGATCAACGACGCCCGGTTCGTCAACCTCAAAGCGAAGGACGCGATCGTCGACCGGAT
>JBBAAJ010000119.1:0-3996 GCA_041658365.1 Candidatus Peribacteraceae bacterium | reverse complement strand
CCTCCGCCTTCGTGGTGATTTCTTTGCTCACCTGTGCTTCGCGGAGTTCTTGGAGCACCTTCCCGACTTCTTCTCCGGGAGTGAGGCTGAGGATCTCCATCACTTCCTCTCCGCTTAAGAGCGGTTTTTGGGGGCGGGGGTGCCGGTTGAGGAACTCATCGTAGTCCCGGATGATGCTGTCGTAGAGTTCGTAGTCCTGCGGTTCGGTGCCGGCGATATCCAGGGCGAAGAGCTGCAGGAGTTCCTGGAACCACGGGTGAAAGTACCAGTGGGCCTTGCGCACGTCGGTGAGCGTCCCGAACGCCGACATCATCATGTGGTACGCGATGATCCACCGGATCTTTTCGGCACGCGCCTTCGGCATCTGCAGGCGACTCAGGACATTCAGCGCGATGTCACCGGAGAGTTCCGCATGATGATCGAAGCGGATGCGTTCCTTCAGCGCAAAGGTCTGCACCTTTCCGCTATCGTGGAAGAGTGTTGCGAGACGGACATCCGGGTGGTGGTCTTCCGTGAATTTCGACGTGCATTTCAGGAGATGATCCCATACGTCTCCCTCGTGGTGGAAGTCCTTCGGCTGTGCGACGCCCTTGCAGGCGTGCAGCTCGGGCAGGACCTCGCTGAGCACCCCGAGTTCCCAGAGGTCCTCGAGCGCGCGCTCTGGACTCCTGAGGAGGAGCATTTTCTCGAGTTCTTCGAGGAGGCGCGTGCCGGAGAGGATGCGCACCGTCTTCGCCTCCTGCGCGAGTGCCTTGTATGTATCCGGGTGGTACTGACCGTCGATCGCCGCCCGAAGTCGCACCATCCGGAGGAGACGGAGAGCATCGTGGCGGATGCGCACGATAGGATCGCCGATGAAGCGCACGAGCCGCTCTTTCATATCCTCCTCTCCGCCGCACGGGTCGAACACCTCGCGTGAAATCGGATTCCAGTAAATGGCGTTCACCGTCGCGTCGCGGCGACGGGCATCGGCTCCGCGGTCGCCGAAACGCACGGACTGCGGATGCCTGCCGTCGGAAGCGGTGTCGTCCTCACGGAATGTCGTCACCTCGAACGTGTGTCCGTGTAGAGACACGACGACTGTGCCCAGCGCTGCGGCGGACGCGTCGTTTTTCGGGAAGAGACGCTGGATGGTCGCGGGACGCGCGGACGTCGCCATGTCGATTTCCTTTGGAATCTTCCCGAGAAACATGTCGCGCGTACTCCCGCCGATCCACCAGCATTCCTCCCCCGCGTCATGAAAAATTTCCGTCACCTTGAACGCAGTTTCTCCGTGGGGAGTATCCAGCACCCGGTCAATGATCTCGGACAAAAGGGGCACGGGGACAGTATGCCATACAATAAATTGTTAAATTGTTGACAGGCAACAACGTGCGTTTCGCTTGCGAGCAATTTAACAATTTAGCAATTTAGCAATTCGCGTTGTTTCTTCTCTCAACAAAATCCCTCTTCACTTCATGATCTTCAATTTCCTGAGGAAGTGCATGAATCCCCCGCTTCCGTACTGCAGCCATTTCGATCCGCGCGTCACCTTGCTGATGCTGACGCCGAGCTTGCGTGCGACTTCCCGTTGCGTGATGCCCTTCGCCAGCATCTTGACGAGCTGCCAGCGCTCGGCGAACGCTTCCAGTTCCTGCGGAGTGGCGAGATCCTTTAGGAGGAGCTCCGCTTCCTGAGGGGAAGCCGGTGCGGCGAGAAGTTGGAAAAGTTCCTTCAGGTGCCGAGGGGGAACCGGTTTTCGCATGAGGTCAAGCGAGTGCTTTGGTCGCAGTATAGGCTAGAATTGTCACGTACGCAGCTGATCCATGTTGCACTTTGCCGTCGCAGGCGTTCCACGGTCCACGCCCAAACCACAGGGGACGGTCGAGGGATTGCGTCATGCCAGGAAACTGGGCATCTCCGCCATGGAGATTGAGTGGGTGCAGCGCGTCCCTTTGAACACTGAGCGCATGAAGGAGATACGGAAGGTTGCCGCGGAGGAACTCGGCATGTACCTGACCTGCCACGCGCCGTATTACATCAACCTCAATTCGCCAGATCGGGCGACGCTTCAGGCAAGCAAGAAGCGTGTCCTCGACGCTCTCGCGATGGCCGAGATCGCCGGTATCAAATCGGTCTGCGTACACCCGGCGTTCTACCTCGGCATGGAACCCAAGAAGGCGTTCGAGAACGTCCGGCGCGCGGTCGGCGATATCATGGAGCAGAAACAGAAACTTTTCCCGCATGTGAATCTGGCGCTTGAAACCATGGGCAAGCCGACGCAGTTCGGCACGCTCGAAGAAGTGCTGAAGATCAGCAAGGAATTTGGCATTTACCCCACTGTCGATCCGGCCCACCTCCATGCGCGGTACAACGGAAAAATCAATTCATCGAAGGAGTGGAATGAAATGCTGGATACCTATCAGTCATTTCTTGGCAAGAGATCCCTAGAAACGATGCACATTCATTTTTCAGGCATCGAGTACACAATGAAAGGCGAGCGAAAACATCTGCCGCTTGAGGAGAGCGACGCGAAGTGGCGCGATTTTCTTGCAGTTCTCAAGAAACGCGGTGTCGGCGGAACCGTGGTGTGCGAATCCCCTCTTCTCGAGGAGGACACGTTGAGAATGAAGAAGTATTTTGAAACAATCTAGACATTGCTAAATTGCTAAATTGTTAAATTGTTCGCAAGCGATTCGCTATGTACATCCTGCTTTTCATGCCTGAACTCCAGTACTCTTTGGTCAATAATTTAACAATTTAACAATTTAACAATTTAATTTATGAACATTGCCATCAATGGTTTCGGACGCATCGGACGGCAGGTACTCAGGATCGTCCTCGACAAGCATCCCGACATCAATGTCGTCCTCATCAACGATCTCACGGAGCCGGCGACACTGGCCCACCTCTTCGAGTTCGATTCCACCTACGGCACGTTCCAGGGAAAGGTGGAGCTCCATGGCGACACGTTGATCACGGCTCACGGCAAGGCAAAGCTCACCGCGATCAAAGATCCTGCGGAATTGCCGCACAAGGATCTGAAGGTGGATATCGTTCTGGAGTGCACGGGTTTTTTCACGAAGCGCGACTCCGCCGCACTGCATCTCAAAGCTGGAGCGAAGAAAGTCATCATCTCCGCACCGTGCAAGGACAAAGCCGATGCGACGCTATGTATGGGCGTCAATAACGAAACGTATGACCCGGAGACCATGCATATCCTTTCGAACGCTTCCTGCACCACGAACTGCCTCGCTCCGATGGCGAAGGTGCTGGATGACACGTTCGGCATCGTCACCGGTTTCATGACCACGATCCACAGTTACACGAATGACCAGAATCTCCTCGATCTTCCGCACAAGGATCTCCGCCGCGCGCGCGCGGCCGCAATTAACATGGTTCCGACGAGCACCGGTGCCGCCAAGGCCATCGGCGAGGTCGTCCCCTCCCTCAAGGGGAAGCTCAATGGCGTGGCGATCCGCGTTCCGACTCCCACGGGGAGCATCACCGACCTCACGATTATTTCGAAGAAGAAGACAACCGTCGAGGAGGTAAACGCCGCCTTCGAAAAGGCCGCAAGCGGTCCCATGAAAGGCATTCTCGGAGTCGAGAAGCGGCCGCTCGTTTTGCAGGATTACGTCGGAGATCCCAGGAGCTGCATCATCGACGCACCCCTCACGCAAGTGATGGGAGACACTCTCGTGAAGGTCTTCGGCTGGTACGACAACGAGTGGGGATACAGCAACCGTATCGTCGAACTTGCTGAATTTATTGGGAAGAGTCTCTGAGTTTTCGCTGGAAAGCGCCAGACGAAGACCCTGAGCGGAGCCACGGCGGTCGAGACCGCCCGTGGCGGAGCCGAAGGGTCGAGCTTGCGGAGTACGTAGGGAAGAAGCTCTAGGGAAGCTCTGATTAATGCCATTACTTGCGATAAACAACATAACAGCAGCGGCTTTCCAAGCCGCGGTGTTTGCGTGATGGACAACGCAGCAATTCTTCATTCGCCGCGGCCGGGAC
>JBBAAJ010000118.1:0-4085 GCA_041658365.1 Candidatus Peribacteraceae bacterium | reverse complement strand
TCCGCGCCGGTTGCGGTGTATGTCGTGATGCCGCCGGCGTCGTTGTCCGCCACCATGACGATGATGCCCGGCCCGGAGAGCATGAGGAACAGCCTGATCGCCTTCGCAACACGCCGGAACTTGTAGTACACCTTCGAGAAGATGTTCATACGGGCAATGTGAAGAGGCCGAATGACACCCGAATTTTGGGAAACCCTAAACCCGTCAAGAGGCCTTTGCAAGGGAAAATTGTTGCCGTTTCCGGTTTCCTACAAATGCCATGGATTCTGTGGGAGAGAACAGGTACAATCCTTTCGGACTGTCAGAGAGTACGAGTGTGCTCTGCTTTCCTCTTACTATTTTCTCCCCATACCAGATGCCCACAGGCACCATCAAGACGAAGACGGACAAAGGGTTCGGTTTTATCCAGACGGAAGGATCGGATGACGTGTTCTTCCATCACAGCGCATGCGGCGGACAGTACGACAATATGCAGGTCGGCCAGCAGGTGCAGTTCGACGTGGAGCAAGGCCCCAAGGGACCGAAGGCCTCGAACGTCGTGGCAGCATAAGGGAACCTTTCATTGGCAGGAAGCGGCTACTGAGTGTCCGGCCGCTTTTTTGTTGTAACTGTGTAATCAAAATGCTATTCATAAAGACCACGTCTCAAGCCAAGAACGCATTTGATCGATCTCTTGTTCTTGAGCAGTAATAATATCCTGGGCGAGTTGTTTCATTTCCGAACGATTGGTACCTGAGAGAAGCATTCGTGCCATCATCACCGCCATTTGATGATGTGGAATCATTTCTTGCAGGAAAGCTTCGTCGAAATTAGCGGAATTTCTTAATGACTCAATATCCGCTGTCTTACCACCCATCATGCCACCTTGCATCATCCCTCGCCCCATACCCATGCCAGCGTTTGCATTCACCGGCACTTCAGCTCCGTACCAGTTCTTGTACCAAGCTTGCATCTGAGTAATTTCTTGCGATTGGCTTTGGATAATCGCCTTGGCAAGCGTCAGAATTTCAGGACGTTTTGAGCGTTCTTGAGCTAGTGTAGCCATTTCAATAGCACCTTCATGATGAGGAATCATTTGTTCGATAAAATGCCTGTCGAGATTGTTGGCCATGGATGAGCTGCCAATCCCTTGACGTATGCCCATCATCTGCATCACGCCGTAATTGTTGCTGTTCACAGTGTTCTTGATCAGCAACAAGGTCAACAAGCTACCAGCCAACACGCCAATGATGCCATAAAGAATTGGTGCTTTTTTCATATCTACATGATACCAACATCAGTCTTAGTTTGCCATCCGTAATAGCAATTCGCTTATGTTACCAAAACTTCCATTTCCGTTCCCGCGTTCCTTCACTTGTCTGAACCATGATTTACAAGATGAAAGGATGAGCTTGATTGCTCGTCGCCATTCGTCATCATGAAAATCCGGTAATCATGTGAATCAAGGTTTCAGTTTGTTTATGGCCAACCAATGACAAGCAGTTTGCTATACTCATCTCATGTCACCGATGCAGATCATCACGAAGCCGATCGATCGCAGTGTCTTGAAAAAACTTGCGAGCGAGTGTTTTGGTGACATGGTGAAAGCTGTGGTGGACATGGAGCGTTGTGCCATGGCAATCGGTGGCGAATTGCATGCCGATGAGGAACAGTTGCTGCTGGAACAGGGGTCGAAGCAGGAGCATCTATGGGGCATCAACCTCTATCCGAACACGATGACCGCAGACTGGCTGGAGTTTGATTCGATGATCAACTTGCGACCATCGCAAGGAAATCGTTCTCGCGGCGTCGATGATCCTGATCTGCAGGAACGTATTCGCTCGGTCGTTTCTTCTCTCATTGTATGACCAATGTTCTGCATACAGAATTGGCTGCAGGCCGATGGCAGGGCTTTCCATTGATGTTGCAACTCGCCCATGTCGGTAGCGAAGTATCGCGAGCACATAACGCAAAGAAAATGGGCAACGATATTCGCTTGCAATCCGCGCTCTGCAGAATGCTCGAACTCCTCGATCTGACCATTGCGGATCCAAAAAACAAATACCGCTTGCGTGAACTTTGCAGAGCGCGAGAGGTGCTCTGCGATTTTCTCGTCGGCGACAATGTCTACCATTCGACTGGCGCGTCATTGAATCGATACTTCCTGCAATTTGCTGCTGCTTCGAAACACATGTCAATGTAGATCACCGTTACAGAATCACATTTTCAGGCGCCCGAAATGGAACGCTTGCCAGAACCTTGTTACTACATTTTGGAGCTCCTTATGGGAACTTATCAGGAACTAGTTCGAACTCCGATCAGGGTGTACCATTTTGATAATATGAAGCTTCGTCTTACATCCTTTACTCGTGGAGCAATCTTCGGCTTAGCCTACGGAGCAATCACAATGTTTCCTGAGCATGTTTTTGGTCCGGCTAATAGTAGTGCGCTAAGTATAGGTTCTCTGCTCAATCTTCCAGCTATATTCGTTCTTCTTACCTTCATGTCGCCTCAAGGTTTCGGCACCGCATATGATCGTTATATTCTTGTAGCATTGGTGCTGCTTATCGATGCAATGATTCTGGGAGCGATTTTCGCTCTTATCTCAAACATATTTTCTCGCAGAAAATCATAATTAGTTCGAACCTCAGTTATAGGGGTCGTTAGAAATCCAATCTAGTAGCCATCTATTTTAGTGGAGCGGGTGAGCGGAATCGAACCGCCATCTCCAGCTTGGAAGGCTGGCATAATGACCACTATACGACACCCGCGGAGAGAGGAAGCAGACGAACCAGAGGAGTGAAAGGAACCAGAGGATTGTTCGTAGTGACGATAGTAGTCGATCGTTCCTTTCTGCGAAAGATGTGCTCCTTACATTGAGCGTTCGATCGTCTGTCGTAGCCGTTCGTTACTGACTTTGGTCCAAGGGTGGCAGGAAAGGAGACGTTTGATCGAAAGAAAAACGGCAACCGGGTACGAGCGCGATTTCAGGGTTTCAATCGCGTACTGCGAACATGTCGGATGATGGCGGCAGAAGCCGTAGGGATACAGGGAATGCAGGAGTCCATGGTCCGGCGATAACGTCCGTTGGTACAGGCGGATCAGGACAACGGAAGCGGTTGCGGGGATATTGGAAACAGTAGCCAGTGCTTTGCGGATCGCCGAATGCATGCGGTAGGATGACTGATCATACGCTGTTCCTCGTCCATATGCAGATCACCTACAATGACGTCATCACGCTCCTCACCATCCTCGCTCTCGTGATGGTGATCGTGCTCCTGTACCACCTCATCTTCGTGTCGGTATCGCTCCGCCGGATCGTGGGGCGGTGGGATGAGCTGAGCAAGGAGGTCGAAGCGCTCATCCTCAAGCCCATCGGCGCCGTGGAGTACGTGCTCGATTGGTTTGCTTCCGTCGTGGAAGGCATGCGCGCGCAGCGGGAGAGGAAGAAGGGGAAGAAGAAGTAGGGATTAGGGTTAGGGTTAGGGTTGGGGCTACACTGACGCACGATGTTGCCGATGTCCGACCCGGAGAATCTCCTTGGCAAAGACGTGAAAGACGTGCCCATGTCCCTGCAGCGCATCATCGAGTCACGGCATCTGGGGGAGCGCATCTGGATCGGTCCGAAAGAAGCGGCGGCGGTTTCCGATGAGGACATGCGCGTGTACCGCGCGGCGCAGCAAATCCTGATGCGCCTGTGCATCGAAGCGCCACTCAAGCACAAATCAGGCCATCCGGGTGGGCCGCTTTCCGCGTTCACGTTCTCGTACGAAGTGCTCCGGAGCCGTGACCCCAAAGTTGATGAGCCCTACCGCATGAGTGCGGGGCATCTCTCCCTCCTGATGTACCACCTGCAGTGGCTCTTCGGTCGTGACGGCGGCGATCCCAGGCTGCAGTCACCGCAGGCGATCATGGATGCGTTCCGTACGATCCCCGGTCTGCCCGGGCACATCGAGGCGGGGGTGGGGGATATCCCCTTCGGGACGGGGCCGCTGGGGAAGGGCGTCTCCGAGGCGCTCGGCGTCGCGTTCGCGCGGAAATATCTGAAGAAAGAAGGGAAAGTGGATGTGCTCCTCGCGGATGGCGACAGTCAGGAGGGGCAGGTG
>JBBAAJ010000117.1:0-4220 GCA_041658365.1 Candidatus Peribacteraceae bacterium | reverse complement strand
ATGCTCATAGAGTTCCTCGCGACCGTGTTGACGGGGAGGACGGAGCGGGGGGTGGAGACGGAGATGGACCTTCCGGTGGGAGAGTTGTGGTGGGAGAGAATTCGATGAGGAATGTAGAATGTACAATGTACAATGAAAAATGAGTTTCTCCGCAATCAGTCTACTGTCAACCCGGATGCAAACCTTCCTCGCGATCATCGCCGTTCTCATCGCCCTCACGCTCGCGGTGGTGCTCCTCCTCTGGTTCCTCTGTCTCCTCAGTGACTGGCGGCGGGAGCGGGAGCTCGTGTTCCTCCAGATTTTGATGCCGAAGAAGGAGGGCAAGGAAGACAAGGAACAGGAGTCCGAGCAGTTCTCAACGGGGAAGGATTTCCGCGAGGTGCTCGGCGTCATGGATCATCTCTACCAGTCGCTCTACGGAATCTACAATCACAGAATTTCCCGGTTCTGGCGGGGCCAGCCGTTCTTCTCCATGGAGTTCGCCGCTTTGGCGGGGGAAATCCTGTCGTTCATCGTGTGTCCCCGGAGAGTCGCGCACCTCATCGAGAAACAAGTGACCTCTTTCTACCCCGACGCCGTCATTGATCAAGTGGAGGATTACAACATCTTCACCAGCGAATCCGTCGCAGAGGCGGACGTTCTCCTCCCGCAGAAATCCTGGGTCGTCACGTTCAAGACCTACCAGCAGCTCAAGAGCGATCCGCTCAACAACATCACCAATGCCTTCTCGAAACTGAAGAACGACGAAGGCGCCGCGGTCCAGTTCGTTCTGCGCCCCGCCGCACAGGGCTGGCAGAAGAAAGTGCATGCAAAGGCGCAGAAGCTGATCAACCCGAAGAACAATGCCCGTTTCCAGTGGTGGAATCCCCTCTCCTGGCTCGCGACGATCTTCGATTTGTTCACCTCCGACGACAGCGCGGGTCTGAAGGAAGACCGGATGAGCGGCGAGCGGGTCTCGCAGGTCATCGAGGAATATTCGAAGGCTCTCGATGAAAAATCCTCGAGCCCCGGTTTTCATTGCGTGATCCGGATCCTCGGATCCGCCCGCACGCCCGAGCAGGCGGGCACGATCGCCGATGGCGTCGCGGCCGCGTTCACGCAATTCAATGACATCCATGGCAACAGCTTCTTCCGGCCGCATCACATCAAGAGCCGCAGAGACATCATCCACCGCTTCATCCGCCGCAGCCCACGCCGGGGTCTCTGGGAATTCATCAGGCTGCGCCCCCTCCTCTTCGGCACCGCGGAACTCGCGAGCTTCTTCCACCTGCCGAACATCAAGTACAACAAGGTCCAGAACGTGAAGTGGCAGAACTTCAAGATCGCCCCCGCTCCAAAGAACCTTCCGGAGGAAGGACTCTACCTCGGACACAATACCGTGCGCGGCGAGCGGCGGAAGATCTTCATCAAAAACGAGGACCGTTTCCGCCACTTCTACGTCATCGGGCAAACCGGCACCGGCAAGTCCTCCATCATTCAGATCATGGCTCGCCAGGATTTCCACACGGGAAAGGGCATCTGCGTCGTTGATCCGCACGGATCGCTGGTGGAGGACCTCTTCCCGTATATCCCCCGCGAACGCGCGGATGACATCATCTACTTCAACCCTGCGGATACGGAGCGGCCCATGGGCCTCAACATGCTCGAAGGGAAGACAGAGGAGGAGAAAGACCTCATCGCGCTCGACGCGATGAACATGATGGTGAAGCTGTTCGGCGAGGAGATCTTCGGCCCCCGCATCCAGGACTACTTCCGCAACGGCTGCCTGACCCTCATGGCGGACGAGGAGGAGGGCGGCGCGATCACCGACCTCATGCGGCTCTTCGTCGATGACGAGTGGAACCGCTACAAGGTTTCGAAGGTGAGAAACCCCATCGTCCGGGCGTTCTGGGAGAAGCAGATGGCACAGACCGGCCAGCGCGAGAAGCAGGAGATGATTCCCTACTTCGCCGCGAAATTCGGGCAGTTCACGACCAACACGCTCATCCGGAACATCGTGGGGCAGGTGAAGAGCTCATTCGATTTCAGCGAGGTGATGAACTCCGGGAAGATCCTGCTTATGAACCTCTCCAAAGGGCTCGTGGGCGACATCAACAGCAAGCTCCTCGGGATCATCATCGTCAACAAGATCCAAGTGGCGGCCATGCGTCGCCAGCGCCAGTCCAATGCCGAGCGGAAAGATTTCTTCCTGTACATCGATGAGTTCCAGAACTATGTCACGGAGTCCATCGAGACCATCCTTTCCGAAGCGCGGAAGTACCGCCTCGGGCTCATCATCGCGCATCAATACCTGGGCCAGCTCGAGAAGGAGAACAAACTCTCCGGGAACGTGAACCTGAAAGGTGCCGTCTTCGGCAACGTCGGGACGATGATGTTCTACAAGATCGGTCCGCAGGACGCGGAGCTCTGCGCCAAGGAGATGGGGCCGGTCTTCTCTGAAGCCGACCTCGTGAACCTCGATGCCTTCAAGGGCTGCATGAAGGTCTCCGTTGACGGCCAGCCGAGCCGGCCATTCTCCATCGAAGTGCCGCGGCCCTGGCTCGAGACCACCTACGTGAAGGACGCGCAGGCCGTGGAAGCCTACAAGCAACTGAGCCGGCTCAAGTACGGACGTGACAAGGACTTCGTGAGCAGGGAAATCATCCGCCGGATCGGAGCCTGAAATAATTTTCTTTTCAAACTAAAATTGCCACCGTCACCAAAAGCCTTCTTCGGCTCTATCGCAGCGCTGTGCATAGCGGTCATCACGTTTCTCTGCTGGAAAAACGGGATCGGCCATAACGAGCTCGCAGCACTTCTCGCAACGATAATGCGGGTTCGCGGTTTTACGACACTGACTATCGGCATCGCGCTGGTAAGCATCGTACTGGCGGTCGAGTGGAATGCCATTCTCAATTACTGGCGGATCCAGCGGATCTCTCTTAGGGAGGTTGAATGGCTGCATCCGCGGCTGCCTTCGGGATTCGAGATCCTCTCGACGAATCTCCTGAGCCTTGCGTTCATCCTCCTCTCGGTGCAGTTCATCGCGACGGTGTACGCGATGACCTTCACGCTCTTAAGCTCCACGACGGAAGCGAACGCGACGGTCGCCGTCGTGATGGCCGACTTCGACAATGACGGCGATCTGGACTACGTCGCGGGGAATACTGGCGCCAGCCTGCACGACCCCTACCGTAACAGCGGAACCGGCGCCTTCGCGCACCTCACGACCTTTGCGGATTCGGCTTCATTCCTGACATTCAAGGGAGGCGACCTGAACGGCGACGGAATCGTAGACCTTCTCGAGGCATTCAACGGCGCCAGCGTCTACGGCCTCCAGGCATCGTTCAATAACGGGGCGATGTCGTTCACCAATAGAGGTATCTCGTCTCTGACGAGCAATACCGACATCGCAGTCGGCGACGTGAACAACGATGGCAAGCTCGACGCCATCGCCGTCGCCAGCGCCGCGCGAAGCGCGAATGCCGTCTACCTGGGCAGCGGCACGGGGGGTTTCACGACGGTGGCGGCCACGTTACCCGCCGCAGACAGAACCGCTCTCGCAGATTTCAATAGTGACGGCTTTCTCGATCTCGCGCTCTCGTACAACACTGGCAATAGCGTAAAGACGTACTTAGGCAGCGGTACAGGGTCATTTGTCCCGGGCGGCAGCATTACCGTCACCTCCGTCACGAGCCTCGCCACAGGGGATCTCGACAACAACGGAACCGTCGACATCATGGCGTGTGATTACTCAGCCGGCGCTTGTCATGTGCTCAAGAACAGCGGTACCGGCGGACTCACGGAACTCGGCGGGTTTTCCGTCGGTTTCTCCGTCCTCAACGTCACACTGGGAGACGTTGACAACGACGGCGATCTCGACGCGCTCGCCTGCGTGCTCAATCCTCCGTTAAACGCGAGCGGCTACGGCTGTTCCCTCTTCCTCAACAACGGCGCAGGGACCTTCACCACAGGGAGCCAGATCCTCGGACAACAGTTCGACAGGACGAACTCCGTGGGGATCGGAGACATCGATAACGACGGGGATCTCGACGTCGTTCTCGGGAACGCAACTGTCGGCAATACCGGCAAACCCAACCGTTACTACGTGAGTGACCAGGCGGCGACACTTCCAAACACGGCGCCCAGCGCTCCAAACGGGCTCACTGTCGTACGTGTTACAGGCGGCAATGGCAGCGGATCGGTAAGGCTCTCCTGGGGCTCAGGTTCGGACACGCAGA
>JBBAAJ010000116.1:0-4299 GCA_041658365.1 Candidatus Peribacteraceae bacterium | reverse complement strand
CGGGGTCGGCAAGGAACTCATCGCCCGCAACATCCATCAGATAATGCACGGGCCGGTGGCCGGTTCTGCGGCGCCTTTTATTGCCGTAAACTGCAGCGCCCTGCCGGACACCCTGCTGGAGAGCGAGCTTTTCGGCTATGAGAAAGGGGCGTTTACCGACGCCCGAAAAAGCAAAAAAGGGCTTTTTGAAGTGGCCTCCGGCGGGACCCTGCTTTTGGATGAACTGGGCGAGATGAAGCTGAGCCTGCAGAGCAAACTGCTCCGCGTGCTGGAAGAGAGGATGGTGCGGCGGATCGGAGGGCAGGAGGAGATCCCCGTCGATGTGACGGTGATCGCCACGACGAACAAAAACCTCTCCGCAGCGGTGGAAAGGGGCGAATTCCGGATGGACCTTTACTACCGGCTGAACGCCTTTTCCCTGAACGTTCCCCCGTTAAGGGAGAGGCGGGAGGACATCCCGGTCCTGGCCGGCCATTTCCTCACCGCTTTCGCAAAGGAATACAACAAAAGCATAGCGGGATTTTCCACGGAAGCGGAAAACCTGCTGATCGCCTACCCGTGGCCGGGCAATGTACGGGAGCTGAAAAACGTGATCCAGGGTATGGTGGTTCTCCAGAACACGAAGGTGATCATGCCGGAACACCTGCCTCTGGAATTGCGAGGTTCGGCGATGCCCGAAGAACAAAGACGGCAGGAGAGATTCGTTTTGCCGGCGGCGGGAATATCGCTCGATGCGTTTGAAAAAGACCTGATCGTCCAGGCCCTGGAAAGGGCGGATCACAACAAGACCCGAGCCGCCAAACTGTTAAGCGTCAGTTACGACTCTTTCCGTTACCAACTCAAGAAGTTCGGCCTGGAATAGGGGTATCTTCCGGGGACACGTACCGATCCCCTGTCGGGGCTTCCGGTACATGTCCCCGTACGTACCGATCCCCTGTCGGGGCTTCCGGTACATGTCCCCGTTACGCTGCCGCCGCACCCGGTCTGCCCGGAACGGCTACGGCCCCGGTTCCTCGATCACCCTGCTGGCAAGCATCTTCACCTGGAGGAGATCGAACGGTTTGGTGATGAACATGTGGGCGTTCTTCTCGATGGTCTCTTTCATTGCGTTGTTGATGATCCCCGCGGTCATCATGATCACCTTCGTTCCAGGGGAGATCGCCCTGATTTTTTTCAGCACGTCCGTTCCGTCCATGTCCGGCAGGAAGACGTCGAGAAAACAGAGGTGGCAGGGCGACGAGGCGATTTCCGCAAGGGCCGCTTCACCCGTTTCCACCGCGACGACCTCCGTGGCGTCGGTCTGCAAGGCCTTCCCCAATCCCTGAAGGAGCAACTGCTCATCATCGACGATAAGTATCTTTTTCATATTAACGACCCATGTCCCCCGAGGCACTTTATGATTGAGCAACCTTTTAATAGTTACTCAATTAGGACCGGATTCCGCTGATTGTTGCCTTCTTTTTCCCCGTTTCCCCCTCTTTTGCTTAACAGTCTAAAATCATTCGCAACTAATATGCCATAGTAGGTCGACAGACGTTAATGTCCCGTCATTAAGCAGATTTGTGATGCGCCGAGAGGAAATGATGCTTGCCGATGTTCCGTAAAGCTGGTAAAATCACCACTCCGAACTGGTCATATCACCAGCTCGGAAGGAGGCAAAAATGGTTCGAATGGTATAACTGTATGATTCTATAAATAAACTTAAAATATGCCGCCCTGGCATGTTCATTGCTCATTAATAACACATCTATCAGTGCGGGCCGTTTTGCCGCTTTGAAATTATACGCTCCGGTTATTCGAGCCACCTAATGACAGCATGGTAAATAAAAAAATATTTATAAGATAACTTAAGGAGGCGGGGCAATGAGGGTTATGAAATTTTTGGCAATTCTGATGGCTCTTGCATGCGTGCCATTGCTCTCTCATGCGGCGGAGGTAAAGCTGACCAGCTCGACGCAATATCTGTGGTACCAAGATATCTTGGCTGCCGATAAAGATAAAACCCTGCAGGATGCTGCGGAGTATTTGCGGGTGAATGCCACCAAGCTGGACAAAGAAGGGAAGATCAACATTTACGCGTACGGCAGGGCTACCAAACAGGTGTCAACGAGTCAAGATCTCCAGGGGAGGTTGTATTATTTTTACGTGGATTATCGGGATGCCTTCAAGGAACATCTCGATTTAAGAGCCGGCAGGACCTATGTGAACGCCGCGGCGGTTTCCGGGACCATAGATGGTCTTTACTTGGATCTGAAAAATCTGGGTCCGATGGGGGTCACTGTTTTCGGCGGGAGAAATGTGATATTTGACGACAAGCGTGACACGGGGACAAGAGGGGATGCCCTCACTGGGATGAGCGTTTATCTGGATACGATAAAAAATACCCATGTTGAAGTGAGTTATGGGAGGAAATACAGCGATACCGACGTGGCGCGTGAAAGCCTCGGTCTCGATTTTTCCACCACCCCGATTGGCGGCATAGCCAATTTTTACGGGCGGGTGAAATATGACACCATTTCAGAATCTTACAATGAGATGCTTTTTGGCGCGAAGGTGACCCCTCTCAAAGATTTAACCCTTCGCGGCGAGTATTATCAAAGTTATCCTACGTTTGACATCTCCTCCATTTACAGTATTTTTGCCGTCGACCAGTACAAGGAAAAGAGCATTTCCGCCGAGTATCAGTTGACCAACAACTACCGGGTCAGCGTCAAATACGCCAAGGAAGATTTTAGCGGTGATGCGACTGCCGATTCGTATGAGGTTGGTTTTCTTGCCCGTCCGATCAAAGATCTCACCATCAATGCAACCTATGAAAAGAGGAACGGATATGCCGGCGAACTTAGCGGTATCCGACTCTATGGCGAGTACAAGATCTCCAAGGCGGCGCTTTTGGCCGGGATCGATTATGATGATTTCCGACGGGAGGCCTCCCGCGAGGGAAGCGCTAAGAAATACTGGGGCGGCGTCAATTACGAATTCAGCAAGATCGTCAGCGCCCTTGTGAGGGTCGAGAATAATGTCAATTTCAATTACGACAGCAACTATCAAGGTTATGCAGCGATTCAGATAAACTATTGAACATGTGAGGGGAGACCATGATAATCAATAAGGCATTTAAAGTAATATTCCTGTCGGCGGCCTTTCTTCTTATTGCCCTCGTCTGTTTGTCCTTCGCCAGGACTGACCACAGGGACTTCAAAAGCAACAAAGCTGATGAATGCAAAGATTGCCATAGCGGGTCGGGTGTGATGAGCAATCACGGGGCTTTCTTTGTGAAGGAGCACAAGTTGCTTGCCCAGAGGGCGGGGAACAACTGTGCCGATTGCCATCAACAGTCCTTCTGTATCGACTGTCACAAGGGCGGGGGCATCGAACCCGATTTGCAGAGGAGCCCGTCGAGAAGAGGGGAGTACATGCCCAAGACGCATCGGTCCGATTTTATCTCCATCCATTCGATCAAGGCGGCGGACAATCCCCAGAATTGCTATCGCTGCCACGAGTCGAATTTCTGCTCGGACTGCCACAGCAAGACACGGTCGAAAGGGAGCATGAGCATCAAATCCCATCGCAAGGCCGGTACCTCGCAGATCTTTAACTGGAATTCGGATCATGCGGCTGAAGCGCGGCGGAACCTGCAATCCTGCGAGTCGTGCCACCCGGATGCGGATGTCTGCATACAGTGCCACAGCAGCGGGAAGGTCAATCCCCATCCCCGGAACTGGAGGGACATCAGTAAACGGTATAAGGATGACAGTAAAGGAAGAACATGTAGGAAATGTCATATAACATATTAATTCAATACGGGTGAGGAGGAATCGGCAATGAACAAAAGATATCATAGTTTGGCTTCGATCGTAACGTGCTGCTTCTTGCTGCTGGTCATAAGCGGTTGCGGCTCGTCGGGAAACAAGGAGGGCGACACGGCCGCGGGCGTGTCTAAGGTTAGCGAAACGGCCTGTACGACATGCCATAGCGCCACGGTTGAAAAGCTTACAGGAAATGCTGTGGTGGCAAAGTACGTGGCGTCGGTACACAATCTTAAATCCGTCGGATGCCAGGACTGCCACGGTGCGGGCGGCCAGCATAATGGCGTAGGCCCGATCCCCTATCCCGATCCCACCCAGGGTCAATGCGTCACTTGTCACAATCAGACCGACAAGGTGAAGTATGCCAGCTCGAGACATGCGGCTGGCGCAGATGAGTTTGTAGAGAAGTGCAATCGGTGTCATACGCATCAGGGCGCGGTTCTGGCCAATGCGTCGGGCTATACGGGCGATAAGACGGTTATGGACGCCA
>JBBAAJ010000115.1:0-4310 GCA_041658365.1 Candidatus Peribacteraceae bacterium | reverse complement strand
GCCGCGGTGTTTGCGTGATGGACAACGCAGCAATTCTTCATTCGCCGCGGCCGGGACGGCCGCTGCTGATGTGGAATATTGCCGATTAATCAGAGGTTCTCTAACACCTTCATCACAATGGCTGATTCTGCCCTTGCGCGGAAGGAGCCTCTTTCTTCTCAGCACTGCCTCCCTGCACCCGCTTTTTCAGTTCCGCGATCGTACGACCTAAGTACCCGGTCTGGTCAGAGGTCATCGCGCTCTTCGCCTTCGCCATCTCCGCTTTCGCCCCCGCGAAACCTTTCTCATCCGCCAGCGAGAACCAGGCGTACGCCGTGAGAAGATCGCGGGTGACGCCTTCCCCGTTCATCGTCATCACCCCCATGTTGAACTGTGCGCCGGGATCATCCTGGAGCGCCGCTTTCTCGAACCACTCCGCGGCTTTGGCGAAGTCTGCTTTCGCCCCCTCGCCACGAACGTACATGAGACCCGCGTTGTACTGCGCATCTCTGTTGCCCTGCTGTCCGGCCTGCAGGAAGAGATCCAGTGCTTTCGCAGCGTCTTTCGGCACCCCCGTCCCCTTAAGATACAGGAAACCGAGCGTGAGCTGTGCATCCGTGCTTCCCTCGTCCGCTGCGCGCTGGAGGTACGTGATACCGCGGGAAGAGTCCTGCGGCACGCCGGCTCCGCGCATGTACTTCATCGCGAGATCGTAATCCGCACGCGCCTGAGCGGGATTTTGCCCACAGGCGGTGAGGAGGAGCAGGGAGAGGAGAAACGGCAGAATTTTCTGCATGGGGAGAGCATAGCAAAGAAAGGTGTTAGGTTTTAGCAAGTGCTTCGCTCCCTAAAACCTGAAACCTGACAGCTGACAGCTACTCGTTAATCCTGATGATCTTCACGCGCTCTTCCTTCGGCACCAGAATTTTCAAAATACACTCCTTGTTGAAGGTGGCTTTCACTTTCCGCGGATCGATGTTGAACGGGAGCGTGACCGATCGCTCGAACTCACCCCAGAAACATTCCCGCACGTAGTACTGGCTGTCCGGAATCTCTTCCGTCTGCCGCCTCTGACCGCGGATCGTGAGGATATTGTCCGTGATCTCGATATCCAGATCGGCGAGCCTCACCCCCGCAATGGGAGCCTTGAGAATGTAGTAATTGTCGTACTCGAAAATATCGAGCGCCACCTGCCCGACTGCAGCCGAACGGATCTGCCCCACGACCGGAACTCTCTGCGGCGGCGCCTGAATGGCCGGCCTTTGCGGCGCCTCCGTCTTCTGCTGCTTCTTCGGCATCAGGAACTCACCGCCTGCATTGATCGATGATGAGAAGATGCCGTGGAAAGGAGAGGGAATCATTTCGATGTATCGTACAGAACGATTTGCCTCTTGTGCAAAAAGACGGTCTGGCGAAACGACCTGTTTGTGATGCAGTTCGCTGAGAGCAATCCGAGGAAATCAAAAAAAGGGGACCGAGGGGACCAAAGTGACCGAAGTACTTCGGCAACCTCGGTCCCTTATGACTGTATTTTTTAATTGATACTTGCCCGATCGAAATGGATGTGTACAATTCCCCCACACATGCAACATGTCCGTTTTTCCGTCGCGGCTCGGCCGCGCCGAGACGGATCGGACTCCCCCCTAATATTCTCATTATGACTGCCGTTCTGCACAACAATATCCGCCGCCTCCGTTTCGAACGAGGCATGACCCAGGAGGAGCTGGCGCTCCGTGTGGGAGTGAGCAGGCAAACCATCATGTCCATCGAGCGTGGCGCGACGAACCCTTCCGTCCTCCTCGCTTTCAAAATTTCGATGGCGCTGCAATCACCGGTGACGGAAGTATTCCAGGTCGAGGGGAGCCTGGTGCCGATCTGACGGAATGTACAATGTACAATTTAAAATGTACAATGATCTTTCGGCTTACCAGAGCCCAAAGCTTAGTTTTTCATTTTACATTCTACATTCTACATTTTACATTTTCTTATGTCCTGGATCTGATATTCCAGCTGTTCCCGCCCGTTCCACGTGCTCACGGCGACTTTACACACGATGTCCAGAGGAGTAGATGAGGACACTTCCTGCGCGAAACGTCCCAACCCGAAACCGATCGCTTTCACGCCGCCGATACGGCATTGGAGGTGTCGCCCGCCCGGATGACCCGTTCGGACGAGCGCTTCGGCCTGCCCGGATGACCCGTTCGGACGGGCACCGACAGCACGCACATCGGTAAGCCTCCGGTTCCGTAGGAGGAAGATCGGCTCCTCGTTCTGTTTGCCGAAGGGTTCTAAGAGACTCAGATGCCGGGCGAAGTCCATCCCCACCCCCTGCTCCGGCAATTCCCCATCCAGGAAGAGTGTTGGAACGAGAGTTTCTTCGTTCATGCCCCGATCCAGCATTGCCCTCCAGAGACCCGCCGCCAGCGCATCGAACGCGCTCTTCGAAAGGGTGCAACCCGCCGCCTGCGTGTGCCCGCCGTAACTGAAGAGATGCGGCCGCACCGCAGGATGTTCTAGACATTCCATGATATCGAGCGATGGAATCCCTCGTATCGATCCGACGCAGGTATCTCCCTCGATGCTCGCGACGAGCGCCGGTCTCCCGAAGAGTTCCGTGAGACGTCCGGCGATGAGGCCGACGACGCCGGGCGTGAACTTCGTGTGCCTGAGCGTGAGGAAGAGCTGGTGCCGATCGACGAGTGAAAGCGCGAGTTCCGTGAGATCCTCGACCATCGTCCGGCGCTCGCTATTGAGCTCATGGAGCCGCTCGAGCGCCGCTCCACCATGGAGGAGTGCCAAGAGCGCGAGTGAGGGATGCTCCAGCCTCCCCGCGGCATTGATCCGTGGAACGACGCGGAACGCGATATCGCCGCTGGTGAGGGGGCGCCCCGGGCTCTGCACGGATTCGATGAGCTCGCGAAGCGGTCCCGGTTTCAGGCCGAGCATGAGCTTGAGTCCGTGGTACACGAGCACGCGGTTCTCGCCGGTGAGAGGAACCAAATCGCCGATCGTTCCGATGGTCGCAAGGACGGCGTCTTCCTCGATCCCCTCCCAGATCTCCAGATGCTCCAGCGCACGGACGAGCATGAACGCGACGCCGGAGCCCGAGAGGTGCGGGTTCGGAAACGGGAACGGCACTTCCGGATGGAGCACGGCGTACGCTCCCGGCCTTCCGCCGCGGACACGATGATGATCCGTCACGATGACATCGATGCCCGCCGCCCGTGCGGCGGCGATCTCCGTGTGTGCCGTGATGCCGGTATCCACGGTCAAAAGCAGCGTCACTCCCTTCTCCCTGAAGTACTCGATGCTCTTCAGCTTCAGCCCGTACCCCTCGGTGAGGCGATCGGGGAGATAGGTCTCGGGCTCGATCCCACGGCGACGGAAATAACGGATCAGCTGGAGAGTTCCCGTAATGCCGTCGGCATCATAGTCCCCGAAAATCCCCACCTTCTCCCCTCCCTTAAGCGCCCTCTCGATCCTCCCCACTGCCTGCTGCATCTCCGGGAAGAGGAAAGGGTCCGAGAGCTTCCCCGCCCGGCCAGGTTGTGAGGAAATACCGCGCTCCAGCGCGAGAACTTCCGCGATGTTCTGTCCCGGGGCAAGAGGAGACTCTCTCCGGAGAATCCACTGTTTTCCGGTGAGCGAACGAGGCGGAGCTGTCTGAAGGGGCGTCACACGGCAAAGTATGAACCTGAAATGGCGTGGAGCGAACCATTCGAGAATGGATCGTTCACTTAAGACGCTGTCTTTAGCTCTTGAGCTCCACCTCGCGGTATGTTCTAAGGTGCCCTAGAACCTCCACCTCCACCTCCTTCAGCTTTTCTTGCGACCTAGCCTCGATGCAAACGCTCAGACACGGGCTCGTGTTGCTGAAGCGGACCCCCGCCCAGGCGCCATCGCCGAAATCAATTCGCGCGCCGTCAAGTGTATCTACCGGGTATTTCTTCTGAAAGTATCCGGTGACACGGCTCACCACGTCCGCCTTCCGGTCATCGGGGCAATGCGGCCGTCGCTCGGGGGATTGGTAAACCTTGGGGAATTGATTGATGCAAACGGAGAGTTTCGACCCACCTCCCTCACCCCCACCAACCCCAACCCCAACCCTAACCCCTCCCCGCCGAAGGGTTTGGGTTAGGGTTAGGGCTTGAAGGATTGAGAGAATTCTCAGCGCCGCAACCAGCGCATCATCGAAGCCATAGTACTCTTCTCCGCAGAAGAAGTGTCCGGACTGTTCGCCGCCGAGGAGAGCCTTCTCTTCGCGCATCGCATGCTCCACGAACGAGTGTCCCACCTTGCACATCACCGGTCTGCCGCCCCATTTTTTCACT
>JBBAAJ010000114.1:0-4352 GCA_041658365.1 Candidatus Peribacteraceae bacterium | reverse complement strand
CTTGAAGACCGTGAACCAAGATCCGTGACCCGTAACACGTGACCGGTGATCTAAGACCTGCGAGCCGGCACTCGTCTGAGCCCTTTGTGAGCCCTATTTCCGCCCCCTCGCCCGACGAGAGGATGCCTTCTTTGCCTGTCTTGTGTCCCGCTTATCGGGTTTGTCGGGTTTATGTCGGGTTTCTTTCTTCCGAGTTTTAATGTCGGGTTTGTCGGGTTTATGTCGGGTTTCTTTACTGATCACATAATGCGTGGTTCTGCCCGTAACGCCCACCTTTTCAAACACACCTTTTGCCACAAGGACATCAAGATCACGCAGGGCTGTCCTGTCCGTAATTCCGGCTAACTCCATGTAATTTTTAGTGAATATTCGCCTATATTTTCTGACAAACTCCACTGCATCCTTCTGCCGCTTATTTAGCCCCAGTTCACCCATTCGCTCATTCGTCAGCCAATCGCGCCAAATGGTCTGGACGAACTGCCCGCCGTCCTGCCGAAACTCCGGATCAGGCAGCCCCGCTTCTTTGCACAAAGCGATCATGTCCAGGATGCCGCTGCCAGCCTTCTCGGCATAGCGAGTCAGAAACATGGGTTCGCATATAAGCGGATTTCGTGGAATCGAGGCATGGGGAAGGCGCAATCTCTCAACGGTCAATGGTGGAGGCAGTTCGCCCGGGTTCCACACTTCAAGTCTGTCTGAAAAGAGCATAACCTGTACGCTCGCATTGCTCGTATAATCGCGATGCACTACGGCGTTGATGATGGCTTCGGCAACCGCATCGCGCGGCAGCTCGTATTCAACCGGCGCCTGCGAACTCTGCGCGCGCGTGCCTACCGAGCGGGAGATCTTCGACATGACAAAATCAACCGCCTGGTCCACAAGATCAAAGACCGTGCCCTTGTATATCTGATAAGACGGAATCGGCTTGCGGATTTCAGTTCCGTGAAAGTGCATGCACTTGACTTCGGAAGTGACGAGAAAACGCTGCGGATCGCGCCCAAACAGCAGAAGTGCAGCATGTGTCGGTCGATCGCCTTCAAACAGGTTCAAATGCGTGAGCACATCTGCGGGCGGCGTGTTTTCGTCCAGGATATACTGGCGCTCTTGACGCGCCTGTCCCACGAACCACTTCACCTTCTCCTTAGAGATGTCGGCGATCGTCGCATCTTGACACGCCGATGCATCAAAGGGCCGCGTCCGCAACAGCCCTCGGCGCTCCAAGTGCTCCACCAGACTCGCGTACAGGTCCGAGAGAAGATCGGGGCTGCCCGAAAACCTGCGGCGAATGAGCTGAACACCGGCCTTTCGGATGAGCGAAAGCATTTTTGGATGACGCCCGGAATCTTCCGCGCCCTTAACGAAAATCAAGCGCGTCTTGCCCTTGACCGACGCGCGATCGAACTCGCGCTCTGTGGGGGATAGACCCTCTGCATCATCATAACCGTATTCATTACCGAACAGGCCCACATAGATGTCACAACGCTCAACCTCATCAAGGTACACATTATCGGCGCGGCGATCCGAGGCCGGCAGATCCTCGAATAGAAACACCTTAAAGAAGCGCCTCAGCAAAGGATCTCCAAGGATGTAGTCCTTCAGCGCCCGGCGTTCATCACGGAATTCCTTCTGCACGCTGCTGATGAAGATCTGTTCCATAGCGATCAACTCCCCCATCCCCTTGCTGCCCGGAAGCAGTGCCAAATTTATACTCCACTCCCAACCACCGGTCACGGAGCAAGCTTGGTATAGTTCTTACATCAATGGGTTCCGGTGGCGCAAATGAGAACCGTCCTATCCCCTTGATAGATTTCATAATTTATACGCTCCCGAGTGGGCAAGTGCAAGAATTTGGGGCGCAATGGGCATGGTCCACTACGGCCATGCCTCCAATTCATGAAAGTTTAATGTCAGAAAATCATATATCTTTTTCTGACAAATCTCCTGGCGCGATCCAGGGCTGCAAAAATGATGATGAACGAGGCGATGTCAGAAAAAGCGATCGCTTTTTCTGACACGATGGGCGCATCACCCCCTTCGGGGGAGATATTATGCGTATTAGTATCGTTTATTCATATATGTATCATAATTGTATATTATCCTTTTAAATCAATATCTTTGATATATCCATATACATTCATTTTGATTCGTGGCATACTTCGGCCATGGAGTCCATTGAGGTCAGACAATTCAGGGGCCGCATCGGCCGCGCGATCCGAAAGCTCCGCGCGGAAGAGGGGATCACCGCCCAGTTCCTCGCCAAGGCGCTTGGCGTGACGCAGCCGACGATCTCGCGAATCGAGGCGGGGACCAGCTCCATCGCCGCCGAGAGGCTCTGCTTCCTCGCAAAGAGCTTCAACCGCCCCCTCTCCTACTTCATCGGGGAGCAGAGCTCCATCCAGTACGAGGAGGACGACATCCTCCGGGCGAGCCTCGTGCACTACGGGGCGCGGCACCTCAAGAGCAAACAGACGATCGACGTCGCAGCGCACTACCGCACCTACGCCGATTTCTTGAACACCGCTTTGAACGAGGTGGACGACGCCAGATTCGCCGCGGCGCTCGCAACCACGCTTTATCAGCAGGCGGCTCAGAACAAGCTCAAGCCGACGCGCATCATCTCGACGGTGCAGCACGAAACCCTGCGGGCAAACCTCCTGGCCCTGATCGGGCGCATTCAGGATGCGCGCCTTTCCATCCGGCGGCCGTCAAAGGAGCGGGATCGCGCCCTGCGCATCCTCGCCAAGCTGGCGGACGATCTCCGGCGCGACGGGGAGATCGATGCGGCCAGGGCCACCGTTGCCGACATCAGCGCTGCCTCCGTCGCCGGTTTCATCAACGAGAGCCTGAGCCATGAAAGATAGCTACCTCGCATTCTTCGAAGATCTGGACGATGCCTTCCGGAAGCAATTCGGAACGCGCACGCTCGATTTGAACATCATCGGCTATACAGCGCTCGCGCTGGCCGGCCTTCCCGACAGGGGCACGAAGGATGTCGACGCCCTGAAGACGGAGGCGCTTTCGGACCCAGCGATGGCCGACATCGTCGCGTTTCTCAACGACGAGTTTGGAAAAGGGAGCCCCGGCGCCCTCCGAAACGGGCTCTACCTGGACTTTGTCGAAAAGCAGATACCGTGGTTTCCTCCCCGCCCCAAGTTCGGACAAGTACGGAAACTTCGGTGCATCACCGTCCTGGCGCTCAACCCTGCGGACGTCTGCGTGTCCAAGACCTTTGCCAATTTCAAGGGGAAGCACGACCGGGGAAACGACAGAAAGGATGTCCTCGATGCGCTGGACCAGGGGATCGTCGATTTCGCCGACTATCTCCGGCGGCTGGATGAAACCTTTTCGGTCTATGAAGCCGATGCGGCGGCGCCTGAAACGTTCGAGCGGGTCATGCAGTTCGTTGAAAAGGATCTGCTCCCGAATTATGGCGACGGAAAAATCCGATTGAACTATCAACGACCGAACTGGATGAAAAATCTCTGAAGACTATTCCTTGATTGGTTTAAATCGATGCCGATATGTCTCCTCACGCTTTACAAATGAGCACCAAAATAAACTATCAATAATTCACTCTGTTTCTCTTCCATACGCCACCTGAACATCACAAAACAAGAAAGGCCACCAAACAGCGGTGGCCCTTCTTGTTTTGGTGGAGCACAAGGGATTCGAACCCTCGACCCCTACGTTGCGAACGTAGTGCTCTCCCAGCTGAGCTAGTGCCCCGTGACTACAGTTAAAAGTTAAAAGGGAAACTGCTTAGTTTTCTTTAAACTTTTAACTTTTAACTTTTAACTGCTTTCATGCGCGCCTAGCAGGGATCGAACCTGCGACCTTCTGCTCCGGAGGCAGACGCTCTAATCCGCTGAGCTATAGGCGCCTTTACTACAGTTAAAAGTTAAAAGTTTAATGAAAAGCAAACCGATTCTTTCTTTTAACTTTCAACTGATTTCACCAGTCCGACCAGCATCCTGCATATCTCTGAACAGAGTTCTCTCATCTCTTCGTATTTATCGCTTTTTATCAATGAACGCCGATTGAGCAATGTGAGCACTGGAATGCATTCTCTCCCTGAGTGAAGCGCTATTTCGTAAAAAACCGTCTTTTTCTTTCTGGACGACTGATCGCTTCCCTCTGCGATATTATTGACGATCGAAAGGCTGGCCCTTCTCAACTGATCCCCCAAAGAACTCTGCAGGAGAGGCGGTAGACCAGCAGAAACGTCAAAGGCGGCCTCCACAAAATCCAGCGCCCTCTGATAAACATGCAGTTTCTCGAAGTCAAAGAGCATTCATTCCTTTCAACTTTTAACTTTTAACTTTTAACTTTCAACTGTTGTCATGTGGGCGTTA
>JBBAAJ010000113.1:0-4384 GCA_041658365.1 Candidatus Peribacteraceae bacterium | reverse complement strand
TTATCCGGAGCAAGCTTGCGCCAGTCGTGCCGGTGCAGTAGATTGTAGGCGGATGCCAGCGCCACATTACGCCCCAGTCGCTGATCCAAAGCATTCTTTCTTTTTGGTATCAACGGATATTGTTACCACCGATGAGCATTGGACCCACCCAGCGCCGATAGGCGGACCCACCTGATCGTTTTTTTGTTTTTTCCCCACCGATTTAAGAGACCCACCAACTTTCATTTCCAAATGAATAAAGATACGCCATTGTTTTCTTAAAGTCACTGGACGGAGAAAACGATGAAAGAAAAGCGTAAACACAAAAAGCGACCTTGCCGGGTCTGCGGCAAGTGGTATGCCCCGAATCCGCGTCTAGGAGATCGGCAGCAGACTTGCGGCGCCATGGAATGCCAACGGAAGTGGCACGCCAGGAAATGTGCCGAGTGGAACCGGAAGAATCGTGCCTACTTCAAGGAGATTTATCTCCGAGGCCGGCTGGAGTCTTTTGGGAGCGGCCCTCCTGCACAGAGTCCGTCTCCTGGCACAGCATGCCGCATAAATGATCCGCCCCGGCGGTCATCCCCCCTGGACTTGCCTCAAGAAGCAATTCAAGAGGTGATAGAGGTCAAACAGCTTATAATCATTGAGTATATCGTGCGACTTCTCATGAGGGGCGTTCAAGAGGTGATCCACACACAACTTGTTGAAAAGCAAAAAGGAATCGGGCGACTACCCCTGTCGTCGATTTCAAGAGACGATAGCCAAAAGCCGCCATAGCAGGTATTTTATACTCGAAAACACATTGAGGAGGATCCTGTCATGACGGCGCCCGGCAGCAACCTTATCGCACAGGAGACAATGAGCATTCCGATCACCAGAATCGGAGAGCGTTTTGCATCACTGCGGATAGTCGAACCACAGGCGGAGCGGATGATGCTGCACTCCATGCAGAAATTTGGGCAACTGACCCCTGTGGTTACGTGTCGGATTGTTTCCGGCGAGCATGAACTGCTTGACGGTTTCAAGCGTCTCAGGGCTGGTCGGCAGTTGGGGTTTCCCGAACTTACGGTTCGGCCTCTGGATGTGAGTCTTCGGGCGTGTAAGGCTGCCATGTTGCAACTCAATCGGGTTGGCAGAGCCATTTCCGGCATGGAGGAGGCGCTGGTGGTTCATTCTCTCTACCATGAAGATGGTTTGAGCCAGGTGGAGATTGGGGTTCTGATTGGCCGCCACAAGAGCTGGGTTTGTCGGCGTCTGTCGCTCATCGCGCGGTTGAGCGACGAAGCACAGCAGAGCATAAGGCTTGGCCTTCTGTCGGCGAGTTTTGGGGCGGAACTGGCAAGGTTGCAGCGCTGCAACCAGGATTTGTTGCTTGAATCGATCCGCAAACATCATCTGACCTGGCGAGAGACCAGGAAGGTGGTGACAGCTCTTGAAAACAGCCCTTCATGGGAACATGATGGCATCTTGAGGGATCCGCGAGGGGTGGTAATTGCGCCTGATGAAGGAGCTTTGGTCGATCCGCAGGATGAAAAAGGTCTCAGCTTTAAAGCAAGGCAGATACAGCAAAGGCTCTTCAGTCTGGATAAGGTATCCATAGAGGTGGCGTGCCTGTTTTCCTGCACGGAACTCGGTCAGTTTGAGACGGACGAGGAAAAGAGGCTACGTGCTGGTTGTGTCCGAGTTCTGAATAGCCTTGCCTGTGTCGAGAAAGAACTGCGTGAGGCCGCCGGCGGTTCGGTGTCATCAGTCTGAATCAGGAGGGCGCCCAGATGGCCGTTTTTATCCAAAATCGGGAAGAATTCGAGCAGCGGATGGTTATCATGAAAACGCAGGAGGGCTGGTCGATCCGGGCGCTTGCCAGGCATTTTGCCGTCAGCCGCAACATGGTGCGGCGCATCCTGAGAAAGCACGAGAAGCTACGGGACGAGGGTCATGACATTCTCCTTAAGGAGCGCCCGGTTCGGAAGGAAAAGCGGGCAAGCAAGCTCGACGCATACGAGGAGACGCTCAAGCGGCTTTTGGAAAAATATCCCCGGATCACCGGACAGCGGCTCTTTGAAGAACTGCGCGATACCGGCTATGACGGCGGCGTCAGCATCCTGCGGGATCAATTGCGGCGCTTGCGGCCTGGGCCGAAAAAAACACCCATTGTCCGTTTCGAGACAGAGGCCGGGCTTCAAGGACAAATGGACTGGAGCCCTTACACCATCAAGTTCCTGAAAACCGGCAAAACCGACGTACAATGTTTCTCCTACATCCTCGGTTTCTCCCGGCGGCATTTTATCGACTTCACCAGGAGGCGGGATTTTTTCACCCTGATCCGCCGCCACCAGGATGCCTTCTCGCATTTTACCGGTACGCCCGCCCAGTGTCTCTACGACAGCGAGAAAACGGTTGTCCTGCGCTGGGAGGCGGGCCGGCCGGTGATCAATCCGGCCTTCTCCTGTTTCACTACCCATTACCGGATACGTCCGATTATATGCCGGCGCGGCCGGCCTGAAACGAAAGGAAAAATCGAGCGCCCGTTTCAGTACGTGGAGGGGAATCTTCTGTGCGGACGCGAGTTCCAGGATCTCGATGATCTTCGGGCCTGCGCCCGCTGGTGGATGCGCGAGAAAAGCGATATCCATCGGCATGATACAACCGGACGGCCCCCCTTGGAACTCTTTCTCGAACAGGAACTGTCCGCCCTGACACCCCTGCCGCTCCATTCCTATGACTGTGCGGAAGTGGCCCTCAGGGTCTGCGATCTTGAAGGGTGCATCGAGTTCGAAACCAACCGCTATCCCGTACCTTACGAGCACGTGGCCGACATCCTGACCATGAAGGCCACAGAGCATGAGATCCTGATCTACTCGCCGGAGCTCGACCTCATCGTCCGTCATGAAAGAGGACCGGCAGGAGCGAGGCTCTCCCTGGACGGCGCTGCGGTTCACGGGGTGAAGACGATCCGCTACGGGCTCGAACCGGTGCGGGAACAGTTTCTCGAACTGGGCGATGATGCCGACGAATTCCTACGGGGACTTCAGCTCACGCATTCAAAGAACCCAGGCTTTCACGCCCGCTATATCCTGCACCTAAAAGAGCGATATCATTCAGATGACATCAACCGGGCGCTTGGCCATGCCTGCCGATATCACGCCTATGATTGCAAGGCAGTGGAACGGATTTTGGCAACAAAAGCAACTCCCAGGACCTTGGAGGCCATCCGTAATGAGCGGGCTTCGGAACAATTGCGAGCCGCTCTGCCGAAGATCAACCAACGCTCACTTGCGGATTATTCCGTTCTATTTACTCTACCCAACCACCCGGAGGACAACCATGAAGACCCAGGACACAACGACAAGGATCAGGACGTATCTCAAAACATTGAAGCTCAACCGGATGGCGAGTGCTCTTGATGAGGAGCTCTCGCGAGCGGTAAAAGAGGCATCGCCTCCCAGCGAGTTGCTCGAACGGCTCCTGGCCCTGGAGGTGGGGGATCTCACCGAACGAAGGATCGAACGACGTATCCGCGAGTCAAAGCTGCCGGAGCGCAAACTGCTCGCGGATTTTGATTTTGTCTTTCAGAAAGGCGTCGATAAAAGGCAGATCATGGAACTGGCCACGCTCGATTTTGCCATACGCAAGCAGGGAGTCATCATCGCCGGCACGTCCGGCGCCGGCAAGAGCCATATCGCCAAGGCGCTCTTACTCATCGGTTGTCAGAAAACCTTCCGTTGCCGCTATGTCACCGCCACCACGATGCTCCGGGAACTGCTGGCAAGTCTTGCAGACAACACCCTCGAACAGAAGCTCAAACGCTTTCTAACCCCGGAGATTCTGCTGATTGACGAAGTCGGCTTCGACCGGTTGGAACAGCATGACGCACGAAACGCCAATCTCTTTCACAAAGTGATCGATGGCCGCTACTGTAAAGGTTCAACAATTATTACAACGAACATCGATTTTAAAGAACTCGGCGATTATCTTGGCGATCCTGTCATTACTGCAGCCACAGTAGACCGGATGATCCATCATTCCATCATCATTAAGATCGATGGTCCATCCTGGCGACTGTATGAGTCCAAACAGCTCAACGCCAGGAAATAATCCTACCCCCCAAATCCCATCTCAAGCCCCAGCAGAAGGGGTATCTGAGGACACTCTACCTACGGGAGCCCGCCCTCAGATACCCCTTCTGTCCACCCATTGCCACACCTTTGATAGCCCCAATATCGGTGGAGTTCACCTCACAAATCTCAAAACCGGCAACTTTCACTGGGTCCAACTAAAGAAACAATACGGGTTCATTTATTATCGGCGGTGGCAGGAGACAAAAGGCATCAAGGATTTCATTGCCGTTTTGATGTTCTACAGGGATTACGCGGCCGATGAGATTGAAGCCGCCGTTGAGCTT
>JBBAAJ010000112.1:0-4397 GCA_041658365.1 Candidatus Peribacteraceae bacterium | reverse complement strand
ATGTGGGCGCCCAGGACATCGGTCAGGGTTCCAATACCACCCTGGCCATGATCTGTGCAGAGGCGCTGGGAGTCAAATTAGAGAACATCAAGGTGCATTCCGGCGACACTGACCACTGTCCGGCAGACCTCGGGGCATGGGGATCCCGGCAGACGCTGATGGCCGGCAATGCCACCAAGATGGCCGCGGAAGATGCCAAGAAGCAGCTCCTCGAATTTGCGAGCGCAAAATTCGGTTACAATATCATTTACGACCTCGATATCAAGGACGACTGGGTGCATAATGTCGCCCGGCCCGAGAGGGGCATGCACTACGTTGATCTGGTAAAGGAAGCGCTCCGGGGCAAAGACGGTCAGCGGATTATCGGCAGGGGCCACTACACCCCTCACCGCAAGGGCATGATCTCTCCGGCATACAGCTACATGGTGCAGGCGGTGGAGGCGGAAATTGATGCGGAAACGGGAAAACTGTCAATCATTAATTGCACAACGGCCCATGATTGCGGTCAGCCGATCAACACGCTCGGCCTGATCGGTCAACTCGAGGGCGCTGCCTCCATGGCAATCGGTTACGGCTGCCTCGAGAATATGCCCGTTGAGGATGGCAAGGTCATGAACCCGAATCTGGTTGACTACAAGATCATTCGAGCGCCTGATATGCCCGAGTGCGAGATCATCGAGATCGACACCTATGAACCGGAGGGGCCCTACGGAGCGAAGGAGGCCGGTGAGGGCCTTACGAACCCGACTGCGGCAGCCCTCGGCAATGCGATCTTCCACGCCACGGGCCTCCAGATGAAACAGGCGCCTATTATGCCCGAAATGATCGTAAATGCCTTCAAGGAAAAGAAGAAAGAGGGAGGAACACCATGAGCTTAAAATGTCCCGTTTGTGGAAAGCTAAAAAAAGACCCCGTTGACTGTGCAAGACATATGTTTGGAACGGGTGACAAGCCACACAAGGCGTGGTTCGAAGCCCAGGGATTGTCTTACATAGACCTGCTCCTTTCGCAGGCCACCGAGCCCGGCAACAAGGCATACATCGAGGTGGGTGAGCTGATCGCCAAGACACAGCAGGGATAATCTTCAGCCGCCTTTTTTCATGATGAGAGGAAGACAATGATTATCGAAGGAAAGTTGACGGTCAAGGCGCCGATCCAGAAACTATGGGACATGCTGCTCGATCCCGCAACGCTCGGCTCGTGCCTCCCCGGCGCTGAAAAGATCGAAAAGATTGATGAAAAGACATACGATGCCGTGGTAAAGCAGAAGGTAGGCCCCATCAAGGTTACGCTCAAATTCAGGAATGTCCTCACTGAAGTGCAACCGCCGCACCGCCTCGTGCTGGAAGGCGAGGGAGAAGATGTCACCAAACTCGGCCACATGAAACAGAAAACAATCGTTGAACTCCGCGAGATCGGCGACGGTAATGTGGACGTGTCATACAAGTCCGATGTGGCTATCGTCGGCAAGCTTGCCATGTTCGGTGACCGGGTCATGAAGAGCAAGGCCAAGGACGTGGAAAGGGAGTTTACGCAGAACCTTCAGGAGAAACTGAAAGGGAAGGCGTAAGAGGACCGGTACGCATCTGAGCTCAAGCTTCATCCCTCGTCGTTGCGGCATCCGCAAAAGTACGCCTCACGCCTCACCCTTCGCACGTCTTTCCGGATCCTCATGCAGGCCGATCCAGCCCCGTCACGACCTGCGACCGGATCATCCGCGGCAGCAGCATGTGGTGGTGGGGGCAGATGGAACGCGGATTCTGGTACACCCCGTTTGCGAAGGCCACCATGTACCGGCGGATCTCCTCGAAGCGGACGACCTCATCGACGAACCCCTTCTTCGCACAGTAGAGGGGTTGAGAGGTCTCCTCGTAGTGCTTCACCATCTCGTTCATCTTGTCGATGACCGGCCCGAGCGGCTTGCCCGCATCCTTCTCCTTGACCAGCCGGCGGGCGTAACTCGCCGCCGCAGCCGTCTCGCCGTGCATGACGTAGATCTCCGTCGCCGGCGTCCCCAGCGTGAAGGCGTTGTTGTTGTTCGCCGTCGGCCCGCCCATCACGTAATGGGCCGCCGCCGTCCCCTTCCGGAGGACCACCAGCATCATCGGCAGATGCGTCTGCTCGATGGAATAGATCAGAGACTGCCCCAGCCCCAGCAGCTCGGCCTTCTCCGCCGTGTCCCCGACATCGATCCCCGACGTGTCCTGGAGCCAGAGGATCGGAACGCGGTCCCGGCCGCAGAGCGTCACGAACTCATTCATCTTGACGAGCCCCTGGCGGTAGAGCTTGCCCCCGACGCCGATGTACTCATTCGTGTACTCCGGATAGTTCGGAAGCAGACCCTGGCGGTTGCCGATCACCCCTAACAGAAAGCCGTCCACCTTCACCAGCCCCGTATAAACCTCCGGGCCGTATTGCGGGTGGAATTCCATCTGCTCGGAATTGTCCACGAGCCGGGCCAGCACGTTGTCGAAATCGTATCCCGCCTTCTGATTCAGCGGGACGAGCGAGGCGATCTCCGCCGGCGAATACTTCGGCGCCGCAGGCTCCGCAACCCTGAAAAAACGCGGGTTGTACGCCGGGATATCCGTCATGCACTCCTTCAGGGCATCCAGGACCTGCGTCTCCGTCTCAAAGACCGCCCGGAAGAACCCCGTTGAATCGTAATGGACCTTCACGCTTCCCGGAGGGACCGCCTTGAAATGACGGGTCGCCTTGATCAGCTCCTCGGCGCCCTCCTCATCGAAGGAACCCTTGGGGCTCATCCCGCTGACGATCCCGCCGCCGCCCACCGCGATGTTGCAGTTCTTGTGCGCGAGCAGGATCGTCGGACTGATTCCCTGGTAACCGCCGCCGGCCGGGTTCGTCCCATATATCCCCGCCAGCACCGGAATCCCCATCTGCTCTAACTCCGCATGGCGGAAAAAGCAGGTCCCCTGCCCCCGCCGGTTCGCATACACCTTCTCCTGCTCCGGCAGCTTCACGCCCGAACAGTTCACCAACCAGACCAGCGGCAGGTTCATCAGCTTCGCCAGATCGGTCACCCGCAGGTTGTTCTCCGCCTGACCGGCGATCCACGCCCCGGCAATCCACTTGTTGTTGAACCCGATCAGCACGCACCATCTTCCGGCAATCCGCGCGAGGCCGTCCACCACGCCGGTGCTGCCCGACTCCTCGTTCTCCGGGTCGAAGATGGTATGCAGCGGGCAGAATGTTCCCGGATCGACGATGTATTCGATCCGGTCCCAGACCGTCATCTCTCCCCGCTCGCGGATCTTCTCGGCCGGGATGCCAACGTTTTTGATCCGCTCCGCCTCCGCATCGATCTTTTTCATGACCGCCTCGGCCTGAACCGCATTTTCCGCCATCCGTTCCCGTTGCGCCGGGCGCAGCGGTTTCCCGATATCGTCCATCCTGGCAAAATAAGGTCTCATCTCTTCTATTCCTTCCTCAATCGATGAATAGGCGCAACCTACCGGTTCGCCTTGCGGATACCCAGTTGATCCTGGGCGATGATGAACTTGCAGATGTTCGCCGACCCCTCCACCATCGCGTAGGTCGGGGCATCCCGATAGTACCGTGCCACCGGGTATTCCGTCGAATACCCATAGGCGCCCAGGATCCGCATCGCGTACTGGGAGCACTTGTACGCCAGTTCGCCGGCCAGGTATTTCGCCTGTGCCACCTCCGCATTGTTCCCCAGGTTCCCCTGGTCCTTCTGCCAGGCCGCCTTGTAGACCATCAGCCGCACCGCCTCGATTTCGCACACCATCTGCGCGATCAGGTCCTGGTTCATCTGAAACTGCCCGATCGGCTGACCGAACTGCTCCCGCTCCATCGCATACTTCGTCACCACGTCCAGACAGGCCTGGGCCAGTCCAACGCCGCCCGCCGCCGCCGACAGCCTCGTCTGGGCAAGAGATCCGAAAACGATCTTCGTCCCGTCTCCCGGCTTCCCCAGGATGTTCTCCTTCGGAACACGGGTATCCTCCAGGATGATCTCCCCCGTCGGCGAAGAACGGGAGCCCATCTTGTCCAGATCGGTCACGGTGATCCCGTTGAACTTGTCCAACTCCAGGATGAAGGCCGAAAGGCTCTTTCCCCCTCCCTCCTTCTCCGTATAGGCGTAGTAGATGTTGATCCCCCCCACCGTCGCGTTCGATATCCAGGTCTTCGTCCCGTTGAGCAGCCAGTGGTCCCCCTTGTCCACCGCCATGGATTTGATCGCCATCACATCCGAGCCGGCCTGCGGCTCCGTAATCGCAAAGGCCCCCAGGATCTCGGCGTTCACCAGTTTCGCGATGTACTTCTTCTTCAGCTCTTCCGACCCATAACGGTAAATCGTATAGGCGCAACCGATCTCCTGCATGTTCACCTGCACCCGCAGCGAACTCGAG
>JBBAAJ010000111.1:0-4400 GCA_041658365.1 Candidatus Peribacteraceae bacterium | reverse complement strand
GGCAACCGGCGCGGCGGCTGAAAAACCTTCGGGCTGGGGCAGCCGCCGCGCCGCCCAACCGTTTTCGTCTTAACCAGCACGGGAACCCGGAAAAAACGACCGGATCGAACTGGCTTTTCGCCAACGGCAAATTTTCTGCTGATCGAGAGCGACCGAACACACTTGCCGCTGACACACAAAACGAACCCCGCCCTTTCTTTATCTCTGGCCGGGTTGGGTATTGCATGGCCGCCACGAAGTTTGCGGAAAAGAAAGGGCGGGGCTACCATTCCCTCCGTTTTCCCTCCCTTCCCATGAAACGCATCCTCACGCTTGTCGGAGCACTCGGCCTCCTCACTGTTTCCGCGACGGTCGCGCTCGCAGGGAACCTTTCTCCCTCCGCGTTACCCGCCTCCACCATGCACAGCTTGCAGGAACTGTGGGACAAGATCGCGGGCTCCGGCGACACCTCCTCGGTGACGGCGAACCGCGACGGCGACGTGCTGCAGCGATTGGAGTGGGTCATCGAGAACGGCGCGGGGACGCTTTCGTACGGCGATGACTCTGCGGCCAAGGTGCTCACGACCGCCACCGCCGCAGGCACATACAACGCAAGTAACATCACGGCGACCAATGTCCGAAGCGGCATCACCTTCGGCGTTGCCGGGACCGGCACTGGTTCCTTCTCCGGCAATCTCGCTTACGGCGACGATGTCGCCTCCACGGTACTCACGACCGCCTCCACGCCCGGCACCTATAACGCCGCAAATCTTTCCGCCGCCACCGTGAAAAGCGGCACCCTCTTTGGCGTGGGTCTCACCGGAGCGTATCCCTCCGCGGTGAACACTCTCCCTTCCGCCTCGGCAACAACGGACCTCGCGGGGAACGGAACGACCATCACGACGGGTAACAGCGCCGTCGAGTGGTGGCAGTCCGACGGTACGCGGCAGACGGCGACCTTGGATCTGCCCGATGCATCCAATGTGTGTTCCACGGACACCGTGAACGGCACGACGGGAACAACGACTGTTTCTGGTGCGCTCGTCGCGACTGGACGGACGTACTGCGGCATTGCGGGGACGCTGCTTGGCAGTCTCTTCAACGGCACGAGTGGCGCCTTCACCGGAGGAAGCCAGGCGAATGGCGGAGCCGATGACTACAACGCCGCTGGGGCTCCGGCAGCGCTTCGCTACAGCGGCGGCTGGACGGCATGCAACGCAAGCGCCTACAACGCGACCACGAACCCCGGCGGCAACTACTGCAACACCGGGGACACCGGCGCGGACGCAAAGGACAACTCTACCAACTTGGTCTGGAGCCTCCCGTGCAACGGCTCCGCGTGCGCGTCTTTTTCCGATTCTTCTCCGCTCACGTACTCGTGGGATAGCTCCGCTGTCAATAACGGCGCGCGCACCGCCTCACAAATTTGTTCCGATCACTCCGGTTGGTACCTCCCGCACCAGAAGCAGCTCATGCAGGCGTACATCGATGGCTCCTACGGAAACCTTGAAACATCGGGCGTCCATCGCAGTTACTGGTCCGCCACGACGGGTTCGGACAGTACGACCTCCGCGTGGTTCGTGTATCTCTCCAATGGCTTCACGTACCCCAATGGGAAGACGACTGCGAACAATGTGCGTTGCGTCCGTCCGGCATCGTGATCATTTGAGCATTTGGTTATTCGTGTAATTTGGTCATTTCCCCCGCGCTTAGAGCGCGGTCGGCGCGAAAAATTTTGCTGCATAGGTTCAGATACATCTTGCACTCCTTGGGGTCGCCTTGTTCTATTGATGGTCGTCGATCACGAAGACGGTGAGTGTATCGCCCTCTCTTTTTGCAAACGCACGGTACTTCTGCGTGATGCGGAACTGCCAGATGTTGAGCGTATGGGGCGTCCGCTTCTTCAGATCCACGCCCGCGTTCTCTCCACGTTTGATTTTATGCACTGCCTTTTCGAATTGCCGGAGGAGACGCTGCCGCTGCAGCATGCGGTGAACCCCCGGAGCGATCAGGACGATGCGGATCATTGGACTTCCATCAGGGTACCATCTTTTTCCGCCTGCAGCATGGCATCGTACGCTTTGCCGTGCCGCTTTGCGGAGGCGGTATTCTCTCCCGCCTGTAGAAGCGCTTTCTCCAGTATGGCTCCCGTGAGGCCGGTAGAAGTATCGCTCTCTCCTCCCACCGAGAATGTTACGCGCCGCGTGCGGATAAAATGAAGGAGGAAAGCGCGCATGATACTGCCGAGGGAGAAGCCAAGCTGCTTCGCCAGTCGTTCCGCTTCCAGTTTCGTTTTCTCATCCGGCAGTTTGATGTTCAGTTGAGTAATCATAGAGTAGCTGGAAATAGATAAAAGCTAGAAATAGTATAGCAATATATATCCTTCCACACAAGAGGGTTTTGGCTTGCGTTGACTTGGAACCTGAGTTCGAGAGACTGTGACGCAGTTGAGAAAGCGGCGTATCCTATCTTGTCGATGGCACAATACAACCATCTGCCCGTATTCCAGAAGACGTACCTGCTTACGGTCGAGATGTACGGCGTCACAGCAAGGTTCCCGCGCGCGTACCGCTTCACGCTTGGGGAAAAACTGAAAGCACTCCTTTCGGACATCCTCTGTCTCATCGTCGCCGCGAACGGACGCGAAGACAAAGTGCCGCCGCTTGAAGAAGCCGCGATTGCGCTGGAACAGCTGCGTATCCACGTCCGGCTCGCAAGCGATCTCAAAATCCTCGGGCTCGGCACCTACGAGTCCATGAGCCGGACATTGGAGGAGATCAGCAAGCAGCTTGCGGGATGGATGTCCTGGGCGAAGGGGAAAGTATCAGTTGTTCTTTGATAGCAGCGGCGGTTTCCGGGAGAGCCGGAGTCCACGTGCCTGCGGGTGCTTGGAGCGTGCTCGTTCATTGCGGCCCCGTTCCCCCGCCCTTTCTCTTCATCCGAACTTCGTGGCAGCTATACCATAATTCCAAACTTGGTCGGAGATAGAAAGGGCGGGGATCTACAGTCAGGTGGGCATACGCCGTTTCGGCGGCGATTGCCTTCCGGAGAGAAGACGAGTGACGGGACAAAGGCATCGGGCGTCAATCGCAATTACTGGTCCGCCACGACGAAATCGGACAATACGACCAACGCGTGGAACGTGAATCTCTCCAATGGCAACACGAACAACAATGGGAAGACGAATGCGAACAATGTGCGTTGCGTCCGTCCGGAAATGAACACCTATCCGGCTCTCCCGGGGATCGCCCGCGCTTACCCGCTCACGTCTTCTTCGTATCCTGCTCAATAATTCGAAAGGATTTGAGCCCCGCATCGGTCGGCTCAAGGTAGCGGCGGATATTCCCGAAATGTTTTTCCCAGAGTTGCGCGCGCAGACGGAAGGAGTTTGCATAGACGAAATGACCGAAGGAGGAATTGATGCTCGCGAGGATGTGCTCGAGAAGTTCACGCGGTGGAATTGCCGATTGTCCGGATTCCGGTGGTGCGCTCTCCCCCAATTTCTTGTTGAGAAGGAAAAGCGTTTTCTTGAAGCGCTTCACAACGCGCCGCCGTACGAGGACATGATCGGGCGAGACGATGTACCCAAGCCAGTCGATGCCTTGGCCGACTTCGCAGAGTTTCTGTTTCTTCGGATGCAATTCCAGTTCGAGCCGGTCGCGCAGAAAGGCGTCGATGCGGTCGCGCCATGCGAGGAGTTCATCGGGATCGTGCGAAAGGAGCAGGAGATCATCCACGTAGCGAAAGTAATGGCGGATTTTGAGCCGGTGCTTGGCGAACTGGTCCAGCTCATTCATGTAAACATTCGCGAAAAACTGTGAGGTCAGGTTCCCGATGGGCAGTCCTTGTCCTCTTTTAACATGAAAGAGGGATTTGTGCGGCGGTACGAGCGCGAAGAGATTGGCGTCTCCTTTCCGCATGAAATTCTCCAGCGGGTCGTGGAAGATGATGACGGACGAAAGCCAGAGGAGATCGGGGTGGTGAATGCGTTTCTTGATGAGCCGGAAGAGAATGTCTTTCTTGAGACTCATAAAAAACCCCTGGATATCGAGGTGGAGACAGTGTGCCGCTCTGTGGTTGTTGCTGGTGAGGACGCGGAGAGAGCGCTGAAGGTCGGAAACGGCGCGGCGCGTTCCCCTCCCCGGGCGACACGCGTAGGACTGGTGGATGAAGAGCGGCTCGAAGACCGGCATGAGGTGGTTGTAGAGGAGATGATGGACCACGCGGTCGCGGAACGTCGCGGCGAAAATCTCCCGTACCGTCGGCTCGGTCACGACGAAGCAGATGGACCGCCCCGGACGGTAGGTACCGTCAATGAGTTCCCGCTCCAAATGCAGAATCTCCGCTTCCGCGTGCTGCTCGAAGAGCGCGGCGTGATACATCTGCCGCTTGTGCCTGCGGCAGTCGAGGTATGCCTTGTA